>CAXRAW010000103.1:0-15475 GCA_964228785.1 Flavobacteriaceae bacterium
ATTACATATCCTGATGAGTTTCATATTTTAAATAAAAAAAACTTTGTTTGTCGTGCTATTGATAATAGAATGGGAGGTTTTATGATTGCCGAGGTGGCTAGACTCTTACATGAGAGCGGTAAAAAGCTTCCTTTTGGACTGTACATCACTAATTCTGTACAGGAAGAAATAGGGTTACGTGGTGCTGAGATGATTACTGAGACGATTAAGCCCAATGCTGCAATTGTTACAGATGTGACTCATGATACAACAACCCCAATGATCAACCAAAAGAAGGAGGGTGCCGTAAAGTGTGGCGATGGGCCCGTAATTGCCTATGCTCCCGCTGTTCAACAAAAACTAAGGGACCTTATTATAGATACTGCTGAGCAACACAAGATTCCTTTTCAGCGCTCTGCATTATCCAGAGCTACGGGAACAGATACTGATGCTTTTGCATACAGTAATGGTGGTGTGGCCTCTGCTTTAATTTCTTTGCCTCTAAGATATATGCATACGACTGTGGAAATGGTTCATATGGATGATGTAGAGCATGTGATTCAGTTGATTTATGAGAGTCTTTTGAATATACAATCTGGTGATCGATTTTCCTATTTTGATTGAAGAATTTCTTTAAATGGTTGATGTTCTAACCATATTATTGTGATATTTCGATTCTTTTATTTTGTTTTCTGTGTAAGGAATAAAGCAACACTTTGTTCAACCTTATTTCTTTTTTAGCTTTTAATGTTTTGGACGAACTTGTAGATATTTTGGATGCAGAGGGAAATCCCACTGGTAGACGCTGCTTAAAATCGGTTGCTCACAAGAATGGCTATTTTCATGCGACTGTTCACGTATGGCTGTTTACCGAGCATAACAAAATTCTTTTGCAAAAGCGCTCTCCAAATAAAAACGTCTTTCCTAATTTATGGGATATTTCTGTAGCTGGTCATATTACCGCAGGGGAAAGCGTCTTGGATGCTGCATTGAGAGAAGCATTTGAGGAAATTGGATTGGTGTTGTCTTCTTCTGATTTGATCAAAATAGGGACAAGGAAACATCAGGTTAGGCATGCAAATGGAATTCAGGATAATGAAATTCATCATGTGTTTATTGCAAAACTCAAAGTTTCTGTTAATCAATTGAATCTACAAGAGGAGGAAGTGGCTGGTCTACAGTTATTTGATTTGGAAATTTTAACCAATACAGGGAGTCTTGAAAATGTACTGCTTCCTCAATTTCATGACTATTACCGTCAGGTTTACAATGCCATTAAAAATTCTTGTTGATGACATGATCCAACATCAAATAAGATTATGATGAGTAACGATTGATGCTAGGTTATCGTTGATTTTAAATGTATTTTGAATGCTGCGTTAGCGATAACAGCGGCATCCTTTTTTGCTTTTCTTATCATCTTTGAAATCAGTATTAAACAGCCTGTAATTGGTGAGTGTGTTTGACAATTATGTAATGTTTGGCAAAAAAGATATAGCGGATAGCGCGACCTGAAAGGGAACGCCCTTAAAATTCTTATTTTTGTTGCAAATTACTTTTAAATGGGACGCATTTTAGCGATTGATTTTGGTCAGAAAAGAACGGGAATTGCTGTCACTGATGAATTGCAGATTATCGCCTCTGGACTGACTACGGTGCATACTGATGAGCTTCTGTCTTTTTTAGTGAACTATTGCTCTAGAGAAAAGATTGATCTTTTTGTTGTAGGCGAGCCTAGACAAATGAATAATGAGCATAGTGAAAGTGAGCGTTTGATCCAACCGTTTCTTAAACGGCTTTCTGAGACGTTTCCTGATATTCCCATTTGTAGACAGGATGAGCGGTTTACTTCTAAGATGGCTTTTCAAACGATGATTGATAGTGGTCTTAAAAAAAAGCAGCGAAGAAATAAGGGATTGGTTGATGAAATTAGTGCCACTATTATCTTGCAATCTTATTTGTATAGAAAATAGGAGAATTAAGACAGGTTTAGCATGACTAGGTTCAAGAATCTTATGTGTTTGATGTTAGGAGATACTGAAACGAGTTTGGCAGGAAAGGGTAATAAACATCTGTATAACAAATTGGGTATTACCAGAACTGAGTTTCAAAGTCTCTGTAAAAGCTGAATTTAGCAAGATCAAGAAAAGAATGACTCATAAATGAAATTGACACTAACGTATTTCTTACAATCCACATCGTGTAGTAAATAAAAAAGTCAAGATAAATTCACGACAAACTTTGTACTTTTGCTGAGAAATAAAGTGATTTTATGATTTTACCTATTGTTGCCTACGGCGACCCTGTATTGAGGAAAGTAGCTAAGGAGATTGACGCTGATTATCCTGGTCTTAAGGAATTGATTTCCAATATGAAACAGACTATGTATCATGCTTCTGGTGTGGGTATTGCAGCTCCACAGATAGGAAAATCGATTCGACTTTTTGTCATTGACGCTACTCCTTTTGCCGAGGATGAAGATCTTTTGGAATCGGATAGAATACAACTCAAGCATTTTAATAAAGTTTTTATGAATCCAAAAGTGATTAAGGAAGAGGGGAACGAATGGGTATTTAATGAGGGGTGTTTGAGTATTCCTGATGTTCGTGAGGATGTATTTAGGAAGGCATCAGTAACGTTTGAATATGATGACGAAGACTTCGTAAGACATACAGAAACACTTACGGGTCTTGCAGCAAGGGTTTTTCAGCATGAGTATGATCATCTTGAAGGAATTTTATTTACCGATAAGTTGTCTTCACTTAAGAAGAGAATTATAAAAAAGAAATTGGAAAAAATATCAACTGGAAAAATACAAGTTGATTATAGAATGCGATTTCCTAACTTAAAAAAAAGATAAATGGATTTTAGTAAAATCATTGCTGTTTCTGGTAAGCCAGGATTGTATTTAACGATATCGCAGACAAAATCGGGGTTTATTGTTGAGTCTCTCATCGATAAAAAGCGATTCCCCATTACTACAAGTAGCAATGTGAGTTTGCTGGAAAACATTGCTATCTATACTTATGAGGAGGAGATTCCCTTGCTAACAGTCTTCAAATCAATCTACGATAAAGAGAAGGGTAAAGAAGCGCTAAGTCATAAAGAGAGTAATCATCAATTAGTGGCTTATTTTTCTGAGGTTTTGCCAGACTATGATGCGGATAGGGTTTATGCTTCAAACATTAAAAAAGTGATTCAGTGGTATAATATTCTGGTGCTAGCTGGAATGGATTTTTCTGCTGTACAATCGTCACAAGAAGATTCAGATAACGCATAGATGAATTCAAGAAATCAGCAACTCAAAGCCTTCAACCGTTTGCTGGATATTATGGATGATTTGAGGGACAAGTGCCCTTGGGATCAAAAGCAAACTTTAGAGTCTTTACGTCACCTTACCATTGAGGAAACTTATGAGCTTGGTGACGCTATTCTCAATGGTGATTTGAATGAAATTAAAAAGGAATTAGGTGATCTTCTTTTACACATCGTCTTCTATGCAAAGATTGCTTCTGAGAAAAAATCTTTTGACATTGCGGATGTTGCTCATGCTATTTCAGACAAGCTTACTGAACGTCATCCTCATATTTATGGAGATATACAGGTAAAAGACGAGGAAGAAGTAAAACAAAACTGGGAAAAGCTTAAACTAAAGGAGGGTAAAAAATCTGTTTTAGAGGGTGTCCCCAAAAGTTTACCAGCTATGGTAAAGGCCAACCGAATTCAAGATAAAGTTTCTGGTATTGGTTTTGATTGGGAAGAGCCTCATCAGGTTTGGGAAAAGGTTCAAGAGGAGCTTTCTGAGCTGAATGAAGAACTGAAAAGCGGAAACCGTAACAAGATACAGTCTGAGTTTGGCGATGTCTTATTTTCTATGGTCAACTATGCACGATTTATCGATATAAATCCTGAAAATGCCTTGGAGCGTACGAACAAGAAATTCATCCAACGTTTCCAGTATTTGGAACAGGCTGCCGAGAGAAACGGAAAGAAGCTTGCCGAGATGTCTTTAACAGAGATGGATGTTTTTTGGAATGAAGCAAAAAAAATTCATCGTTAGTGAATGTCTTATTTGTTATTAAAGGAAACGAGCCTTATGTGTCCCAGCAAGCACAAATAGAACTTGCTAGTGGACTGCAACAAAAAGGGGTTTGCATGCTTTTGATTGGAAACTTCTCTACGGAAATGGAATTGCACTTAAACACTCTTTCACTTTCCTACCTCAAAGTGTTTCCTAAGAAATCTATCGATAGAGCATACGCCAAAGATTTTAAGACACTTTTGAAGAAGCATCAAATTGACTTAGTGCATTTTGTGGATGGAAAATCTGCAAGAAATGGCTTACAGGTATTAAAAAATACGTCGATAAAATCAGTTATTTATTTTGGCTCTTCTAGCCTACACTGGTACGATCCATCGTCTTATTTTACTTATTTGAGTCCACATTTGGATGCTGTTATTTGCAATAGCAACTTTGTTTACTCCCATGTAAGAGCACAGCTATTCGGGAAAAGTAAGGAGAAAGCTGTTCGTATTTTTAAGGGTTATCATTCGGACTGGTTTGCCAATATTCCTCCAAAGGATTTGACGGAATTTGGAATTGCCAAGGATGATATGGTTGTGTGCCTAGTTGGAAATCACAGAAAAGTAAAGGGTACTAAGTATTTTTTAGCATCGTCTCATTTCCTTACAACTGCAAAAAATGTGCATTATCTCCTTATTGGCGATCAAACCGACTGCCGTACATTTCAGCAGATGAAAAATCAAAGTCCCTTAGGGGAACATATTCATTTATTAGGAAGAAGGGATGATGTAGTTGCTATCTTAAAAAGTGTGGACATTTACGTACAAACGTCTTTAGAGGAGGGTTTTGGCAGAGCTATTAGTGAGGCTATGTGCGTAGGAAAGCCCATTGTTATGACAGATGCAGGTGGCTGTACTGAATTAATTGATTCTTCTTCTGGAATTACTGTTCCTAAAAGAAATCCAAAGTTAATTGGAAAGGCAATTTCTAAGCTACTAAATCATGACACCCTTCGTGAGGATATGGGCAAGAATGCAAGAAAACGAATTGATAATGTGTATCACATCAATCATACCATTGAGGATACCCTAGACCTCTACCATCGTCTTTTGAAATGATGCTGATGTGATTTTACACATTCAGTTTCTTTTTTAACTCCTGAAGTTCTAAAAATAGCATAAATTCTTTTTTTTGAATGTATATTACAAACTCACCTTGACTTATTTTAAAAGCTTACAAGAAGCAAAACCTCTAACAATTTGTTAATAAAAATACTTTAAATGTTAAATAAATGAAAAAATCATATTTATTTAACATAAATATGAGTAATAATTTATTTTGGCATTGTATTTGACACATTGTGTAGCCTTCCCAAAAAATCACAATTGCGGCGAGGCTCAACCTATAAAAGGAAGAATTATTTTACCAAAAGTTACAATGACTGAACTTCGAAAGTGGATTGAACACATTAATGACGCCTATCTCATGGATATAAAAAACATCTGGTATGAAAGCAGAAACGAATATGGGCCAGAAGACAAGGAAGCTGGATGTTATTATAAAATATTGCCTTCTGCTAAAAATAGGGTGATAGAAGTTTGGTGCGGAAGTTAGTCAGATTGCACTAATAATGTCGTATTTCGTAATGATATGATGTTTCCCATTACCCAAATCTACCAAAACTGCTTGGTTGTCTTTGGTGATTAATTTTGATACCCTGTCAATAGAAGTTCCCGATGAAACAATGGGATAAGGGGCTCCCATGATCTCTCTAATGGGTTTATCGGCAATATTTTTGTCGGCAATAAAGTGATGTAAAAGTGTGGTTTCGTCAATCGACCCAACAAACCCTTGAAGATCTTCTACAGGAATTTGTGATATCTTGTATTCTCTCATACGTTCAATAGCATGAGAAACAAGTTCCTCTGTTCTAACAGTCATTAGTGGTTTGTTCGATCGATCTTTGACCAAATCTACTGCTGTTGTTACCTCTTCATCCAAAAATCCCCGATCGCGCATCCAATCATCATTAAACATCTTCCCTACGTATCGGCTCCCATGATCGTGAAATAGCACAACAACCACATCGTTTTTCTTGAACTTATCTTTCAGTTGCAACAAGCCTTTTACAGCAGCTCCGGCAGAATTCCCCACAAAAATTCCCTCTTCTTTAGCAATTTTTCTGGTGTAAACAGCGGCATCTTTATCAGTCACTTTTGTAAACCCATCAATCAAACTAAAATCAACATTCTCTGGAAGGATATCCTCTCCGATTCCCTCAGTGATATATGGATATACTTCATTCTCATCAAAGATTCCTGTTTCGTGATATTTTTTAAATACAGAGCCGTAAGTATCAATTCCCCAAACTTTTACATCAGGATTTTTCTCTTTTAAGTATTTTGCTGTACCAGAAATGGTTCCACCAGTTCCCACCCCTACAACAAAATGTGTTACTTTACCTTCTGTCTGCTCCCAAATTTCGGGACCTGTCTGCTCATAATGAGCAACGGCATTTGATGGATTATCGTACTGATTAACATACCAAGAATTGGGAATCTCATCTCCTAACCTTTTGGACACAGAATAATAGGATCGTTCATCACTAGGTTCGACATTGGTGGGACAAACGATTACCTCTGCTCCTACTGCTCTTAAAATATCTACCTTCTCTTTAGACTGTTTGTCTGTTGTAACAAAAATACATTGATATCCTTTTACAATAGCCGCTAGTGCCAGCCCCATTCCTGTATTCCCAGAAGTTCCCTCAACAATAGTACCTCCTGGCTGTAGTCTTCCATCTGCCTCTGCGTCTTCTACCATCTTTAATGCCATCCGATCTTTTACTGAGTTTCCTGGATTGAAAGTTTCTACCTTGGCAAGCACCAAAGCTTCTACTTCAGAGGTCACAGAATTCAGTTTTACCAGCGGTGTGTTTCCAATGGTTTCTAGTACATTTTTTGCGTAGTTCATTCAAAATATTTTGCGGTGCAAAGGAACGAAATATTTTAACGATAAACCAATCGCGTTCTAATTATCAAGCGTTGTTTAGTGTTATTGAATTGATTGCTCAGCGCTACCCATCAAGCGAATCGAATGGACTTAGAAGGTTGTATTTTAGCGATGATCATTGAGGGAAGGATAAGCATGAGAAAACACAGGACTAGTGTTCCAAAATTCAAGAGTAAGATTGAAAGAAAATCAATGTAAACTGGAACCTTGGACACATAGTAATTTTCAGGGTCTAAAGAGATTATACCAAACTGATGTTGTAAAAAGAGAATTAAAAGTCCAATACCATTTCCCCAAAGCAATCCTTTTAAGATCAAATACAAAGCATTATACAGAAATATATTCTGAATGCTCCAGTTAGTGCTTCCCAGTGATTTTAAAATCCCAATCATTGGTATCCTCTCTAAAATTAGGACCAATAATGCAGTAATCATATTAATACCAGCCACTAAAATCATAATGGAAATGATAAACCATGTGTTATTATCAAATAGTTCTATCCATTCAAAAATAGTGGAATAATTTGAAGCGATGGTCTGAGCATCTAAGGTGGAACCGATAGCTCCATAGATATGATTTCTTTTTTCCTGTAATTCATCAAAATCATCGATTAATACCTCAAAACCTCCAACTTGATCGGCATCCCACTTATTAAGACGTTGTACCTCCCGAAGATCACCAATGACTACATTTTTATCAAATTCAACAAAACCTGTGCGGTAAATTCCAGAAATAACCAGTTTGTAGGTACTCGGGGGTTTCTTCACATCAGCCTTAAAAAAAGAGATACGTATTGTATCATTTAATCGCACTTGCAAGCGATCTACGAGCATTCTAGAAAGCAAGACATCTCTAGTTCTTTTTTGATTGAAATTTGGGAGTTTACCTTCTAATAAATATTCTTCAAAAAACGACCAATCATAATCGATAGAAACTCCCTTAAATACAATTCCTTCAAAACTAGTTTCCGTTCTAATTAAACCAGTTTTATTTGCATAAACCTGAACATTTTTGATTCCTTCAATATTTCTAAAACTAGGATAAAATGACTGATTTTTACTGATGGGTACTGTTGAGACATCTGAATGATTATTATCGTAATTGGTAATCTGTATATGCCCTTTAAACCCCGACATTTTATCACGAATCTTTTGCTGTAATCCAGAGGCTGTAGCTACTGCTACCATCATGATAATTAAGCCTAGGGCAATTGCTGTAATGGCAATTTTTATTATTGAAGACGAAATACTACTTTTATAGTCTTTGTTAGCAATAATTCGTTTGGCTACAAATAATTCGTAATTCAATTTCAATGGTGTTATCTGTATGTAAAAATACGTATTTATTCTTTGCACTATTTTTAGTATTTCATCTGAGTTCGTGCGCACAAAAACACAGTACAAATGAGGTTTTGACCGCCGCAGACCAGATAGCATCATACCTTCACCTGCTGAAGGGGAAGAAGATTGCAGTAGTTGCAAATCAGACTTCTGTGATCAGTAACAAAAGAAATTTTAATACGCACAAAAAATCCAATGTAAACAAAGAATACGTTCATTTAATAGACAGCCTACTTTCGTTAGGTATTCATGTAAAAAAGGTCTTTGCGCCAGAACACGGTTTTCGTGGAAAAGCTGATGCTGGTGAATTGGTAGAAGATGGAATTGATTATCCAACAGGTTTACCAATCATCTCCTTATACGGAAAAAATAAAAAACCAAGCAAGGAACAATTAAAAAATATTGATCTTGTACTCTTTGACATTCAGGATGTGGGAACGCGATTCTACACCTATATCTCTACACTTCATTATGTCATGGAAGCCTGCTCGGAGTCTGATATTCCTTTAGTTGTTCTTGACAGACCCAATCCCAATGGGCATTATATTGACGGTCCTGTATTGACAAAGGAGCATCAGAGTTTTGTTGGGATGCATCCAGTTCCTGTTGTTTATGGAATGACCATAGGAGAATATGCAAGAATGATTAATGGAGAGAGATGGTTGTCTAATGGTATCAAAGCAAAATTAACTGTAATTCCCCTTAAGAATTACACACATCAAACTCGGTACAGCCTCCCCATTAAACCCTCACCAAATTTACCCAATGATCAGGCGATTAACCTCTATCCAAGTCTGTGTTTTTTTGAAGGAACCAACGTAAGTGCTGGTCGAGGAACGGACATGCAATTTCAGATTTATGGGTCTCCATACTTAAATGATGATAACCTCACATTTTCCTTTAATCCAAGTCCTAATCAAGGAGCCAAATATCCAAAGCACTCATATATGATTTGCTATGGTGAAGACTTAAGAAAAACTCCAAGATTAAATGCACTAAACCTCTCTTGGCTCATCAAAGCCTATGAGCAAAATACCACAAAAAACTTCTTTAATCAATTTTTCACCAAGCTTGCGGGTACCAACAAACTTCAATCACAACTAGAAGGAGGACTCACCGAAAAAGCGATCAAGCAATCTTGGAAAGAAGCATTAGATCAATTTAAATTGATCCGAAAAAACTATTTGATCTACTAGTAAAACTCAAACAGTATTCGTTGGTTTTCGGTACTTTTGAAATGGTTGTTTTAGCAATTCCCATAAATTACTGTTGGCTTTTTCATCAGGAAACGTATCCACACTATAAACAATTTTTTCATGGTCTAAATACGTATAAGTCCCCAATAACCGATCCCATATCGAAAATATATTTCCATAATTCGAATCTGTATATGGCAGTAAATTGTGATGATGGATTTTATGCATATCAGGAGAAACAATCACGTAACTCAACAGTTTATCCAATCCAATAGGTATCTTTATATTGGCATGGTTAAACTGAGACAAGACAACCGATACAGATTGGTATAGCATCACAACTGCAATGGGGGCTCCCACGATAAAAACTCCAAAAAGTGTAAAAGCAAACCGAATCATACTTTCTAATGGATGGTGTCTATTTGCTGTGGTTGTATCTACTTTATGATCTGTATGATGCACCAAGTGAATCATCCACAACGGCCTTACTTTATGTTCTACCAAATGGGCTAAATAAGCCCAAAAAAAATCTAAAAATAGTACTCCTAGTAATACATATAGCCACAAGGGCATGCTGGGCAACCAAATTGATCAATCCAAAATCATAAGCCTTTACCCAGTCCGCAGTTGATAACAACAAAAAAGCCAAGATGAAATTTATGATTACCGTTGTTAAGGTAAAAAATATGTTGGGAATTGCGTGTTTCCATTTGTGGTAACTAAACCGATACAAAGGGAGTACCCCCCTCTAAAAGCTAGAAAAGGCTCATGCCACCTACGATAATTATACTTCTATGCAAAGAAGGGATTGACTGAAAATAGTTCACAACAGTTTCCAAGATACAACGTTCATCTATAGTTTTCTGCTAATGTGAGGAAAAACAGTTATCTAGGAAATCGTTGTTTTAACGCCTCCACAATATTGTAAGCCGCAGGACACACCTTTGTATTCTTAATCGTTAAATCTGTTAATTGAATAAACTTCTTGCGATTGGTATGAGGATACTCTGCGCATGCCTTTGGTCTTACATGGTAGATGTGACAGCTATGATCATATTCATCCAAAAATGGACAAGGAGCTGTTTTTAAGACCATAAAATCACCGGAATCGCGATGTAAATATTGCTCAGAAAACTTACGAGGCCTCATTCTAAGATGCTTGGCAATTCTTAAAATATCCTTTTCTGTAAAAATGGGGCTCGTAGTTTTACAGCAGTGAGCACAGTCTAGACAATTTGTTTTAGCAAATTCATTATCATGCAATTCTTGCATCAAAAGATCCAATTTTTTAGGGATTCTTTTCTTAAGTTTTTTGAAGTATTTTTTATTCTCCTCAAATGCCTTCTTTGCCTTTTTAGGTAATTCGTCTAAGATAAGATCCATAAAACTGGACATATTAATAAGGTTAGATTTCTACACAAAGGTAAACCATGATTCAAATTAAGCCCTGTAAAGATACAACAGAAACCGGGACTCCATCATATATTTCAATCATGATTCTGAAGTAACTCATAGAAATCAACTACCTATCAGTAAACCCACAAGAGATTTAAAAAATCCAATGATATAGAGCTAGAGAGAAAAAATTGGAAAGATTGCAATGAGACAGAAACACTAAAGTGATTCTACAATCACTTGGCATGCTTGTGTGCTTTATATGAAGAACGAACTAGGGCACCGCTTTCTACATACATAAAGCCCATGTCTAGACCTATCTCTTCATATTTTTTAAATTGAGAAGGAGCGATAAACTCCTTTACAGGAAGGTGTTTTTTGGTGGGCTGTAGATACTGTCCTATAGTGATGACATCCAAGCCTACATTGCGAAGATCTTTCATCGTTTGTATTACTTCATCTTCGGTTTCGCCCAGACCCAACATCAAGCCAGATTTGGTTCGCATTTCGTTGATCTTTAGATATTTTAAAACATCTAGACTTCTGTCATACTTGGCTTGGATACGAACTTCTCGTGTTAAACGGCGTACCGTTTCCATATTGTGAGAAATAACCTCTGGATGAACATCAATAATGCGATCGATTAACTTTTCTTTTCCTTGAAAATCGGGAATCAACGTTTCTAGTGTTGTGTTTGGATTTGCTCTTCTGATAGCCTGTACCGTTTCTGCCCAGATAATGGAACCTCCGTCTTTAAGGTCATCTCGATCTACAGAGGTAATTACAGCGTGTTTGATCCTCATGATCTTGATTGATCGGGCGACTTTCTCTGGTTCATCCCATGCGACGGTTTCTGGACGACCAGTTTTTACGCCACAAAAACCACAAGAACGGGTACAGATATTCCCAAGGATCATAAAAGTAGCAGTGCCTTCACCCCAGCATTCGCCCATATTTGGACAACTACCACTGGTGCAAATGGTGTTTAACTTGTACTTATCTACTAAACCGCGGAGCTCCGTGTATTTCTTTCCTGTAGGCAACTTTACGCGTAACCACTCGGGTTTTTTCTTTCTCTTGGGTGCCAGCATCGTTTCGTTTGCCATCTATCAAAATTTTATATGCAAAGTTACAAAGGAAAAGTGTTAGAAACTAATCTAACTTTTTATCGGAAATCACAAATGCATATGTTTAGTTCAACCGCTTCTATAAGTTGGTTAGGTTTGATAAGAATAATTGATACGTGATGATCATTTGACCGAAAAAGTATGTTTATTGCTGCGTTAGGGATAGCAGCGGCATCCTTTTTTGTCTTTGTAAAGCAAAAAAGATATAGCGGATAGCCCGACCCGAAGGGGAACGCCCTCATTTTTAATGTTGTGTCTAATGATCTACATTGAAAATGATACTTTTTGTGGGTAAAAAAAGTTATACATAACACCAAGATGGGTGACTGTTATTTGAAACAATCAAGAATTCAACAGAAACCAACCACTGAATCCCAACAAAAAAACAATGCCAGCAATACTTAAAATCCTCAGAAGAATTCCGGGACGGTGTTCCGCTGGAGTGTATTTCCCTGAGATCAGTAGGTAATTAAGAATGGCATAAAAAGGTGCTGTTAAAAATGATACAATAGTGGCAATTTTTACCATAAATCCCATGTTATCCTTAAAAAATCGTAAAATGATATAGGTTCCTAGCCCCAATAAAATCATCCAAAACCAATAGCTAAGCTTTGATGTTTTTTCAAAAAGTAAATGATGAGCTCTTGTCATGGTTCTTGGAGAAGCGTCTAATGTTGTAATTGTAGTGCTAAACATGGTGGTAAATGCCGCGACGGCGATAAATATATAGGCGTAATCACCTAGATTGATCGTGTATAACTCTATCAACTGCTTGGCAAAAACACCTCCTGAATCTGAGAATGATTCTCCTGAGTTATGCATGACTAAAGCTCCTAACATGAGAAAACAGATCGCTAAGAAAATGGTGCCTATATATCCTACGTTAAAATCGAAAATTGCTTGCTTGGGTGCTATTTTTTGAAACGTAGTCTTCTCCTTTTCTAATGACCAAATCGATTGCCAGACAGAAATGTCTAAAGGTGCTGGCATCCATCCTAGGAATGCAATGAGAAAAGTAACTCCAATCGGTTCTGTGGGGAATACCTGAGTTACATCAAAGGTGTCCGTTGTTTTAAAGAGTGCTATGGTTACAGCTACTATCGTACATACTGTAAGTACAATGATGATGTACTTCATCATCTTATCTAGTAAGGCGTACTTACCGATAAGCAGCATAAGGGTACACACAATTGTGATGAGTAGCGCCCAGTTTTCCATCCCAATCTCCAGTCCAAAGAGCTGTACGGCAAGTCCAGCAGTTACAATGGTTACTGCTGCTTGAATGATAAACATCGTTATAAAACTCACAATATAGCTTGCCAACAACACGCCTTTACCCAACTTTTTGTATCCATCTAGTAAGGTTTCACCAGTAGCTGCTGCATACCTTGGCCCAAATTGAAAAAACGGATACTTGAATAGATTTGCCAATAACAACGCCCACAGTAAACTGAATCCAAAGTCGGCACCAGCCCTAGTTGATTGAACCAAATGCGAAACACCTACAGCGGCTCCCGCAAAAAGGAGACCAGGCCCTAAGGAACGTAGTAGAGATATTGGTTTCATGATTTTTTTATAATCGCCGCTAATAGTTTTTTTGCGCGCAGCAGTTTTACTTTTACATTATTCATAGGTTCTCCAATATGCGCTGCAATTTCCTTGTAGGATAACTCTTGGAAAAATCGCAAGTGAATCACCTGTTGGTATTTAGGTTTTAGCTGCTTAATATCACTCAGTAATTTTGCAAGATTCTGTTCAGTAATAATGGTATCCTCTGGACTAGGTGTACTATCTGGAACAGCATAGGCCTCCTCTTCTTGGGCTTTGGTTGTATCACTGTGTATCGATG
Source organism: Flavobacteriaceae bacterium (assembly GCA_964228785.1). Taxonomy (GTDB): domain Bacteria; phylum Bacteroidota; class Bacteroidia; order Flavobacteriales; family Flavobacteriaceae; genus Polaribacter. The sequence goes on from CAXRAW010000103.1 coordinate 13,923, forward strand.
ATTTATTTTTTCGTAAGAGGTCTAAGTGTATATTTTTAGAAATGGTAATCAGCCAGGTTTTAAATTGATATTCGCTGTTAAATGTCTTTATTTTATCAAAGGCTCTTGCAAATGATTGAATAGTAATATCTTCTGCATCATTATCATTATGTGTCCTTTTTAATTGGTATTGGTAAACATCCCTCCAAAAATGGTCAAGCAAAAAATGAAACGACGTTTGATTTCCTTCTTTTGCTTTTTGGATATGATCCTTAACCATCTGTTGAGTTACTTCCAATGGGTGGGTTTTGAAATGGCATTTACCATAAATATAGTCATTTGAAATAATATCAATCCTATTTCAAGGAATGGTAGCCACAGGAGTACCCTTGTTTCTTTTAATTTTTTTGCTGCCGTTCCAACTATCACGTAGTTCATTAACACATAAACTCCTGCTGCAAGGTATAATATAACCCCAGTAAGTACAGAAAAAAGGTATGGAAGCATGAGCCAAAATAACAACTTGCTAAAAACAAAAAGTCCTAGCAAAAATTGATGTTTAAATGCATAGTGAGGAGCGGTAGAAATATGCCTTCTTTTCTGTTGGAACCATTGTTTGAAATTCTCTGGTGCTTGAGAGATTGTAAATCCTTTGGGATCGACACAAATGGCTGTATTATACTGATTGGCAGCATCCTGAACAAAAAGATCGTCATCACCAGAACGAACATGAAGATGGCTAGCGAATCCCTTGACATTAAAAAATAGCTCCTTAGTATAGGCTATATTTCTACCTACTGCCATATAGGGCGATCCCAACTTTGCATAACTAAAAAATTGGACCGCAGTGATAAGTGTCTCATACCGAACAAAAAGATTTACAGGAGCATACGGCTTAGATTGGTATTTTCCGTAACCCAACACAATTGACGTCCTATCGGAAAAATAGGAGCTCATTTCGGCAATCCACAGACTTGAGCTAGGTTGACAATCAGCATCAGTCAACAACAAATGATCATATCGTGCCTCTTTGATACCCAAAGTCAGTGCATATTTTTTATTCCCCCAGAAAGCTTCGTTACTTTTAACGTCCACGATATTGATTCTTTGATCCTTCTTTTCAAAATCTCTTAAAACCTTCAACGTATGGTCTGTAGAAGCGTCGTTGATCAGTACCAGTTCAAATGTCTCGTATTGTTGATCAAGCAAGAGCGGAATCAGCCTAAGCAAATTCTCAGCCTCATTTTTGGCACAGACAATGACAGAGACAGGGAATGAACAAGACCTACCAGTTGTTGATCTGTGAAAAATAAAGGGTAAAAAAGAACAGAGATACGCAATTTGGATTCCTGTAACCACCACAAAAAGAGAGGCAAACACAGTATATTCCATCAAATAGGTCTATTGATGCGATTTTTCTGTACAGCTATCAAACTGGTCTGGAGTCTTTCCACAAAACCCACAGGCCTCTCCAGATTGGTTAAGCATAGGGTTTTGACTGGCGCAGGTACCAGCAAATTCACCATCTTTCTTTGCCCAAATTTTAATGGCGATGCCCGCAACTGCTAAGGCAA
>CAXRAW010000104.1:0-16011 GCA_964228785.1 Flavobacteriaceae bacterium
ATATAGTTACTAAAGTAACGCAGTAGTCTATGCTGTCTTTCTACTTTCTCTAATAAAACTATGGCTCCGTCTGAACTAATTTCTTCGGCAGAAAAATCAACTGAAACTGCTGTGTTTCCTCGATAAAATATTGTAGATTTAGCACTCATTTTTGGGTGTAGTTTTTAGCGTTATGTTTATCTCTTTACATCAATAAAGATAACCCTTTACACCCTTTTTTTATCAGTAGGCAATGAATTTTTCGGGTTAAGAAAGTCGTTTAGCTCCTTACCAGTAGAAAACTGGTTCAAAATCTCATCAAATTGTTCTGTGTTGTCTTGCATAATAAATTGTGTTAAAGGTTAAAAATTAAAAAACCTAAAAAGAGAGGGAATTTTTTAAAAAATTCCCTCTCTTTTTAAAACTTACATAGTTTGTGAGATACTACCTTCGCTTTATACTTTTGCTAAGAATATGATTCATCGATAGAATCAATAAGGATTTTTAGGATATCAATCGCCGCTTGTGCAATTTTGGTGCCTGGTCCAAAAACACCTACTGCTCCTGCATCAAATAGAAATTGATAGTCTTGAGCGGGAATTACACCTCCTACAATGACCATCATATCTTCTCGATGGTATTTTTTGAGTTCTGCAATAACTTGCGGTACTAAGGTTTTGTGACCTGCTGCAAGCGATGATATTCCTAGGATATGCACGTCGTTTTCTACGGCTTGCTTGGCTGCTTCTGCTGGGGTTTGAAATAGAGGGCCTATATCTACGTCGAAACCAAGATCGGCATATCCTGTCGCCACTACTTTTGCTCCTCTGTCGTGACCGTCTTGTCCTAGCTTGGCAATCATAATACGGGGTCGTCGTCCTTCTAATGCAGCAAATTGATCTGCTAATGTAGAAGCTTCTCTAAATAGTTTATTGTCTTTAATTTCCCTGCGATACACTCCAGAAATGGTTTTATGAACAGCTTTATGTCTTCCAAAAACAGTTTCTAGAGCTTTAGAAATTTCTCCAAGTGTTGCCCTATGTCGTGCTGCTTTTACAGCCAAATCTAATAAATTTCCGTTACCTGTCTTAGCGGTCTTTGTCAAATGCGTTAGTGACTGAGCTACTTTTTCCGAGTTGCGATCTGATTTTAGCTGGTTTAGTCGTTCTATTTGCGATGTTCTTACGGCTTCATTATCTACTTCTAATATATGCAGTGGATCTTCTTCTTCGAGTTGATATTTGTTAACGCCTACAATAACGTCTTGTCCGCTATCAACCTTTGCTTGTTTTTTGGCTGCTGCTTCTTCTATGCGCATTTTGGGAATTCCCTGTTCTATTGCTTTGGCCATACCACCTAGTGTTTCAACTTCCTGAATCAGTTTCCATGCGTTGTTTGCAATATCTTCTGTTAATTGCTCTAGATGGTAGCTCCCTGCCCAGGGATCGACTGTTTTGGTGATGTGTGTTTCTTCCTGTAAATATATTTGTGTATTTCTTGCTATGTGTGCCGAGAAGTGGGTGGGTAGGGCAATTGCTTCATCAAGGGCATTGGTATGTAGGCTTTGTGTTCCACCAAAAGCAGCGGCCATGGCTTCGATAGTTGTTCTAGCGACATTGTTAAAAGGATCTTGCTCTGTAAGACTCCAACCACTGGTTTGGCAATGTGTTCTCAGTGCTAGAGATTTGGGATTTTTAGGATGAAATTGCTGTACAATTTTTGCCCATAGCATTCTAGCAGCTCTCATTTTTGCAATTTCTTTAAAATGATCCATTCCAATTGCCCAGAAGAAGGAGAGTCTGGGAGCAAATGCATCGATGTCCATCCCAACTTCCAATCCTTTTCTAATGTATTCCAGCCCATCTGCTAAAGTATAAGCCAACTCGATTTCTGGCGTGGCACCGGCTTCTTGCATGTGATAGCCTGAAATAGAAATGGAGTTAAATTTTGGAATGTATTGACTGGTATATTGAAAGATGTCTGCAATAATTTTCATCGAGGGTGCGGGTGGATATATAAATGTATTTCGCACCATAAACTCTTTTAAAATATCGTTTTGAATGGTTCCAGAAAGCTGATCTGGTGTTACCCCTTGTTCTTCGGCAGCGATGATATAAAATGCTAAAATGGGCAGGACTGCTCCGTTCATGGTCATTGAAACTGACATCTGATCGAGAGGAATATCTCGAAATAAGATTTTCATATCTTCTACAGAGTCAATGGCCACTCCTGCTTTACCAACATCTCCTTGTACGCGTTCGTGATCTGAATCATATCCTCTGTGCGTAGCTAAGTCGAACGCAACAGACAATCCCTTTTGTCCCGCAGCAAGATTTCTCCTGTAAAAGGCATTGCTTTCTTCTGCAGTAGAAAATCCTGCGTATTGCCTAATAGTCCATGGTCTCCTAACATACATAGTACTGTATGGTCCTCTTAAATAGGGTGGTACACCTGCAACGAAGCCTTCGTGATTAAAGGTCTTGGAATCTTCTTTTGCTGAAAAATCAAATGTTAAATGCTGAAGGTTTTTTCTGGACATTACTGTTTTTTGAATCACTTAAATAGAATATATCAGAAGTTATTGTAACAACGTTAATACTCGAGTTCCGTGCTGTTTTCGGATTTCAATCACCAGATGAACTTGGGGGTGCTTTAAAAATGTTTACTGACATGCTTCTTCTTGCTGGTTTTGTTTGTGTTTGAGTTTTTTGCTTTGTTTTATATATTATCATTTGTCCTCCGTTTTCAATCGCTGTTGTTCCATGACTTCAGAAAGTCTCACTTGAGAGATCGGTGAGATTTGTGTTTTTAAATGTCTCTTCCTCTGAAATGGATAGAGTTCCAAATGGTCTTTCATCCTATCATTTTTGTTGATGAGCTTGTTGGTTCCCACAAGTACAATTTTTCTTTCATCGAATTGTTCTTGTTCTTTTTGGGCACTTGCTTGTATTTTTTTCTGAATGGTTCCAGCCATAAGCTGTGATAAAAATCCAGATCCTTTTTCGAGTTGCTTGAAGATTACCAGCGCTTTTTCTGCTAGCTGCTTGGTGATCTGTTCAATATAGTATGCGCCATCTGCAAAGCGTTGTGCTTCTTTTAAGTGAGCTTCTTGCTGTAAAATAAGCAGTTGATTTCTACTGATACGCTCTCCAAATGCGTTGGACTTTTGATATACTGCATCGTAAGCAATATTCGATATGGCGTCTGAACCTCCGAGGATAGCGCTCATGCACTCGCTAGTGGTTCGAAGCATGTTTACATTGTAATCGTATATGGTCTTATTTCTTCTGCTAGGCTGAGTAAAAATATGAGGGATGCCATCCTTTATTCCGCGTTCTTCTAGGAGAAGTGCATGAAGCATTCGGAAAGCACGAAGTTTTGCAATTTCGAAGAAATAATTGCTGCCAACCGCAAACTGATAGTGTATTTCTTTTGCACATTCTTCGCCGAATAGTTCTATATATTCATTGGTATGTGACAAGGCGTATGCCAATTGCTGTACCATGGTGGCTCCTCCGTTCTGATATATGGTGGCATCTACTGAGATACCGTGTTTTACAGTTTGTACAATGCGTTTTGTCGTATTGATATCTGCTTTGTAATGCTTCAACCAGTTGCCAGTTTTGGCCAAATTTCCAAGAATATCCAACTGATAAAATCTCGCATTCTGGCTGCATTCTCGATCTAACTGTTGGATGAAATCGAGGTCTAAAAAATTAAGGTTGAAATAGAGGGTGACCGTAGAGGTAATATTCCTAAGTAGTTTCTTGGGTCTGAACGATTGGTTTGCGTAAAACTGAACGGCTGTTGCTCCTCTGTTTACAGCATCTAGAGCAAGCCTATTGGCAATGGACTCGTTATGAACAAAAATTGATTGACAAATGGCAAATCCTTTTTGAGGTAGTGCGATGGCAACATTATTTCTGTCTTCCTGAGTATAAAAAGGTTTTACAACAATGCCCTCATTAGAATGCCATAGGAGACTCTGATTGTAATCTGCTCCTTTTAAATCCATTTGGATTTTTTGTTTCCATAAAGCAGGAACTACGGGTTTAAAATCTTCGAATAAAAAATGATTCATTCTTGGTTGATTGTATCAAATTCTATGATATACACATCTTCGTTTTTTTTCTTCATCAGGTATTTTTCTCTTGCAAATCGTTCTAGTTGCAGCGAGTCTTGAAGCAGCTCGATGGTCTTTCGGTCTTTTTCAATTTCTTCTTTGTAGAACTTGATTGCTGTTTCTAGTGCTTCAATTTCCTCATTGAATTCACGATTTAAGTGTGTGTTTTCATCAAAAAAGAGGATAAAAACCAAGAAAATAGTGGAAATGATTATAAAACCGTTGGTGAGGATTTTATAGTAGCGATTTTTTTTTAACTTCTTAATATTCATCATCTATAAACATTCATTAATCACAGTTTGAACAATTTCAACGGCGACTTTGTTATATCTGTCATAGGGAATTATGATATCTGCGAAGTTCTTTGTTGGTTCTATAAATTGCTCATGCATGGGTTTTAGAGTCTGTTGGTAGCGGTTAAGAACTTCGTTAATATCTCTGCCTCTTTCAGAAATATCTCTTTTGATACGTCTGATCAACCGTTCGTCAGCATCGGCATGGACAAAAATTTTCATATCAAAAAGCTTTCGCAGTGTTTCATTATTAAAAATTAGGATTCCCTCTACAATCACCACCTTTCGGGGATGTGTTTTTACCGTGTCTTTTGTTCTATTGTGAGTTACAAAAGAGTAGATGGGCTGCTCTATCACTTGCTCTTTTTTAAGTGCCGATATATGCTGAATTAAAAGCTCAAAGTCGATTGCTCTAGGGTGGTCAAAATTAATTTTTGTACGTTGATCAAAGGAAAGATGATCTGTGGCTTTGTAGTATGAGTCTTGTGAGATCACGCAAACTTCATCGGCGGGTAAGTCATTCAAAATCTGATTGACCACCGTGGTTTTCCCACTTCCCGTTCCACCTGCGATTCCAATAATAAGCATGAATACTAACTAATTTGATGACTACCTCATCACAAAAGTACACGATTTTTTTGATTTGAATCTCAGTACGGACATTGGAATTATTAAGACAAATACAGGCTTCTTTTGTGAATGTATGGTCAAAAGCGAACTACCTTTTAAAGGATGTGGCTTTTTTTATATGGCAGGTTTAAAAATATGCTTTTTAGTTTTTCTTCTTCTGTAAAACGCTCTGTATCCTTAATGCCCAGAAATAGTTACACGGATGGTGTTGGAATGTACTACTTCGTCGCGGTATTGTATCAAAGGGTGGTGCTATTAAATAGGTGACAGGTGACAATAAGCTCAGAGCCATTCATCACAATATTACAAATATTACCTAATTGATCATTAGTATCAGCTCTTCTTCAGAGATCATGGCTACTCCTAGGTTTTCTGCTTTTGCTTTTTTACTGGGTCCCATCTGATCTCCTGCAATCAGGTAGTTTGTTTTTTTGGAGATGGAAGTGCTTACTTTCCCTCCGTTGTCTTCAATGGCTTTTTTGAGTTCATTGCGATTCATTAGCTGGAAAACTCCTGAGACTACAAAGACCAACCCTTTTAACTTATTGGATTGACCTGATAGCTCCTCCTCTGAAATTTGCAGTTGAACTCCATAGGATTTAAGTCGGTTGACTAGCTGAATATTTCCGAGATCGTTAAAGAATTCTAACACACTTTCTGCGATCTTATCTCCTATTTCATCTACTGCGATTAGCGTTTCAAAATTGGCACGCATCAGTTGGTCTATGGACTTAAAGTGTCGAGCTAGTTTTTTTGCAACAGTCTCTCCTACAAATCGGATTCCCAACGCATACAGGACTTTTTCGAAGGGGATTTCTGTGGATTTTTGTATTCCGTCAATCATGTTTTGTGCTGATTTTTCTGCCATTCGCTCTAGTGGTATGACTTGCTCTACTTTTAAATCATATAAATCGGCATAGTTTTCTATAAGCCCTTCTTTACGTAAAAGATGGACGGTTTCTCCTCCCAAGCCGTCTATATCCATGGCTTTACGACTGATATAATGTTGGATCCTCCCTGCAATCTGTGGTGGACATCCATAGGTATTTGGGCAATAATGTTTAGCGTCACCTTCTTTTCTTACCAAAGCTGTTCCACACTCTGGACAGTGGGTAGCATACTGGGTAGGTTTGGAATCTTGTGGTCTTTGTGAAAAATTCACAGCAATGATCTTGGGAATGATCTCACCTCCTTTTTCTACATATACGGTGTCGTTGATTCGGATATCTAATTTTTCTATCTGATCTGCGTTGTGAAGTGAGGCTCTTTTTACAATGGTTCCTGCCAGTGATACTGGTTCTAAATTTGCCACGGGGGTAATGGCGCCTGTCCTTCCTACCTGATAGGTAATTTCATGAAGAGTGGTAGAGACTTGCTCTGCTTTAAATTTGTATGCAATTGCCCATCGTGGTGATTTGGACGTGTAGCCTAGTTCCTCTTGCTGTTGCAATCCGTTGACTTTCACAACTACTCCGTCGGTTTCATAGGGTAAATCGTGTCTTTTTTCGTCCCAGAGATGAATAAAATCAAGTACTTCATCAATCGTTTGTGCTTGTACAATGGTAGTTGGCACTTTAAATCCTGCTGTTCTGGCGGCTTCAAGATTCTTGAAATGTGTGGTGTATTTACGTTCCTTTGTCACCACTTGATAGAGTAAACAGTCCAAAGGTCGTTTGGCAACTTCTGCACTATCTTGCAATTTTAGGCTTCCGCTGGCGGTATTTCTAGGATTTCTGTAGGGGTCTTCTCCATGGGCAATTCGTTCTTGATTCATCTTTTGGAATCCGTCTAAGGGTAGGATAATCTCTCCACGCATCTCAAAGTCTTGTACAAAATCTGCGTGTAGTTCCATAGGAATGGAGCGAATGGTCTTGATATTGGCAGAGACATCATCACCTTGAAAACCGTCTCCACGGGTAACAGCTTTGACAAAGCGTCCCTTTTCATAGCTTAGGTTAATGGAGGCACCGTCGTATTTAAGCTCGCAGGTAAAGCTGATTTGATCGGTTCCCAATATCTTTTGAATGCGTTTTTCCCAGTCTAGCAAATCGTCCTTGGAGTAGGAATTATCGAGGGAATACATTCGGTTTTTATGGGTTACCGTTTGAAAGTTTTTGGTGATCTGACCTCCAACTCTTTGTGTGGGTGAGTTGGGATCAAAAAATTCGGGGTGTTCTTCTTCTAACTTTTCCAATTCTTTGAGTTTCATATCAAATTCAAAGTCGGAGATTGTCGCTTGATCTAATACATAGTATTGATAGTTATGTTGTTGTAGCTCTTTGCGTAAAGCGGTAATTTTATTTGATATGGTCATTGTTTTGAATCTGTATTTTCTTTTGATGTCTTCAGGTCTTAGTTTTTGATTCCCTTTAGCACATGAACTCCTTTTGGAAGTGGATTTCCTGAGGTTCTTCTGAATGATACTATCTGACCTACATGCCAAAGAGCATCTGCGATAGGTCCGTTGATTTGATTCCAAAAAGGGAATTCTACTTTGTTATTGCCAGTACCAAAAATCAAACTGAACGTGGACAGGTCTGTTGCTTTGACAAAAATATGACTTGCTTGCTGTATATTTTTTAGGGCTTTTTCTCGCTTTTCGTCGAAAGTCATTTTAGGTGGTGATGTTGTATTGGCTTTGTGTAGGGCACAATTTAAGATGATTTGTGATAACTGTAAAATATGATCGATAGTTTCTTCGGTTGTTCTTGCATCGTCACTGGGTTTAAAAATAAGATCTTCTTTTTGCAGTCCTTGGGTAGCCCAATAATATCGAAATCCCAGTCCGTCTAACATTCTACTGACTACGGCACCTGCGGTGTAACTCTGTGGGGAGCCTGGAATTTTAGCATAGGGAAGGTCCTTGTGTTGTGCGTGTAGGTGTGTCATAGATTGTAGATAAATAAAAAGGATAGGGAAGTATTTCACTTGTTTATATGTATGATCACTGTTTGATATCTGATTAATTCTTTTTGTAGAGGTATTGACCCGTCTCACCGATCCTTTAATGAGGGTTTGGTATGTGAAATTTACTTGTCTAAAAATACAGTATTTTTTTCATTTCAAGGTTTTTGTTGATCGAAGAAATAGAGGTTCTGTTACCCCGAATGCCGCGTTAGCGATAATAGCGGCATCCTTTTTTGTCCTGTGAAGGCAAAAAAGATATAGCGAATAGCCCGACCCGTAGGGAGACGCCCTTAAACACCGACATGCTATGGGAACTCTTAAGATTTTAAAGCAGTGATTGGAGTTTTATCTGGAAATATTGATGATTTTGAAGGTCATCATTCCTGCTGGCACTTGAATTTTAGCAATATCTCCAACCTCTTTTCCTAGTAATCCTTTTCCAATTGGAGAGTTGACGGATAACTTGCCATTTTTTATGTCTGACTCTGAATCTGCGACTAGGGTATAGGTGAATTCCATCCCATTTTGGGTATTTTTAATTTTTACAATGGAGTGAATCAAGGCTTTGGAAGAGTCTAGTTGAGATTCGTCGATAATTCTTGCATTGGCAACTACGTTTTTCATTTTGGCAATTTTTGTCTCTAAAAGCGATTGCTCTTCTTTTGCTGCGTGATATTCTGCATTTTCACTTAAGTCACCTTTATCTCTGGCATCTGCAATCTCTTGAGAAACTCTTGGTCGTTCTACTTGCTCTAAATGTGCCAGTTCGTCTTTTAGCTTCTGTAAACCTTCTGGGGTATAGTATGATACGTTGCTCATAATCTTTTATTTATTGCTTTACTTTTCTAGCAATATGTGAATAGGAACAAAAAATCTCATTTCTTTTTTACAGAATGAGATTTAGGATTCAAATATACAAAATATTTGTAACTTTCTTGCGTTAAAAAAGAATCCGTTTACTCGCTGATATGAAAAAAGTAGCTTTTTTATGTAGTATTTTTTTATTGTTTCATTGTACCGAAAATGGAAGTGTAAACCAGTGTTTTCCTTTTATTAGTGTGAATGAAACTGTAAATTTGGATCTTCCTCAATTCATTGATTTACAAATTCCTGGAGGCTGGGCATATACAACAGGGGGTTATCAAGGGCTCATTGTTTATAATTTAAACGGAGTTCAGTTTAAGGCGTATGATAGACTTTGTCCTGGCGAAAACATCTCCTCGTGTTCTCAAATGTCGGTTGATACGAGCCTTAGGATTTTATGTCAGTGCAACGATAATGAATTTAATATTTTAAATGGGGCTCCCTTAACTGAGGGTGTGGAGTGTTTTGCCAAGGAATACTTGGTTGAAAATCTTAACGGATCTATTTTAAGAATTACCAATTTTTGAATAGAGAGAACTTTTTGAGAGACTAGTCTTGGGATTTTCTTAGAATGTGTTTATCCAATATCTATTTTGGAATTTCATGTCTGTGATGTGTTGAAAATGTATCCTAACAAGACACTTTTGAAAGTTACAGCAGTCTTCAACCAAAAAAAGCAATGAATGTAGTTGGATGTCAGTCATTTTTTAGGAAATTGAAAAAGTCAAGATAGTTCACTCAAACCAACTCAATAGAATTTGTATTTTAGCAGTAAATTATGAATATATCTTTGGTTTGAAAAACTACTTCTCTTCAGATTTTAGACTAGGTGTCTTAGGCGGCGGTCAGCTTGGAAGGATGCTGCTAGCTGAGGCTCAAAAATTAGATATTTATACTGTGATTTTAGATAGAGCTTCGGATGCTCCTTGTGCTCAGATATGTAACGAGTTCCATCAAGGAGATCTTCTAGACTATGATACGGTTTATCGTTTTGGCAAAAAAGTAGATTTACTAACCATAGAGATAGAGCGGGTAAATGTTGATGCGTTAGAGACTCTAGAATCTGAGGGGCTTCCCATTTTTCCTAGGCCACAAGATCTTCGAATTATTCAGAGTAAGGCACAGCAAAAGAAATTTTACAAAGATCATGATATTCCGACAGCTGATTTTGCTCATTATGCATTTTTAGAGGAATTAAAACACTCCCTAGATCACAGTATTTTGGAGTTTCCTTTTGTTTGGAAATCAGCACGTTTTGGTTACGACGGGAAGGGTGTTAAGATAGTAAAGTCATATAAAGACCTGGAAGGGTTGCCATTGGGTGAATGTATTGCTGAAAAGCTAATTCCATTTAAAAATGAATTAGCTGTTATTGTAGCGAGAAATAAGTCTGGAGATCTTAAGACGTATCCTGTTGTTGAAATGGAATTTCATCCAGAAGCCAATCAGGTTGAATATGTGATCTGCCCAGCCAGAATTGAAGACTCTATCGCGCAAAAAGCAAGAGATATTGCGTTGAAAGTTGCTGATGCTTTTAATTTTATTGGACTGCTGGCGGTGGAAATGTTCCAAACGAAGAAAGATGAAATTTTAGTAAATGAAGTGGCCCCAAGAACACACAATTCGGGGCATTACAGTATTGAAGCTAGTTATACAAACCAGTTTGAGCAGCATTTGAGAAGTATTTTGGATTTACCTCTGGGAAATACTGATAGTAAAGTAGCAGGGATTATGGTTAATTTGGTAGGTGCAGAAGGACATACGGGTGAGGTCATATATGAAAACATTGAGGAAGTATTAAACATCGAAGGCGTTACACCGCATATCTATGGAAAAAAAATCACCAAGCCTTTTCGTAAAATGGGACATGTAACAATTGTGAATAAAGATATTGCCAAGGCGAGAGTCATTGCGCAGCAAGTTAAAGAAACTATTAAGGTAATTAGTAAATAATGATGGTAGGAATTATCATGGGAAGCGATTCGGATCTTCCAATTATGCAAGAAGCAATTGAGGTGTTGGAAAGTTTTGATATCCAGATAGAGATCGATATTGTCTCTGCACATCGCACCCCCAAAAAATTATTTGATTATGCAACAAATGCTCATGGTAGAGGGATTAAGGTCATCATTGCTGGTGCTGGTGGTGCTGCTCATCTTCCCGGTATGGTTGCTTCTATGAGTCCTCTCCCTGTAATTGGAGTCCCTGTAAAAAGCAGGAATTCTATAGATGGTTGGGATTCTGTATTGTCTATTTTACAGATGCCTGGCGGTGTTCCTGTAGCCACTGTGGCTCTCAACGGAGCTAAAAATGCAGGAATCCTTGCTGCTCAGATTATCGGCGCTTCAGATGCGTGTGTTTTAGACAAAGTGATCGCCTACAAGGATGGACTAAAACGTAATGTTCAGAAGGCATCTGAGCGTATCAAAAAATAACTCAACCAATCTTTATCACTTGCAACAAGAAGTGTCTTCTTGTTAAATTGCCAAGTCTTTAATATTTATGAATTGCGATATTTAAACGATGAACCCACTATTAAAAAACTTTGATACTGCTCCTTTTTCTCAAATTTCTGTTGAGGATTTTAAACCTGCCTTCCACAAGGCTATTGAGAATGCCAAACATGAAATCGATCAAATCATCTCTAATGATAACGTCCCTTCTTTTGAAAACACAATAGAATGTTTGGAATATGTTGGACAGCAACTTCATCAAATTTCGAGTATTTTTTTTAACCTCAATGCTGCGGAAACAACCAAAGAGATTCAAGAGATTGCCAAGGAAATTTCTCCTTGGTTAAGTTCTTTTAAAAATGATATGCTCTTAAACGCAGACTTGTTTGCGCGAGTGAAGGCTGTTTATGATCAGAAAGAAATTCTGGATCTGACCCCCGAACAGTCCATGCTGTTAGAAAAGCAATATAAAAGGTTTTCCAGAAATGGCGCCCATCTAGATGATCCTAAGAAGGCAGCACTTCGTAAGATTGATGCGGAATTATCGACACTTTCTATTGAATTTGGGGAACGTGTCTTAGCAGATACCAATGCTTATGAGTTACATATTACTCGAGAAGAGGATCTTTCTGGATTACCTAACAGAGTCAGGGAGGCCGCTCGTTTAACTGCGAAACAGCGAAAAAAAGAGGGTTGGGTATTTACGTTAGATTACCCCAGTTATATTCCTTTTATGACCTATGCAGATAGCAGAGCCTTGAGGAAGGAATTCTCTATTGCAGCAGGAAAAAAAGGATTTCAAAAAAACGAAAACAATACCGAGCAAATAGTCTTAAACATTGTGACCCTGAGACATCAAAGAGCGACACTGCTTGGCTACCATACGCACGCTCATTTTGTGTTAGAAGAGCGCATGGCAACATCTCCCCAAAAGGTATTGTCCTTTTTAGAGGATCTCCAGCAGAAATCAAAATCGATTGCCGTGAGAGAATTTACTCACCTCGAAAATTTTGCCAAAGACCTTGACGGAATTGATCAACTTCAAAAGTGGGATAGCGCGTATTACACTGAAAAATTAAAAAAAGAGCTTTTCAATTTAGATCAGGAGTTGTTAAAACCTTATTTTCATCTAGAACACGTCATTAGTGGAGTTTTTACCGTAGCTGCACAACTTTTTGATCTGTGTTTTGACGAGGTTTTTGATATTGAAAAATACCACGAAGATGTTAAAACTTACCGAGTGAAAAATACAGCCAACGAGGTAATTGCCGTCTTTTATGCGGATTTTCATCCTAGAGAGGGGAAGCGAAATGGCGCATGGATGACTTCTTACAAGCCTCAACAAATTAAAAATAATGTGAACGAGCGTCCACATATTTCTATTGTCTGTAATTTCACTAAACCTACAGAGTCTAGTCCTTCATTGCTTACTTTTAATGAGGTTACTACCTTGTTTCACGAGTTTGGTCATGCGTTGCACGGAATGCTCGCCAATACAACATACAGTAGTTTGTCGGGAACCTCTGTTTCTTGGGATTTTGTGGAACTCCCCAGTCAGATATTAGAAAACTGGTGCTATGAAGAAGAGGCGCTGGCACTTTTCGCCAAGCACTATCAAACGGGTGAGACCATTCCAAAGGAATATGTAGAAAAGATCAAAGAAACTGCTAATTTTCAGGAGGGAATGCAAACCTTAAGGCAATTGAGTTTTGGGTTTTTAGACATGGCATGGCATACTCACGAATCTCCAGATACGATTACTTCTGTTAAAGAATTTGAACAAGAAGTATGTTCTTCTACCCAGCTTTACCCTGATGTTTTAGAAAATTGTATGAGTACCTCATTTTCTCATATCTTTCAAGGGGGATATTCTGCGGGATACTATTCATACAAATGGGCTGAAGTTTTGGATGCTGATGCCTTTGAGCTCTTTAAAGAAAAAGGGATTTTCGACAAAGATACATCTACACGTTTTAAAGACCACATTCTAAGTAAAGGAGGAACTGAAAAACCCATGGAACTCTACAGGCGTTTTCGGGGTCGAGAACCCAAGTTAGACGCTCTTCTTAAACGTGCAGGTCTTCTCACATTCTCAGAATAATCGGTTGAAATAGGGGCTCTCATGGAGCAATCGTTGATGATTTGTGATTCTTATTGCTGTATTTGTTAAGCATACAGAGCAATTGCTGAATGAGTTTTATATCGTATCTTTTCTGAGTCGTGTGAAATGAATTCTAAGCTATTAATTTTAGTCAAGTGATTAACAAACGACTTTTAATCAAAAACTTACTCAGTCACACTGGTGAAAATAGTTTTTATGATAAAAAGCTAAGGTTGCCTATGGAAAGAAAGGAAGGAAAAGCAAAGTTTTTAAAACATATCTGCGCACTCTCCAATTCCAACCCAGAAAATAATTCGTACGTTGTTATTGGTGTCGAAGATGAGGGGAATACAATTGTAGGGGTTGATTTTTATGATGACAGTAAAATACAGAACTTGGTAAATGCCTATTTGAATCATCCACCTAAAATTGAATATGAAAATGTTGCCTTCCCAAGACTTCCAAGACACAAGGTTATTGGATTGGTGACTATTTACCCCAATAATAGAGTAACCTCACTTCTAAAAAACGCATGGAAATACAGAAAAGGGACTATTTTTTACAGAAGAGGGAGTAACTCGATGCCAGCCTCAAAAAAATTTGAGTTGCGTAATACCAATAAATCTACTGTTGAGGCTATTGAGAAAAATGCTAGGAACCATATTAAATTAACACTTGACGGTGTTTTTGACTTTATCAAAAGTCACAAACCAAAATACAATCCACAGTACAAGGTATTTAATGAGCAGTTTGTTTTGTGTTGGGCTGGAGAGAGAAAACTGATAAACGGGGAGGAGTTTTTCAGCAGAGTAGATATTGAACTGATTAACGAGCAAGTACGGCTCTTCTTTTCTTCGTTGGACGATGTTCAGATCATGTACAATCAAAATGCTTTTATCATTACTGAGTTCATTTTACTTGGAATTGACAAAATGGAAAAACGATATCCTTTGGAAAAAACGATCATTCATTTTAAGGATAATGGCAAGTATGATATCGCTTCAGAATTTCTGTTTACACCTCCCAATTTAGATGATGTTCATATGCGTCATTTGTATGAATACAACAATCTTATCATAGCTAAGATAGAGAAGGGGATTCCCCTTTCTGTTTTAGAACACGAGGATGTCTCTCGTATGCCCACCAATTATTTACTTTGCTCTTTACACGGTTTTGAGGATGCTGCACTTCAACTAAAAAGAGCTAAGAATTACATTAAAAACTTAGATGATACAACAACCTATGTTAAGTTTAAAGAAGCGATAAGAGTGTTGCGAAAAGTAAAGTATCAATAGGTTATTCTGACCAGATCGCTAATTCATTTCCCGAGGGATCTAAAAATTGAAATCGTCTTCCACCAGGAAAAGAGAAAATATCCACAGTAATTTTTGCTCCTGCAGCTTCTATTTTTTTCAAGATTTCTTCCAGATGTTCGTGGTATAGAACGACTAATACTCCATTTGAGATTGGGTCTTTGGAAAGTTCAAACCCTCCTTCGATTCCACTTTTGGTAAACGCTGTGTATGTGGAGCCGTAATCGGTGAATTTCCATCCAAATAATGTCGAGTAAAAGGCTTTAGTCTGTTCTAGGTCGTGTGTTTTAAACTCAATGTAATTGATTGGGGTATTTTGCATGGTGGTGTATTTTATTCTGATATTCTATTGAAAAAGACAATGGCTGCAATTATAGCAATCACAACAAGAATCACCAATGTAATTTTAATCCAGCTATAGGGTCGCTGACCCTGCACCTCTCCTGTTCTTCCGTTGACTAGAAACTGGTACAATTTATTCTTATATCTGTAGGCACTTACATATACTGGTAATAACAGATGTTTGAAAGTAATATCGTTATATCTGGTTTTTGTGGAGATAATTCGTTGTACATCTCCACCGATATCTCTTCGGATCAAGGTGCGTATTTTTGGATTCATAATATTTTTGGCTATGTCAAATCCAGACTCTAGATCGATTTGATATTTTTCGGTGACAAATCCGCTAAGGTAGCTTTTTTCGAAAGGGACTAAATTTTCCAAATCCCAAGGCTCTAGCTTGTAAATATATTTTTCTGGCAGTGATGTTGTTGCGGTGACTAAGACATCATCAAAAAATTTAGATACATCACCAAAAGCAGGATACCATCGTGTTTTTTGAACTTGTCGTGTTTTGGTTACTGATTTTCCATTCTCTGTAGTGGTATAGGTCTCTGTGACGTAATAATGAATACCTCTTTGCCCTGTGTATTTCGTATATGTATCAGTATCATACGTCCAATAGGGTATGTAAATCCCTTTAAAATGATCAAAGTTTAGTGATGCTTTTTTTAGGTCATTGGGAGCAAACCATAACTTTCCAACCCACTTTTTAAAACGAGATTTAGCTGCTTCTTTATCCAGATGAAAGGGGAGTAATGCTTTGGGTTTGATAAGTGATTCCTCATGTAGTTCTTCAATCACAAGTGCTGTAGAACAATACGGGCAATTAGAGGAGGTTACATGAGGATCTAATGTGGAGGTAGCTCCACACTTATTACAATAAGCACTGACCAAGTCTTCTACTTGGGTCGGATGAGCAACCATTTGTAAAGTATGTCCTTTATGACCCTTTTGACCACCAATAGGTCTAGTACTCTTCTCTCTTAAGGATTGGTTGCTATTAGAA
>CAXRAW010000105.1:0-9266 GCA_964228785.1 Flavobacteriaceae bacterium
CTTAATTTAGTCAAAGATTTATTTGGCAAAGAACTAGAACGATTAGGACTCATAGTTAACGAAGGAAAAATAGTGGATGCCAGTTTTATAGAAGCTCCACGGCAACGTAACACTCGAGAAGATAATCAAAAAATAAAACAAGGTCAAGGCGATGATTTATGGAAAGATAAGCCCAATAAAAAACGTCAAAAAGACATTGATGCTAGATGGACAAAGAAAAACTTCCAATGACAGAACAACAAAAATCATCAAATACAGAAAAATCAAGGACACGAGCAAGAGTGGAACATGTTTTTGGATTTGTGGAAAATTCCATGGGGTAGTATGTTTTTTAGAAAAGTAGGAATTAAAAGGGCGGAAACAGTCGAGGGTCTTATGAATCTTACCTACAATATGTTTCGTAAAATTCAACTAACGAATCAAACTTTGGGAACGTGCGCCCAGTAGATGATAAAACAAGTATTAAAACATTGAAAATAAATGATATGTGAAATATTGTGAAAATTAATTAAATAGCAAAAGAATCATAAAAATCAACCTTTGATAGAAATATCAGTTTTTAGAAGTACCCTTTATGTAGTCACAAGATTACACTAACAAAAAAGATATAGCGGATAGCGCGATCCGAAGGGTAACGTACTAAAATAGAGAGAGATATAACTTGTAATTCTAAATATCATGATTGTTTGATTGTGTTTTGAGATTGTTGTAATTTTGCTTAACTAATTTATTAAATCGTAAAATAAAGCAAGATGACTACATTAAAACTTGGAGATAAAGCGCCTAATTTTGAAGCTAAGGATGAGCAAGGACATGTTCGTAAGTTGAGTGATTATAGTGGAAAAAAGTTAGTGGTGTTCTTTTATCCTAAAGCAAGCACGCCTGGTTGTACTGCTGAGGCTTGTAATTTGAGAGATAACTACCAGAGTTTTCAAGCTCAAGGGTATGAGATTTTAGGTGTGAGTGCAGATTCTGCCAAAAGACAACAAAACTTTATCAACAAATACGAACTGCCATTCCCTTTATTGGCGGATGAAGATCATGCGGTGATTAAGGCATTTGGTGTTTGGGGTCCAAAAAAGTTTATGGGGAAAGAATATGATGGAATTCACAGAACTACTTTTGTAATTGATGAAAACGGAGTCTTGGAAGATGTGATTCTAAAAGTGAAAACAAAAGATCACGCTGCGCAGATATTGTAGTGTTACTTAAAATTTAGCACTAAGACGAAGGTTTAAAATACGGGTAGATAAGAAGTTAGGGACTCCAAATTGGTTTTTGGTAGCCGCATCACGAACCCAAGTATTGCTTATTGCATTTTGGATGTCGAACATGTTAAAAAGTTCTAGCCCAGCTGTCAGTTCTTTAAAGTTTTTAAGCCAAGTGTCATTTTCTGCTTTTTTGTTGGCATCTTTAAAGACATACAGAATTCCCAAATCGGCTCTCCTATAGTCTCGAAGACGTTGTTGGAAGTCATAAGGATTGGCATAGGATGGCGCTCCACCTGGTACTCCAGAGTGATATACCAGATTTAGATAGGCTTTTAAGTTGGGGAGTTGTGGTACATAATCTTGAAAGAGAATACCAAATTTAAATCGCTGATCGGTAGGTCTTGCAATGTATCCTTGATTGTTGATATTCTCTTCTGTTTTTAGTAACCCAACGCTCACCCAGCTTTCGCTTCCTGGTATAAATTCGCCGTTGAGTCTGACGTCGAGTCCTGTAGCATAAGCCTCTGTGACATTGTCTGCTCTGTAGCGAATTCGAACGTTATCAACTACGTATGAATTAATATCACTCATACTCTTGTAATACAGTTCTGTGGTAAGTTTAAATGGTCTTTCCCACATATCAAAACTATATTCCATTCCTGCGACCAGATGAATGGACTTTTGTGCTTTGACATTGGGAACAATAGTCCCGTCTAAACCACGAATTTCTTTGTAAAAAGGAGGTTGTGCGTACAATCCACCAGAGATTCTAAAAAGCATGTCTTTTTCCCAGTTGGGCTTGATTGAGAACTGAGCTCTTGGGCTCAGGATCAATTGGCTGATAGCTTTGGACCCATTTGCTTTTACAGACCAGGACTGTCCTCGCACACCTACATTCCACCAAATTTTGTGATCTCCCCAAAAATCGCGCTTGCTGTATTGAATGAATCCCATTATCCTATTGTTTGTTAAATCATTATCGGCACGAATGCTTTGAAAAGGGGTGATAGGACCTGCAAAAGGGGTGTAAGGTTGATCGTTGATGAATTGTGTCTCTAGAGGCCGGATAGAAAATCCCAGTGAGTCGATTACCTCATATTCCCTTATGCGGTCACGGATATCCTCTTTTTGATATTTGATCCCGGCATCGATTTGCTCTTCGTCTTTTTTATAAGTCGCTCGTAATTGTATATTGGTAATCAGGGCATCGAGATCATTTCTAGAGTGATTTAGCTGAGATCCAATTCCTTCTGCGTAGGTTACTTCACCAAATGTTTGAGAACCAATATTTGTATCTACTTCACCCAGATTGTAGGTGGCTGCGATGTCAAAATACTCCTCTTCTTGTGTATTGTAAGCAGAGATATTTGCGGTAATTTTTAGGTTGTCGTTTATCTTGTATTCTGAACTTAGTGCTCCAAACATGGTGAGGTATTGATCGTGTTCTTGTCCGTTATAAAAAACAATGAGTTCTAGAGGATCGCTAATCGTTCCAAATCGCGTACGACGGGTTACGGGCTGATAATCATAATCGTTCAAGGAGAAATTTCCCAAGAAATTAAAAGTCCACTGTTCATTGTATTTGTAAGACATATACCCTTGTATATCTGTAAATCGGGGTTTAAAGTTTGTCTGAATCTGTTTGCTATTTACAAACAGGCTATTATCGCGATAGCGAACACCAACAATGGTACTGAGCCGATCCTCCACGAATACATCTTCTACAGTCACACTTCCACCTAGCAGGCTTCCATCTACAGACAGACCAAATTCCTTTGGTTTTCTATAGGTAATATCCAGTACCGATGAAAGTCGATCGCCATATCTAGCTTGGAACCCTCCTGCAGAGAAGTTGATGTTTTGTACCATATTGGTGTTTACAAAATTGAGTCCTTCTTGCTGACCAGAACGAATTAAAAATGGTCTGTAAATTTCAATTCCGTTGACATAGACCAAGTTTTCATCAAAATTACCACCACGGACATTGTATTGCGTACTCAACTCATTATTGTTACTAACGCCGGGAAGGGTCATTAAAATGGTGGTGACACTCCGGTTTGCGCTTGGAATCTTAGTAACTAGTTTTGCATCGATATTCAGTTCGCCTTTGGCACTTTTTTCATTGCTTTTTACAACTACAGTTTCTAAAACTTCGGTTTTAGCAACCATTATAGGAGAGAAGCGAATAATGGAAACTTTAGTTGCTTTAAATTCTTTAGACAATTCGTTGTAACTAACAGATCTAAAGGTGAGTTTCACCACTTTATTTAGAGGTATTCTGATCTCATAATAGCCATTTTTTTTGGTAGTAGTTCCCGTGTTGTCAAAGCTTACAGTAACATTTTCTATGGGCTTGTTTTGCTTGTTTGTAACAAACCCTTTTACGATAGCAGTCTTTTGCGAAAAAACAACAACTGGGGCTAAAAACAATACAAATAAAAATTTTCTCACAGAGATAAAACTTACTTTCTGTAAAACGTAGAGCTATAGATATTCGTATTTCCTACGTTATCAGAGACTACAAGTTTAAAGATATGTTTGCTACCTACCAATTTTTTATCTCTAAAATCGTAAGACAATAGTTTTCTTTTTAAATCATACTCCATGAGAATCCATTCACCATCAATGTAGGCATCATAAGATTTAATTCCAGATAGCGCATCAGAAATTTTTATGGTTAGGAATTTATGATTGGTCATCCAGCTTCCTTTTTTGAAATTCGGGTGGTAAATCTTTGGTTTTTCAGTGTCGCGCATCAATGTATATTCGCCAAGGGTTTTTGTGGTAGTAAATATTTTATTCTTTCTTTTTCTGGTATATTGATAGCTTGGGTATTTTTTATTATTGATATTAGCAATAAACAAGGCGTCTAACTCTTTCTGATCGTATCGAGTTGAGTCAAAAGTAATGGTAAACTGCTTGTTCAGTGGAATGTTAGGTCGGTGTACTTTAGCAACACCTCCTTGTACGTTAAAGTCTAAATAAATATCATTGTAAAAGGTATTTTTGGGAAAAGCAATAGTTACGCCATCCTTCGTAAACTTTTGAAATTGGTTGGCGATAATCTTATAGCTAGAGGTATCTGCTGGCTTTGTGATGATGGCCTCGCTTTCTTTTCCAAGGATGGGAATTTTTAAAGTTGATGTGTTTCCTTTGAAGTCTTTGATAACGATTTCTACCAAGTAGTTGAGTCCTTTTTCTATGTGTACAATTCCATTTTTTACCAGATCTTCATAGATATTTAATTTATTGGCAGGAAGTTTAAAAGTCCTCTGTACTTTGGCGCGGTACCTCTTATAGTGTGCATAATCCATCATTAAGTTAATAAATTTAGTCTCTGCAAAAGAAAAAGTTTCAAAGTCATGATAGTAATATCGCTTTCCGTTAACTTTCATTTCTATGCTGTAAACGCCATTTTTATTGCTTTCTTCTCCCAATCGGTCCCAAGTGGTAAGTCCAAAACCAATATCTCCAATTGCAGTAATACGGTTGGTTAAGTAAGAATTACCGTTTCTTTTAACAGGCAGGACAAGTTTCTCATTATTCCCATTAATCCTTCCATTTGGATGGATAGGATATCCAATTAACCTAGTTATTGTAGGAGCTATACTATCTTTTACAACCACTCCAAAATGTAACGGGTTAATAATGTATTCCGTCTCAGAATCTCTTATCTCATAGTGTAGGTGAGGGGCCACAAACCCACCTGTACTCCCAGAGTAACCGATGATCTGTCCTTTTTTCACGGGGATCTCACCTTCTTTTGGATAGATATTGCCAGTCTCATAGCTCTCTTTTTTGTACTGTATATTTTTAACGTATTCTTGAATTCCATCACCAAACCTACTAAGGTGCGCATACACAGTTGTATAACCGTTGGGATGCTTAATGTAAATGACCTTTCCGTAACCCCACAAAGCTACTTTTATACGCGCTACATAGCCATCTGCAGTCGCATAAACATTCAAGCCGTTTCTACGGTTTGTTTTAATATCAATGCCCGCATGAAAATGATTATTCCTTAACTCACCAAAAGTCCCAGACAGCTCAGTTGGAATATCCAAAGGATTTCTAAAATAATCTTTGGGATATTTCTTCTGTGAAAACCCCAAGATAGAATTTAAGAACAGCACTATAAAGAGAATGTTTTTCAAGCCCAAAGATTTTCAACGAAAATAACAAACTAATTCAACTTTTTCCCATACTCTAAAAAAAAGAATTTCTTAGAACGAACCAACCTCAAGGCACGTTACAGTCCTGTATAGCTTGTTTCAATTGATCTTTCAAGGCACAAAAATCAAAATATTACTATTTAATTCCCATTTTGTTGTTTTTAAGGGCGTTTCCCTTCGGGTCGCGCTGTCCGCTATATCTTTTTTGCCTTCACAGGACAAAAAAGGATGCCGCTACCATCCCTAACGCAGCATAAAATCATTAATTAAAACAAACGACCCGAATAGCAACAACACAGCATCTCCTTAGAACCTTATCTTAAAACAGTATATCAAAGAACCATTGAACCGCAAAACACAATGTAAATGCGTCATTCATCAAAGGAGAAAGAGTTGAGTACTCATGTGGTCACCAGATGATGAGTATTTGAGATATAATCCACTGGTTGCTGTTTCTCTAGTTTCCTAGGCAACAGGTGTTTTCCTTATTTCTTTTTTTAAATATAAAATAGTTGCGTTTTTTAAATCAGAATGCTAACTTTGTTCAAATAGTTATTTTTGATAAAAGTTGAATGAACGACATGATAGAAGCAATTCGTTTGCTGGAAAAAAAGTTAGGAAATTTATTTTCAAACTACAATTTCCTAGTTAAAGAGAACGAAATCCTGCTTCAAAACGTTTCAAATTTACAACGTCAACTTTTAGAAAAAGAGCAATTGTTAGAGCAGCAAAAACAAGAATTTAATTTGCTCAAAATTGCCAAGACTATTACAGGTAGTAATCAAAGTACGAGAGATACAAAAATCAAAATAAATGCTTTAATTCGTGAGATTGATAAGTGCATAGTTCAATTGAGTGAATGAGGTTTGTGGTTAACGTGGCAAAGTTGAAAATTAATTTGGTAATTGCGGGCCGAAGATATCCATTAAGTGTAAAGGATACGCAAGAAGAGGAGGGAATGCGAAAAGCTGCAACCAAAATCAACGAACTCATAGCAAGATATGAACAAAACTATGAGGTAAGCGATAAACAAGATGTTCTAGCCATGTGTGCATTGCAATTTGCATCAAAGTTAGAAATATCAAGTATCAACAAAGAGACAACAAACGACAAAGTGTTGCAAAAAGTTCATGAGCTGATCAGTAAAGTTAATGATCATCTAGAATAAGTTCTTTAAAATACAAATCATACTACCTACACCAGTTATTTGTTTGATAAACTCAACACAAATCTATTATGAAGAATGAGTCTTGGTTGCTAAAGCAAGCCTAAACTATGAATATTACATTAAATATTTAAAATAGGATCCTTGATCAATCAGTTAGTTCTAAACATGTCATAATGGAGTTTATATGAACCCTGCTGGTGTAGGTTTTTTTATATACATAAATCATCATCATGGAAGAATGGATACTCCCCTTAATTGGAGGAATTTTAAGTGGGCTAGTGATAGGAGCTATCATAGTCAAATCAATAGAAAAATCAAAATCAAGTAAACTAATCACCAGCACAAAAAAAGAAGCAAATACTATTTTAAAAGAGGCACGTATTGAAGCAGAGGTTATAAAAAAAGATAAGATCTTACAAGCAAAAGAGAAGTTTATCGAGCTAAAATCAGAACATGAAAAAGTAATCCTTGCCAGAGAGAAAAAAGTTTCTGATACAGAAAAAAGAGCCAGAGACAAAGAGGCTAGAGTTCAGTCAGAAATTGACAAAACCAAGAAGCTGAATAGGTCTTTAGAACAAAAAGAAAATGACCTCTCGTACAAATTAGAATTTCTCGACAAGAAAGAAAACGAAATTGAAAAGCTACATAAAAGACATGTAGATCTGTTAGAGCAGATATCTGGATTTTCTGCCGAGGAAGCAAAAAAAGAATTAATTTCCACCCTCAGAGACGAAGCAAAGTCTGATGCTATGAGTCATATTCAAGAGACCATAGAAGAGGCTAAGTTAACCGCAGAGCAAGAGGCGAGAAAGGTCGTGCTCAACACGATTCAACGAGTTGGAGTGGAGCAAGCTGTAGAGAATTGCGTGTCGGTTTTTAATTTAGAATCTGATGATGTGAAAGGAAGAATTATAGGTAGAGAAGGACGTAATATCCGCGCGCTGGAAGCTTCCACTGGTGTGGAGATCATTGTTGATGACACTCCTGAAGCAATTATCTTATCGTGTTTTGACCCTGTCCGTAGAGAAGTTGCCAGATTGTCCATGCATAAGTTGGTGACAGACGGACGTATCCACCCAGCCCGTGTAGAAGAAGTAGTTAAAAAAACAGAAAAACAGATACAACAGGAGATTATCGAAGTTGGAAAGCGTACAGTCATAGATCTAGGGATCCACGGACTACACCCAGAACTCATTAAGACTGTTGGTCGTATGAAATATCGTTCGTCTTATGGGCAGAACCTACTTCAGCATTCAAGAGAAGTAGCTAACCTGTGTGGAGTTATGGCCTCTGAGTTAGGACTTAATGCCAAGCTTGCAAAGAGAGCAGGTCTGCTCCACGATATAGGTAAAGTACCAGAGACAGAAAGTGAATTACCACACGCACTGTTGGGAATGCAATGGGCAGAGAAATACGGAGAGAAGAAAGATGTGTGTAATGCCATAGGAGCCCATCATGATGAGATTGAAATGAAGAACTTAATTGCTCCAATCGTTCAAGTTTGCGATGCTATTTCTGGTGCTCGTCCAGGCGCACGACGTCAGGTATTGGATTCTTATATTCAGCGATTAAAAGATTTAGAAGAAATTGCCTTTAGATTTTCTGGTGTTCAAAAGGCCTTTGCCATACAAGCAGGAAGAGAGTTGCGAGTGATGGTAGAAAGCAGTAAAGTGAATGATAGTAAAGCAGCCGAATTGTCGTTTAATATCAGTCAAAAAATACAAAATGATATGACCTATCCAGGTCAGGTAAAAGTGACTGTCATTCGAGAAACAAGAGCGGTAAATGTTGCAAAATAATGTATTAGCTAGGCTTAGTTGTTAGTCGCACCGATCTCTTTAGTTACCGATCTTAGTTTAACCAAGCCCGCTCTATGGATTTCATTGAGTTATTTCGCATTGTAAATGGTACGTGGCTTGCTTGTTGAGATTTTTTTGATTCAAAGTTCTTTGCTGAAAAACATCACTGACTATAGAGTTTCATACCTACTCATGATGATACGGTTCGTTGCGTAGGATGGTGAATCCACGGTAGAGTTGCTCTACGACAAACAACCGAATCATCTGATGGGAAAAAGTCATTTTAGAACAAGATACCTTTCCTATGGCTTTTGCATAAACATCTTGTGAAAATCCATAAGGACCGCCAATCGCAAAAACCAACCGTTTTATCCCAGAGTTCATCTTTTTCTGTAGGTAATGGGCGAATTCTATAGAACGAAACGCAGTGCCTTTTTCATCAAGTAAGACTAGCTGATCGCTAGAGGAGAGTTTTGCTAAGATGAGTGCCCCTTCTCTTTGTTGTTGTTGGGCTTGACTTAGATGTTTGCTATTTTTTAAATCAGGAATCACTTCTATTTCAAAGGAAATATAATGCTGTAGCCTTTTTTGATATGTTAAGATCAGCTTTTCTAGATGTTGATCATCTGTTTTACCAACGATAAGAAGTTTGATTTTCATTCGTCTAAATTGATTCTAATCATTTGGTATTTCATCATTTTCTTTTATTGAAGCATTGAACTTTATTAGACTAGTCCCGCTACGAGGGTTCTACAAAATTACAACTTATGTGAGAAAAGTCTTGAGTAAATTGTATTTTAGCAAGGCAAATCTCTGCCAGTATGATCACTCCAGAACAATTCCAAAAAGAATTAGACTTAATCATCAAAAATGCGATTCGAGAAGACATTGGTAAGGGAGATCATACCTCGTTATC
>CAXRAW010000106.1:0-9339 GCA_964228785.1 Flavobacteriaceae bacterium
TTTAGAATCCCCTTTGGTTTTGATGACTCTGACATGTAGCATTTGACCCTATTAGTGCGGTCAAATTACAAATTTTTGAACTTAAATAGCTGATTATCAAAACTACCTTTTTGAACTCAATAACTAGCGGACAAGTCAGGAAAAGTAGTGCGCCGCTAAAAAATCAACTAACTTATATACACATAGTTAACACTCTGAACTGTCAAACTTAAGAGCTAACAGTGCATGGGTCTGTTTTATTTTTAGAGTGGCTAATTTTTATAAAAACCCTCTTCTAAAAAAGTTAAATATGGCTTTTGGATTTAGTTGCAGGACAAACCGAATCTTTTTGGGATAGGAGCTATTGTTGAACTCCCAGCCATTGTTGGAATAGAGGGGCAAGTAGAACTCAAAAATATCGTTGATAAAGTTGAGTCGAATCCCATTTTCATATCCAAAGAAAAGATGGTTTCCTTTATTTTTTAAAAAGGCAACATCATTGTATAGCTCTATCCATTGCCAGAGGCCAATGCTTGTATTGAAAGTGACTAGGAATTGATTGGCAAAACGCTCTTCCAATACTGATTTAAAACCACCTTCTGCTTGGATGAATTGCTGGCTAAAGATCCCAGAACTCTCGGATCTTCCTAAATAATTCAATTCAAATAGATAGTCATTGGCACGATCAAGACCAAAACTAAAAAAATCTGAGCTAGTCCTGTTTCTCAGAAAGGCACCCGCATACAATCTAAATTCTAATTGCCTGTTTTTGGCGGTTAGTTTCCTAAAACGAACCTGTCCGATTGTTTTTGAATAGAGACTTCCAATTTCAGCACCCAGCGAGTATTGAAACTCACTAATCATGTCTGGTTTATTGTAAAAATACCGTAGTTTGAAAATACTGTATTTGTCTGAATCTGATGTTGAAATCCCCTCTTCCAATTCTCTATTTACATTCACCAGTCGGGCCTGAACAAAGCTTGTACCCACATCTCTCAGACTTTTTCGTCTAAATTGCATAGTAACAGATTGGTTAAACGTGTTATAGGATAAGTCTTGTGTATAATGTAAATTACTACCAGAGAGTGAATAGATCATTCTTAATATTTTTGAACCTTCGAAATACTGAACATATCGAGTCCCAAAAATTCCATTCAAAGACTTACTCTTGGTACCATAAAGTGGGGTAAAAGTAAACTGAAAGTTTCTGTTGATGATGGGTTTGTTGTGAATCTTTAGGCCTAAAAGAACTCCATCGTAGAAATTATATTTGACTTGTGGTTGCGCGAATAGCTGATGATAATAAGGATCGTTTAAATCTTTTAACAGTTTTAATTGAATTGGTTTACTGATCAGATTTTTTCCTATTTTTTTCCAGTTGTCTAATGAGTTAAATTCTGGATAAGAATTTTCATAGTTGAGAGCTACACGATCAAAATCTCCCTTGGGAATTACCACTGTTTTGACACTGTCAACCCCCTCTAACCACTGTTTGAATTTAATTTTTCGATCTTTAACACCATAAATAGCTACTGGAGCTACTACCTCCCTTTTGTTTTTTACTGTAACATAGATGGAATCGTTTTTCTCTGAGGCCTTTTTAATAGTATAGTCTATATCTTTATCAGTAGTCACATAATTTCCGAAAA
This sequence comes from Flavobacteriaceae bacterium, assembly GCA_964228785.1. Lineage (GTDB taxonomy): Bacteria > Bacteroidota > Bacteroidia > Flavobacteriales > Flavobacteriaceae > Polaribacter. Next base: position 1,629 of record CAXRAW010000106.1, read on the forward strand.
ACCAGTTCAGATTTTTATCTGTTTTTGAGGAAACAATTTTTCCAAACTCCTTACTATTAGAAACTTTCAGGGCATTTTTAAGGTAAAATTCCTGAAAAGACTGCTTAATGATACTGTCTCCTATATAGTCTGATAGATACCGAAGTCCCAGCCCAGCCTTGTATTTATTGATAATTTTTCGATTAAAATTAGAAAGCGAATCAGCTCTTGTAGTTAGTGATTGATCTAGAAATTGTCTCGCACTAAATTCATATACAAAAGGATATTTATCATTGAAGTCAAGTTTTGAAAAATTGAAGTTTCTAAACCCCCAAATTTTAGATAAGTTACCAACAAGTTTAATTTCAGGATAATAGATAGAGACATATTCCATCATCAAATATACCTGTAAGCCATCAGTAAGCCAATAATCCTTTCGTTTGTCTAGCAGTAAGGTGTTGTCGATATACTTTTTAGTCATGGCCTTAAACAAGGTCATATCCCACTCAAACACATCGGGGAAGGGACGGATAAATTGCGGTAACTGATTAAGTCCATAGATCGGATTTTTACTTTCACTAGCCCTATCAATCAGCATTTCTTTGTGTGGGTATTCCCCTAAGTATTGTTTGATAAAGAATAATTGCCTGTCCAGAATATTCTTGCTCAGCTCTTGGTTTATAGTCGATTTATGAAGATCTGTTTTAATGTTAATATCCTTGGTTTTATAAGATATAAAGGTGTTTTTTAAGTCGATGTCTAGAATGACCTCTGTCTTATTTCTCCCGACTAAATAATATTCAATAGCATCATCTTTCTGAGTTTTATACTCGTAAAGGTTCGAGTTTAAGTAGTAGTATTTTGGAAGTTGTAATTTGATTTCGTACCGACTTACGTTCGTCATCAAATCATCCATATTTAGGTTATTCATGAGTTTCCATCCATTTTGAAAAACAGCAGGAATTAAATACCAGTATCTTAGCTTATAGCCTGTTTTTGATTTCCCATACCCCGTGAAGTTAGCATTAGGGATTTTTAAAAGATAAGAAGTGTTAATTTCAATGAACTCTCCTGGTTTCAGAGGCTTATTAAGTAATATTTTTAAAATATCAGATTGATCTTCCCTCAGCTCTTTAAATGCAACTATTTCAAAGTTTACAGTTAGATTTTTAATCTCAATGTATCCACGATCTTTATCACGTGCAAAATAAAGTGACTTGTCATAATCCTCAATAAGTCTTCTAGATAATGGTGATTTTTTATTGCGATAACCATTAGGCCAGTTATGAAGGTAAACTTCTGTTAGTGTAGTATCTGATTGATTGATGAAAATAATTTTTTGACTGATGCTTAAAATATCATTTTTAAGATCTAATTGGGCTTCCAAAGAAATAGCATGCTCCTGCCCATGGATAGAAGCAGAGAAAATGACAAAATAAAGTGCTATGAAATGGGATTTTTTCAATTAACTCTTTACAAACTTTAGAGGCTTATTTAAGTTTTGTGCCTAAAGATAATAAATCCCTTTGGAAAGATGCTCTACATTAATGGTGAATATATTTTCAAAGGCATCATTGATATTCACTAACCGAATTAACTGCCCAATAGCATTGCAGATCCCCAGTTTTTTGTTGACTGATAGCCGTATTAGAGTAATTTAATACGTTATACATCATCACCTTAATACGGGCCTGACTAGAACTTTTACTCACTATAAAGGCTAGACCAAAATAGAGGACAGCTCTCTTAACGTGGAGCGGAGATAACGTCATTAGAAATTGGGTTTTAGCTGATATTTAGCATAGAACTTATTTAAGTGTTCCAGTGCCTCATCAGCAGAGTCAACGATACGATAGAGTTTTAGATCATCCTTGCTAATATTTCCTTGTACCAGTAACGTATTTTGAATCCAGTCAAGAAGCCCACCCCAAAACTCAGACCCTACCAAAATGATGGGAAATCTTCCAATTTTCTCTGTCTGAATCAAGGTAATAGCCTCAAAAAGTTCATCTAGTGTCCCAAAACCTCCTGGCATCACAATAAACCCTTGAGAGTATTTTACAAACATGACTTTGCGAACAAAGAAATAATCAAAATTTAAGTTTTTGTCTTTGTTAATCCACGGATTATCGTGCTGCTCAAAAGGAAGATCAATGTTTAACCCCACCGAAACACCTTTCCCTCTGTGTGCCCCTTTATTACTAGCTTCCATAATACCAGGACCACCACCCGTAATCACTCCATATCCATTTTGCGTTAATTTGAATGCAATTTCCTCAGCCAGTTGATAATATTTTTCATTAGGGAGTGTCCTTGCAGATCCGAAGATAGACACACACGGACCAATTTTACTCAACTTTTCATACCCATCAACAAACTCAGACATGATTTTAAAAATCGCCCAAGAGTCATTGGTCTTAATTTCATTCCACGTCTTTTGCTGAAGCTTCTCGCGTATTTTTCTGTCTTTGTTTGTCATGAGTTTTCGTAGGTTTGAGTTGATGATAACTATTTTAATATTTAGACACTTACTTTTTTGAGGTATTGATTTTTATTTGACTAATCCCCCATTGAGAGTTTTTATAGTATATCTTTTGCGAATTTATAACTTTTAATATACAGTTTAGTTCTAAAAATCTTTGAGAATACTTTGTAGGGAATTGCTATAATGGTTTTATTGATACTAAACATGGTTGGGGTATACAAATGTTTCTACATAACTTCTACCCTTCATCTGATTGATGGACGATGTTAAATTTTTAAGTTCAACTCTGCTTTCAAAAATGTTGCTGTATAGCTTTTTTTATTTTTTACAATGTGCTCTGGAATCCCTGTACAGAGAACCTCACCACCTTTTTTTCCACCCTCTGGTCCGATATCTATGATATGATCTGCTAATTTGATAACGTCCATATGATGCTCAATAATAAGCACCGTATTTCCTTTATCAACTAATTTGTTAAGAACCTCCATCAACACACGAATGTCTTCAAAATGTAGCCCAGTAGTAGGCTCATCAAGAATATAAAATGTGTTTCCAGTATCTCGTTTGGATAATTCTGATGCCAGCTTAATGCGCTGTGCCTCTCCTCCAGAAAGCGTAGTGGATTGCTGTCCTAAAGTGATGTATCCTAAACCAACATTTTTTATGGTTTTTAACTTGTTGTAGATTTTGGGGATGTGCTCAAAGAAATCAACTGCTTGGTTGATGGTCATTTCCAGGATATCGGAAATTGATTTTCCTTTGTAGCGAATTTCCAGTGTTTCTCGATTGAATCTTTTACCCTGACAGGTCTCACATTCTACATGAACGTCTGGAAGAAAATTCATTTCAATTACACGAACTCCACCACCTTGACAGGTTTCGCAACGACCACCTTTTACATTAAAAGAAAACCTTCCTGGTTTATATCCTCGTATAGCAGCCTCTGGAGTCTTTGCAAATAGATTTCTGATCTCTCCAAAAACACCGGTATATGTTGCGGGATTGGATCTTGGAGTCCTCCCGATTGGCGACTGATCAATATCAATCACTTTATCTATATTTTCAATGCCTACTACTTTTTTGTAAGGCATGGGCTCTTTAACAGCTTTATAAATATATTGATTGAGTATGGGATAGAGTGTCTCATTGATTAAGGTAGATTTACCACTCCCAGAAACACCAGTAACACAGATCATCTTACCAAGAGGGAATGCCACGGTTATATTTTTCAAATTATTTCCTGTGGCTCCAGTGATTTTAATGCTTTTTCCATTGCCTTTTCTACGCTTTTGTGGAACGGTAATTGATTTGCGACCAGCCAGATAGTCGGCGGTGAGCGTTCGGCTTTTCTTTAAATCTTTAAAAGTACCGTTACTTTCTATATTACCTCCGTGAATTCCAGCACCTGGTCCAATGTCTAACACAAAATCTGCATGCTCTATCATGTCCTTATCGTGCTCTACAACCAGAACGGAGTTTCCAATATTGCGCAGCTTTACAAGAGAATTGATTAATTTCTGATTATCGCGCTGATGTAACCCGATACTTGGTTCGTCTAAGATATATAAGACTCCCACAAGCTGTGATCCTATCTGTGTTGCCAGTCGTATTCGCTGTGCCTCACCTCCGGATAAAGATTTAGACGTTCTGTCTAAGGTTAGATAATCCAATCCAACATCTAGTAAAAACTGAATTCGTGTTCTGATTTCTTTTAAAATTTCAGCAGCAATGATCAACTGTTTCTTGGACAGTCTTTTTTCTATATCAACAAACCAATTTGCTAATTCGGAAATATCAAATCGAGCCAGTTCGCTAATATTTTTTCCGTTAATTTTAAAGTGGAGACTTTCTTTTTTTAACCGACCTCCATTGCAAGAGGAACAGGGAACGTCATCCATAAATCCTTTTGCCCAACGTTTGATTGAATTGCTGTCAGAATTTTTGTATTGATGCTCTATGAAAGAAGCAATTCCTTCAAAGTCAATTTCATAGCTACGGGTAACACCCATGGCTTTTGAATTCACTGAGAACTTTTCGTTGCCACCATTCAACAAAATTTCCATTGCTTCTTTTGGAATGGATTTTATGGGGTCACTTAATTTAAAATTGTACCGCTCTGCAATCAACTGAACCTGTTTGAAAATCCAGCTATTTTTATATTCTCCAAGTGGAACAATTCCTCCATTTTTTATGGAAATCGTATCGTCTGGAATGACCTTGTGCTCATTAATAGTATTGGTAATTCCCAGGCCATTACAGCATGTACACGCTCCTTTTGGAGAATTAAAAGAAAAGGTATTAGGTTCTGGATTTGAGTAGGCAATGCCCGAGGTAGGACACATTAATTCTCTGCTAAAATACCTTGGGACTTCATGATCTACATCAATAACCATAAGAATATTATTCCCAGTGTAGAGCGCTGTCTTAATAGTTTCTTTTAAGCGATTTTTAGCATCAGAATTGATAACTAGTCGGTCTATGACTACTTCTATATCGTGTGTTTTATAGCGATCGAGGCGCATTCCTTTTTCAATTTCCATCATTTTTCCGTCCACTCGAACTCTTAAAAAGCCTTGCTTAGAAATTTGCTCAAATAACTCGCGATAATGTCCTTTTCTGGATTTAATTAGTGGAGCCAATATCGCAATTCGCTTTTCGTGGAAGTCTGATAAAATGAGATCTAGAATTTGTTCATCGCTATAACTCACCATTTTTTCACCTGTGTTGTAGGAGTAGGCTTCTGAAGCACGTGAAAATAGCAATCTTAGGAAATCGTAAATTTCAGTGATGGTTCCCACAGTGGAACGCGGGCTTTTGTTGGTTGTTTTTTGTTCGATAGAAATTACCGGAGACAGACCATCTATTTTATCCACGTCGGGGCGTTCCAATCCGCCTAAAAATTGACGGGCATAGGCGGAGAAGGTTTCTATGTATCTTCGCTGTCCTTCTGCGTAGATCGTATCAAATGCTAATGACGATTTTCCACTACCACTCAATCCGGTAATAACGACCAATTTTTCTCTTGGAATTTTAACATCGATATTCTTTAAATTGTGAGCTCTAGCTCCGTAAACTTCAATAAATTCTTGCTCTTTCAACTCGGGTAAAATTCAGAAAAACGCAAAGTTACGCTAAAGTTGTAAGCTTTTAAAGTTTGTGACTAGTAAAAAACTTAATCGATGGTTGAATGTCGCGTTAGGGATAGCAGCGGCATCCTTTTTTGTCCTGTGAAGGCAAAGAAGATATAGCGGATAGCCCGACCCGAAGGGAAACGCTCCACAAGAAGATGATGTGAGATTTTGAGATGCTCACAATCATTGAATATGTGTGCAAACTGATAAGTAAAGGACGTTTTTAGATTCCAAATGGCCAGCATCGATTTAAATGCGTTAAAAAAAGTTTAAATCACTTCTTTTTAACTAGCATCTAAAAACCTATCTTGCAATAAAATTTAGTAGATGGGTTTTGTTCATTCGGTGCGATATTTTTTTGAACGACATGGTTACCATGTGTCGTCTCGGCTAGCGGATCGCTTGGGGATTCGTGCCCTAAATGTGAGACTTTTTTTTATTTATATTTCTTTTGTGACCGTGGGCTTGTCTTTTGGATTTTATCTTACCTTGGCCTTTTTACTGCGTTTGAAAGATATGGTTTATACCAAAAGAAGTTCCGTTTTTGATCTATGAGAAATTGGTTTCGTTCTAAATTGCAAAAGGCATTACTCCTTTTGGCACTAGTCATGACATTTGGAGTGTTTGGCTATATGACCATCTCGGGATATACTTTTGTGAACGCGCTCTACATGACTGTGATTACCATCTCTACTGTGGGGTTTGGTGAGATTGAACCCTTGAGCGATCAAGAAAAATTATTTACCGTATTTCTCATAGCAACCAGTATTGTTAGTTTTGGTTATACGTTTTCAGCGTTTACTGAATATATCGTCAGTGGTCAATTATTTCAACAACTTAAATTGAAGAAAGTGCAAAAAAAGATTGAAAAATTAGAGGGTCATACCATTATTTGTGGTTTTGGAAGAAATGGAAGTCAAGCCATGCTGAAACTTGAAAATTACAAGCAGGAATTTGTAATTATAGAGCAAAATGAGGAAATTACTCTGAAAGCTGATCGAAAGGGATTGTTTAACGTTCATGGCGATGCAACAACGGATGATGTTTTAAAAAGAGCGGGAATAGAACGAGCTGCAAATTTAATTACGGCGCTGCCCTCGGATGCTGATAATCTGTTTGTGGTGTTAACTGCTAGACAACTCAATCAAAATTGTAAGATTATCAGCAGAGCATCTAATGAGTCATCATATGACAAATTAAAAATTGCAGGTGCTAATAATGTAATCATGCCTGATAAATTGGGAGGAGATCACATGGCTTCTTTGGTTGTTACTCCAGACGTGATTGAGTTTGTTGGTAGATTAACTGTAGAAGGGGAAACCACTGCAAATCTCGAAGAGATTTCAGTAAATGATTTGCCAGAAAAATACTTGCAAAAGACCATCTTAGACCTCGATCTTAGAAGAAAAACAGGGTGTACCGTGATAGGGTTCAAAGCTCCCGATGGGAAGTATATTATTAACCCAGAGGCGTCTCTAGAGTTGGTGAGGAATTCGCATTTAATTGTGCTGGGGCGGCCAAGGCAAATAGTAAAATTGAGAGAACTTTTCTGATGATGAAACCCTTACAGAAGGACTGGTTAAACAGTGGTCAATACCCTAGCAAAAGGAAATAACTAAATAAATGTTAAATAGTTAACATCTACGTAAAAGAGTGAAAATTGTAGTTACAGGCAGTAATGGATTGTTGGGGCAGACCTTAGTCAATTTGCTCAAAAAGCAGCCAGAGAAATATCAGGTTTTTGGACTATCAAAGGGAGCTAATCGCAGTCATAGGAATGATTTTGTCTATCATAGTATAGACATCACTCAAAAAGGACTTTTGACCGCTTGCTTGCAGGAGATTCAGCCAGATTGTATTGTAAATACCGCCGCTATGACCAATGTAGATGCATGTGAGGAACACAAAGAGGAATGCAACAGGCTAAACATTACAGCGGTTGAGTTCCTTTCTGAATTTTGCAAGGCACACGGAATACACCTTATTCACATTTCTACTGATTTTATCTTTGATGGAGCTCAGGGATATTATAAAGAAACTGACCCACCCAATCCTTTGAGTCACTACGGACACTCAAAGTTAAAATCAGAAGAGGTCGTAGTTAATTCGAATATAG
>CAXRAW010000107.1:0-27724 GCA_964228785.1 Flavobacteriaceae bacterium
ATTTTACTGATTTCTTCTTTGGTTAAACCAATTTTATTTCCGGAAGAAATACGGATTTTTTCTTTTTCGCCAGCAAAAGGGTAATTTCTACCATCTACTAAATTTTCTTTGATAGCTTGGTTATAAAGTGTACGAATAAAGATGAGTTGATTGGTAACAGTTCGTGTTTTTTGTTCAAGATAAGAAGTGCAAAAACTTTTAAAGCGATTAATAAAAGCCATATCAATATCGCTAAATGTAAGCGATTGATTTTTTGCAAATTTCTTTAAGAGCTCAGAGACATCTACTGCTCCTTTTCGGGCTTGTGAAATTCGTTCTTTCCTTCTTTTTTTTATATCCTCAATAGCTTTTTGTTGAGGAATTATAGTGTTAAGCGCTAAAAACTCTTGGATATTATACAGGATAGATAATTCAGATTTTGCAACTGAGAAAGTTCCTTCCTTGAATTTTCTTTTGATACGTTCCGTTGCCAGTTCAAAGAAATAAACACCTGAAGATTGTCGTTTTACTTTTTTCTTTATTTGTTTTGCAGAAAGGTAATTTTTACTAACTTCCTCATCCAAAGATGTTGCATAGGCTTCACTTAGTTTCTTTTGGATGAGATTGTTTAAACGTTTCGAATTAGGATGTGATTTTTTAATGATACCGTTTTTAGCATCCCAATTTTTTTCATGGATGTACTGTCCAGTATGAATGTACTGAGGTTTCCTGTCTTTAGTTATTCGAATGGCTATAGAACATGTACCGTCCTCTCTTTTTCTATATTTCCAAAGAATTACTTTGATTGAAGCCATAAATGATGTTGTTTTGTACATCAAAAATACGAAATAAAAATCATTTTGTAAAAACAATGTAAAAACATTTAGTGAATTTTTATGGAATCAAATAGCTTTATATATCTGTAAGTGATTCATTAATAAGTTATTTTTCAATAAATTATATTAAATTAGGTTAAAAACATCAAAGATCATAACCCGAAGGTCACTGGTTCGAGTCCAGTTCCCGCTACTAGATAAACAAAGGCTTTCAAGAAATTGAGAGCCTTTTTTTATTGCTATGGGTAAAACATAGGTAAAACAAATTGAGGTTTTGTGTGGTTTAATTTGATATATTTTGAAAGTGATTTTTACTTTTCAAAACCATATGAAAACATATTACTCATTTATCCTTTTCTATTTTGTTCATACCAAAAACCTACATATAGCCACCATGAAAAATAATTTATATGTTTTTCAATGGTTTATTTCTGGTTTTCGCCCCATCCATCATCGGAGCAATTGATATATGAAAATTATTTGATTTTTCTATTTTCTCTTTGAACTCATCTGAATTGTGTTTTTTGGGTAAATTTTCTTAGTCCTAATACGATAAAAGCTAAGAAATTAAATCCTTTCCAGCTAGTAATTGTAACATCAAATCTGTTTAGCAGTGATCTGAAACTATCCATCCATGCGTTGGTACGTTCAATAGAATATCTTTCTTTGTAGAGTTCATCATCCAGTAGTAGGTTATGGTCTTTATTTCCTCTTCGTTTATTGAAATCTACATTGGCTATAATCTCCTTTCTACCGCATTCAACTCTAAATCCCTGCGAATCAAACCCTGCATCTGCATTGAGAAAGAGACCGTCTATAGGTATATCGGCTTGTTCTAGGGTAGAAGTGATCTCTTCAAAATGGATCTCAATGTCATAAAGGTCATGGTGATTCCCCGAAATAGGTTCAGACATGGCCAAAGGGAGTCCCTGTCTATCGGTCAAGAACAACGCATTGGTGGTCTTTCTCTTTTTCCTCCCCTGATACCCTACCTCTTGGCCTCCCTTTAAGGCAGGAGTGTGACTACCATCCAGATCAGCACTAGAAAGGTCAAGGAAAGACTTGTATTTGCACAATAACTTTATCCAACAATCTTTCCAAACACCTGCCTTACACCATTTACGATAGTGGTAAAAGACACTTTTGTAGTGTAGTGGTCTTTCACTGAAAAGACTTTCAACAGGTAAATACTCCCACTGGACACCAGTCTTTAGCTTGTAGAGAATCGCATTGATGATCTCCACAAGCGGAACTCTTGGAGAAAAATCTATTAACGGAGGCTACCCGCCCCATCTTCATTTTCAAATCATAGAAGACATTCAAGAATACCACGGTGACTATCCGGGTGTATGCTCCCGCGAGGACTTACCTTTTTACAAAGACAACTGTCCAGATCCAGTCAAATTCCTCCAGCTTTAATCACCATCAGGTGTTCCATAAAATTCATGCAAAAAAACATCCTAAAACCCAAAAAAGTAAGAATTGACCCAGTCTTCAAAACAAGGATAATTAATGGGGAGTTATTAAGGGCGTTCCCCTACGGGTCGGGCTATCCGCTATATCTTTTTTACCTGTACAGGACAAAAAAGGATGCCGCTGCTATCCCTAACGCGGCGTTTAGGTTCACATATTCAAAAAAAGTAAAACAGTTGCTGTGCGCTGTCTTTTGTTCGTTAATTTTTAATGCATTTACAAAAACCTGCGCTGAAAAAACCAAAAGAGCTGTTTTTTGCCAACGCTCTGAACGAAATAAAAAAAGAAGAAACTGAAATATGAGTTTTGAACAATCATTTAAAAATATAGACGACCCGCTCTACAAAGATTCAGGAGTGGACAGCGAATTAGATAACATAGGTCAAACCCCTTGGGTAATGCTCTTACACTACTTGGACGAATTAGAACAAGACAAAGCAGACGAGGCAGAACTGCGTGGAGAAGATTACAGCTTCATTTTAGATGAAGAATACCGTTGAACAAATTGGGCAATACCAAAAAGTACAGATGGCAAACTCGATGCTCACAGATATTAAAAGTCCAATAGACTATTTATAAAATTAGTTATATTTGAAAGTGAAATATACGCAATTGCGTATATCCATTAGTTACCTGCAAGCTCTGAAAAAGCCAAACGCACAGTCAAGCACATTTCATTTTTTCGTGCCTCAAAAAATAAAAAGAGCTTGCCTTTTCCCAAAGCTCACTCATAACAAAAATCAGAAATAAATAGGAATTTTAAAAAATGTCCGTAAATTTGTCCGTGTACGTAAAAGCGTCCGTGAATAAATATGGCAACAATTAATTTTTATTTAGACAAACCTGACAAAAAAGGGTTTGCACCAATTCATCTACGAATAAACTGTAACGGAAGTCAAGTAAAGATCTCAACGGGACAGAAAATAGAACCTAAAAACTTCAATAAATCCAAACAGAAAGCGACTGGATTAAGTGTAGAATCTCACGAAATCAACCATTATTTGGATTTTCTAAGGGAACGAGCGGATGAACTTCTGCATCATTCTAACAAAAAAACCTTTGTTCAGGATGAAGTCAAAAGCGTATTGAACGAACACATCGAAAACTATAAAGAAAATAGGAATGTAAATATTGTAAAAGAACAGGTCGCTCTTTACGGAAAACCCTTCACTTTTGTAGACTTATTTGCAGGAGCAGGTGGTTTTAGCGAGGGTTTTTTACAAGCTGAGCACAACAACAAATTCTTTGATTTCGTAGTTGCCAACGATATTAATGAAAATTGCGAATTAACTCACGTTGTTCGTTACAACCACCAATTAGGCTTAGACGCAGAATTTCTTAAACAAGATATTACAGAACCAGACTTTTTAGACAATTTATTAGAAAAAATTGATGGTCGCCAAATTGATGTTGTCTGTGGTGGACCACCTTGTCAAAGTTTCAGTCTTGCAGGGAAAAGAAAAAAGTTTGATAAGAAAGATGATTTATTCTCTCATTATCTAGAAGTAATAAAGGTTTTACAACCAAAATACTTCGTTATGGAAAATGTTAAGGGAATTTTGACAAAAGAAAAAGGTAAAATAAAAGAACTAATCATCAAAGAGATTAACTCTATTGTAGACATTAAAGAAATTCCATTACTAATCTCATTCATTAAAAAAGTACGAAAAGAATCTAATTCCTTTCTTTTTGACAGTATTGTAAAGCGAGTAGAACTAGAAAAACTGCTTGAAAAAGATAAAGAAACTGGAAAAGCTGATTTCATCTCTTTTGTAGAAAATAGATTTAGAAAATTAACGCCAAAAATTGCTGATTACAAAACGAGTAAAACGGACGAAAACATCAACACAATTCGCCACGGTTTTAACATTTTGGCCAGAACAAAAGAATGGGAAAAGCTAAAACGTGATATTATAAAGGAAAAAGATTTTTGTAATATTGACAGCGATAATTTTGTAAATTCTTTCACAGATTTCCTTACAGAAATTAGCTCTGAAAATGTAATTTCCAAAATTGAAGACGCTTTCAAAATTCTGAAAGTCCCAAGCACTTACAAAAAAGATTGCGAAGATATTATTACATCTTTGAAAATCTACACAACGTCTTTTGATGAATCTATTGAAATATTAAAATCGCATTGTAGCACAAAACAAAATAAAGAGTTAGAAACTATTCTTGAAAGCATTAGGCTTTACAAAATAGAACAGCCATTTGTAGCTAATGCATCAAATTATGGTGTTCCTCAAAATAGAGAAAGAGTGCTTTTTATAGGTTGTCGTAAAGACCAAAAGTATATATCTGAAATTCCTGCAACTGTTTCAGAAGAAGAAAAAGTCACCATTTTTGAAGCTTTGTATGATTTAGATTTTATAGGTAATAATCAAGAGGCTCATCGTTACGAATCAGTTGACATTTCCGCTCAATATAATGGAACAGCTAAAAAAATGGCTAAACTTTTGAAAAAACGAAGAATTGATGGAAAACCAATTTCAAAAGGTGGAAAATCATTTGCTGAGTGGTCAAAAAAAGGCCGATTGATTGAACGTTACAAGCCACAAACTAAACCGTTTTATGTTAGAAATAGTGAAGCTCTTGAAAATGGGGAAAAGTATTTCGACTTACTAAACAATCACAAAACAAGTAACCAAAACGAAACCGTTATCGAAAGACTTGGTGTCATTTTAAAAAATGGTAACTACAAAAATGCACAACCAGAACTTGAAAGACTAAATCTTTCTACAAACAAAAGAAATTACAATGTTTTAAAGCCAGACGAACAAAGCTCTACTATAATGACTATTGCAGACGATTATATTCACTATAATTCACCAAGGTCTTTGACTGTTAGAGAAATGGCACGTTTACAATCGTTTGATGACTCTTTTGTATTTCAAGGAAAACGCTCAACTGGTGGAAATAATAGAAAAACAGAAGTACCACAATACACTTTAGTTGGTAATGCTGTCCCACCATTATTAGCAAGAGCAGTAGCAAGTGAAATTTTAAAACATATCAAGTGAGAAAACTTACAACCACAGAACAAGAAAAGATAAAAGTACTGACTAAAAACCAAGTTTCTCTTACTTTAATTGAACCAACCGAAACAGGATTAAAAAAATCTATAATGGATGCGACTGGTTCTGTTCGTAGCTATTTAAAAAGTGAAAATATTCACGATTACGAGTTACAAAGTCAAGGAACGGATAGTAAAGTAATGATTCCTGCAATTATTCATACTGGTTTTAAAACTATAGAATCGAAAGCATCTTTATATCGTCCTTCAACCAAAAAGGGAGACCCAAGGATTTGGTTTTATAGTCTAACAAAGGTTGCTGATCCAAACGATATTATTGGAATAACTTACTTTGATAACCGATTTCAAGTTTTCAACTTAACAAAATTAGATATCAGAGAATTGATTAATTCTTCAATTCTGAATCCATTTCAAGAGTTAATTAATGCAATTAACACAACTGAGAACGAAGTCGCTTTTGAGCTTTTGGCTATGTTAAGAAAAATAGCAAATGCCGGCCCAATTCCTTCAATGGTTGACGCTGACACTTCGGTTGGAAGAACACTTGAAACAGCACTCGGAATTGACATTAACTCTTCAAAACAACCAGATTATAAAGGAATTGAACTTAAGTCGTTTAGAAACAGCAGAACGAATCGAAAAAACTTGTTTGCACAAGTTCCAGATTGGAACTTAAGTAAGTTTAAAAGTTCAGCAGAAATTCTTGATAATTTTGGATATGAACGTGATGAGGATTTTAAACTTTATTGCACAGTTTCTGCAATTACAAGAAACTCACAAGGTTTGAATTTAAGAATTGACAGCGACATAAAACAACTAATTGAAAACTCTGATAAGCCAGAGGTTGGAGATTTTGTTGTCTGGACATTAGACAAACTTCACAACCGACTAAAATCAAAACATAAAGAGACATTTTGGGTAGAAGCCGAAAGTATCAAAATTGAAGAACGAGAACATTTTCAATATAAACTGGTAGAACACACAAAAAAGCCAATTACCTCACAATTTGATTTATTAATTGAACAAGGCGTTATAACGCTTGACCATTTAATTAAGCGAAACTCGAAAGGAAAAGTAGTTGAGAAAGGCCCTTTATTTAAAATCAAACCAAAAGGAATTGAATTACTATTTCCGCCAAGTGAAAGATATGATTTAATGACATAGCGGAATTGCCAACGCTTAAAGCCATACACATTTCCAGTCGCGCCATCCAAGCTGAACCAAAACTGTAAAAGAGTATGTCTTTGCCAACGCTAGCAAGTTTGCGGAAAAACGCCAGCCAGGTAACAATGTATATAAAAAATAGGGCGATTATTGTTAAATCAAAGGTCAGTATTTGTTTGCAAAGTCCGCCAAATTTTTAATTTGTATTTTAGAAAAAAGTTAAAAATAAAATGAAAAATTTGGCTCAGTATAAATCCGAAAGTAAGTGCTTATCACCTGCCCTACTTTTTCATATACTGAGCCGTTGTGTGTAATGTTAAAAAACATCAAGTAAAAAATGAGCGTATCAAATTGGTTTGAAACTTTTTGTGGTAATTTAAGAATGAGTTCGACAACAGTATCGAATATTCAATCTCGATATAAAAGCATTACAAAAAGAATAAATACAGATTATTACGGAACAACATCTGAAACTGCAAACAGTCTATACGTTGGTTCTTATGGACGTGGAACTGACATTTTTACAAGTGATATTGATGTAATTATAAAACTTCCCTATTCTACCTATTCAAAATTTAACAGGTACATATCTAACGGACAATCTGCTTTACTGCAAGAAGTAAGAGATGTAATTAAAAAGACTTACAGAACTACAACACATTTACGTGGTGATGGACAAGTGGTTGTTTTAGGTTTTACAGACGGCATTCGATACGAAATTGTGCCAGCATTCATTATTAATAAAGATGGAATAAGTTATACATACCCAGACACGAATGATGGAGGCTCTTGGAAAACAACAAATCCGAAAGCAGAAATAGATGAAATGAACAGAGCCAATAAAGAATGGAATAAAAATCTAAAACGGCTTTGCAGAATGGCAAGAGCTTGGAAAAGTAAATGGTCAGTTCCTATTAGTGGTTTGCTAATAGATACTTTAGCTTATAATTTTATGAAAAATTGGGGATATAAAGATAAATCGTACCTATACTATGATTTTATGAGCAGAGACTTTTTTGAGTATCTTAAAAATCAAGATTCCGAAAAAAGCTATTGGCTAGCACCTGGAAGTAATCAAAGAGTTTATAGAACTGGAAAGTTTGAGTACAAAGCAAAACAATGCTACAATATATCATTAGAAGCAATAGAAAAGGAAAAAGATTATCCTTACACAGCAAAATCAAAATGGAGAGACATATATGGAACAAAATTCCCAAGCTAAAATAATAGAAGCCCAATTAAGAGAGTGTTTCGGAAGAGTTGTATGGAGTCATAAAACTCAAGAAAAATGTGCAGATATTATATCTGTACGTCATAATAATATTAAATATACTCAAATTGCTTTGTCAGCTTTGACGACTACAGGTGTGTTAATTACTGTTTTTGGAGAACATAAAATCATTGGTATAATTACTGCTGTTTTATCCGCAATTTTATTTGCGATTAATACCTATGTAAAAGGACACGATTTAGGAGAAATTGCTCAAAAACATTCTGATTCTGCCTCTGATTTATGGAATATAAGAGAGGAATATTTTTCTTTGTTGACTGACCTAAAAGCAGAAATTATAGACCTTGAAGAATTAGTTGAAAAAAGAGATTTATTGCAAAACAAATTAAGCAGTGCATATAAAGGCAGTCCGAGAACTATAAATAAAGCATATAAAGAAGCTACTAAAGCATTAAAACTGAATGAAGAGTTAACACTTTCCGATAGTGAAATAAATATGTTTTTACCGAAAGAACTAAAAAAAGAAACTAACGAATAAAACACTACACACAATAACTAAGCGTATGTTGCGCCGATAGGCCAGCGATATACGCTCTGTTGACTGATCTGTGTGAGTTTGCAAATGTCCTATGTAAAAGATTTTATCTAATTTTAAAATGTCCTAAAAAAGGGAAGGCTACATATGAATTAGCCAATTAATAGCTAAAAACAGTTTAAATGAACAGTAAATCTTCCTAACTTTACAAAGTACATACGATACTGTATTTCAATATCAAATTATAATTTAAAACAAAATATGGACAAAGATCTACTAATTTTAGTGAAGAGAATAAAAGAGGTTAAAAATCTTGATGACCTTAACGAAATCAAAGAGTTAGGAGAGTCATTTTTAAGAAATCAAAAACGAGAAGCTATTTTGACCTTGTTATCTATTTCAGAGGAAATGGGAGAAGAAGAAATCCTTAACTCTATCAAAGATTTAACAGGCTATCTGGAAAATATAGTTGATAAAGGAAAAAAATAACCCTGTAGCTAATAACTAAGCGTATGTTGTGCCGATAGGCCAGCGATATACGCTCTGTTGACTGATTCGAGTGAGTTTTGATGCCATAAGAAAAACAATTTTTTGTCTAATTTTAAAGTGCTCTGAAAAAGGGAAGGCTACAATCCTAGTGAGATGGAAATTCTACTAAATCTTCTTTTTGGAGGCAAAGTGATTATTTAGATAATCGTAGATTGTCCCAGATGAATGTTTTTTAAATTCAAATTAGAATCATTGGGGTGATGAATAAAATCCTCTATAAAATCTCCAACTTTAGATGTGGTAATATTTAAATTACTTTCATTAAGATCTGGTGTTGTGACTTTCAACCTCAGCGATTTTTCTACTGCTTTTCTAATCATTGCAGACTCCTCAAATAATTCAAAGTGATCTAGCAACATGGCAGCAGATAAGATAGAGGCTATCGGATTAGCAATCCCTTTTCCAGTAGCTTGCGGATAGGAACCATGAATAGGCTCAAACATAGCATATTTGTCACCTACAGATGCAGATGCTAACAAACCGATAGATCCTCCAATTACAGAAGCCTCGTCACTAATAATGTCACCAAACATGTTTTCTGTCAAAATCACATCAAATTGCGTGGGGTTTAAAATCATCTGCATGGCAGCGTTGTCCACAAATAGGAAATCTAACGTTACTTCTGGGTAATCTTTGGCGATTTCAGCCACCACTTTGCGCCACAAACGAGAAGTTTCTAATACATTGGCTTTATCCACTAAGGTAACTTTCTTGTTGCGAGCTTTTGCAGCTCCAAAGGCCAAGCGCGCAACACGCTCAATTTCATATTCGCTATACTCACAAAGGTCGGAAGCCGTGGAACCATCGTCACTCAAATATTTTTTTCCAAAATAGATGCCACCAGTTAACTCCCTATAAATGCTAATATCCGTTCCTTTGATTCGTTCTTTTCGTAAAGGTGATTTGTCAAGTAACGTATCGTAGGCTTTTACAGGACGAATATTCGCATACAACCCTAACTCTTTTCGTAATTTTAATAATCCTTGCTCTGGGCGAACCTTTAAGGTGGGATCGTTATCATATTTTGGATCGCCAATTGCTCCAAAAAGCACAGCATCTGTATTCATACACAACTCTAAAGTATCATCAGGGAGCGGGTTCCCTGTAGCATCGATTGCAATAGCTCCCACCTTGGCAGGCTTAAAGGTAAATACATGATCAAACTGCAAGGCAATAGCTTTCAATACTTTGATCGCTTCGTTGGTCACCTCAGGGCCAATTCCGTCTCCCGATAGGACTGCAATTTCTAGTTTCATTTTTCTATGTTTTTAACTGGTCATTCAATGTTTACTACTTGTTAAGCTGATGATTGAATTAATATCAACTCTACGTTCTCAAAATCAGCAATATAAACTTAATAAAATATTTGGAACATCTCTAGTATTTATCATATGTTCCCTATTTTTAATTTATATGAACCACTTGGACTTCAATTATTCTCTTTTTGTGACATTGAATTTTATTTGACTAATTCCTCCTAAAAGGATTTTATGATTCCAAGAACTATATTCTAGAGGCCTCAAAAATTTTGATTTTCTCTTTCTTACTCACCAGATAATCAATATCATCATAACCATTCATCATACAAGTCTTTTTGTAGGGATCAATATCAAAACGCTCAGACAACTCCGTACCCCCTATAGCAATCATTTGCATTCTCAGGTCGATTTTTATCTTTGTAGATGGATCATCTTGAATGATTTCCATCAGAATTTTCAAAAAACTTTCCGACACTTGTACGGGTAATAATCCATTATTTAAGGCATTCCCCTTAAAAATATCTGCAAAAAAACTCGATACAATAGCTTTGAAACCATATCCCACTAAAGCCCAGGCGGCGTGTTCCCGACTGGATCCACATCCAAAATTATCTCCGGCAATTAATATCGTTCCAGAATAGTGAACGTTGTTTAGAGCGAAATCAGCATTGAGTTTACCACTCTTATCATAACGCCAATCTCGAAAGAGGTTATCCCCAAATCCCTTCTTATCAGTTGCTTTTAAAAAACGAGCAGGAATAATCTGGTCGGTATCAATGTTTTCAATTGGTAACGGAACTGCAGTAGTGTCTAAAGTTGTAAATTTTTCCATGATGACTTCATAAATTCACTGTGGTGGATTCTAAATGTCTTAATTCTTGAGTGAATGTAGGTGTTTTGTAATATCAATAATCTTACCTTCAACAGCAGTGGCAGCAGCGACTAACGGACTCGCTAAAATGGTGCGAGAACCTTGACCTTGCCTCCCTTCAAAATTTCTGTTAGAAGTGGAAACACAATATTCTCCCTTGGGAATTTTATCATCATTCATTGCTAGACAGGCCGAACACCCAGGCTGGCGCAACTGAAAACCTGCTGCTTCAAAAATATCTTTTAAACCTTCATTGACAATCTGAGCTTCTACCTGTTTACTTCCAGGAACTAACCAAGCTGTTACATTGTTGGCTTTTTTCTTACCCTTGACAAAACTTGCAGCTACTCTAAAATCCTCAATCCTGGAGTTGGTGCAACTACCAATAAATACATAGTTAATAGGCTGGTTGATTAATGAATCCCCAGCGGTAAAGTTCATGTATTCAAGAGATTTTTTAAATGATACTGAATCATCTACCGGAATATTATCAGTAATTTTAATGCCCATCCCTGGATTGGTTCCATAGGTTATCATAGGTGCTATGTCAGAGGCATCAAATGTGTATTCCTTGTCAAAAGAAGCACCCTCATCTGTAGGCAATGTCTTCCAGTAAGTCACTTTTTTATCAAATGTGACTCCCTTCGGTGCAAATTTTCTCCCTTTAATGTATGCAAAGGTCGTTTCATCAGGAGCAATCATTCCTCCACGAGCACCCATTTCAATACTCATATTACAGACGGTCATTCTTCCCTCCATACTCATATTTTCGAAAACGTCACCTGCATATTCACAGAAGTAACCTGTACCCGCATTGGTGCCAATTTGGGAGATAATGTATAGAATTACATCTTTGGGAAGTACTCCCTTTTTTAAAGTACCATTCACGGTAACTCGCAAACTTTTGGGCTTTTTTAATAGTAAGCACTGACTTGCAAATACTTGTGCAACTTGACTTGTGCCTATTCCAAACGCAATAGCCCCAAAAGCACCATGAGTAGAAGTATGACTGTCACCACAAACCATCGTTCTACCAGGTTGCGTAATTCCCAATTCAGGAGCCATCACATGAACAATGCCGTTGTATTGGTGACCCAATTCGTACAAGGTAATACCGTTTTCTTTACAATTTACAGAAAGTTGTTCCAACTGATTCCTAGATAAGGCATCTTTTACAGGGAGATGCTGATTGATCGTAGGCGTATTATGATCTGCGGTAGCAACAATCTGGTTGGGTCTAAAAATAGGAATACCACGCTGTTTGAGTTCATTAAATGCTTGTGGACTCGTAACCTCATGTATCAAATGCTTGTCAATGTAAAGGATCTGCGGACCATCTGCAATGGAATCGACAACGTGAGAATCCCAGACTTTATCAAATAATGTTTTGCTCATAGTACTCTTCTAACGGAAACTTAATCATTTATTTGTAAATCCTATTGAATGATGATGTTTAAGCACTTATTTTGTTGTATATCTTACTTTCTTCTACAATTTTATGAATATCTTCGTCATGAATCTCCTTCTTCTTATCGGCAAACTCAAGAAACTTTTGATAAACGCTATCTAATTGAATTTTGGTTAATTCATAACCCATATTTTTCGCACGGTAGGCAAGGGCAGCACGTCCACTTCTAGCTGTTAATACGATTGCAGACTCTGTAACTCCCACTTCTTTTGGATCAATAATTTCATAAGTTTCACGCTTTTTTATCACACCGTCTTGGTGAATACCAGAGCTATGAGCAAATGCGTTAGCACCAACAATAGCCTTATTAGGTTGGGTATAAACTCCCATGCTTTCGGATACCAACTGACTCATTCCATACAAATGTCTGGTATTAATTCCTGTGTCAAGATTCAAATACGGATGTTGCTTTAAAATCATCACAACCTCTTCCAATGCAGTATTACCAGCACGTTCGCCAACACCATTTATGGTGCATTCAATCTGTCTGGCTCCATTAATGACACCTTCGATAGAATTTGCTGTGGCTAGTCCTAAATCATTGTGGCAATGGCACGATAGAATGGCTTTTTCAATTCCTTTCACATGTTCTTTCAGATACTTCATTTTCGCACCATACTCATAGGGAAGACAATAGCCTGTAGTATCTGGAATGTTCAGCACTGTTGCACCAGCTTCAATTGCAGCTTCACAAACTCTCGACAAGTATTCATTATCAGTCCTACCAGCATCTTCAGCATAAAATTCAACATCATCAACAAACTTTTTTGCATAACTTACTGCCTTGAAAGCACGTTCTATGATCTCTTCTCTGTTAGACTTGAATTTGTACTTAATATGTGAGTCTGATGTGCCAATTCCCGTATGAATTCTTGGTTTCTTCGCATATTTTAATGCTTCAGCAGCAACTTCAATGTCTTTATCAACAGCCCTAGTAAGCCCACAGACGGTCGCATTTTTTACCAATTTAGCAATTTCTTCAACAGATTTGAAGTCTCCAGGACTTGAAATGGGGAATCCTGCTTCAATAACATCTACTCCTAGAAGGTCTAAGCGATCTGCAATAACTAATTTTTGTTTTGTATCTAATTTGCAACCAGGAACTTGTTCGCCGTCTCGAAGAGTTGTGTCAAAGATTTGAATGTGATTGTTTGGCATTTCTTGAAATTTTATTTTTGTATTGTATCACGAATTTATATTTTGGATTTTCGTTGTCTAGGATTTTAACCAATACATTTACGATGTTCAACGTAGAAAAAATAGTTTAAATTACTAAAAATCATATATTTAAATATATATTTCTCATATGATAAAGCATCAAAAAGATCATTTATTCCAACTCATAAAGTCGCTTTCTAAATCTGAAAAGCGCCAATTCAAACTTTATGTTGGTCGATTAGGAGTCAATACCGATTCTAAATTTTTGAATCTATTTAATTTCTTAGATAAAGCGACTAGATACGAAGAGTCTGCCATTCTTAAAAGCGGGATTGTTAAAAAACAACAACTAGCCAATATAAAAGCACATCTCTACAAACAGATTCTAATTAGCTTAAAGCTAAGTCCTTCGCATCAGAATATTCGTGCTCAAATTCGAGAGCAGTTAGATTTTGCTTCCATCCTCTATCATAAAGGATTATACCGACAAAGTTTGAAGATTCTAGATAAGGCCAAAGAGCTAGCAATAAGTAACGAAGAAAAGAATTTAGCTTATCAAGTAGTGGAGTTAGAAAAAGTCATTGAATCACAATACATTACAAGAAGCATTGGCAGCCGTGCAGACGAACTGTCGATTCAAGCCAAAAATCTGAGCTATCTGAATGTGATCGCCAGTAAACTTTCTAACCTATCTCTTCAATTGTATAGCATTATTTTAAAAACAGGGTACGTAAAAAATCAAGTCGAATTTAAAGAGGTAGAAACATATTTTTATGCCAGACTTCCAAAATATCAAATACAAAAATTAGGCTTCAGGGAAAAATTATGGCTTTACAAAGCCTACTTGTGGTATAGCTTTCTAATACAAGATTTTAAGAATTGCTACAAATACGCTAGTCAATGGGTACAGTTATTTTATGATCACCCAAAAATGATCAATTCCAACCCCGTATTCTTTTTAAAAGGGAACAATTACCTATTAGAATCCTTATTTTTTATTAAGCGCAAAGAGCGTTTCGATAAAATACTGGAAAGTTTTGAAAAGATTATCAAAAGTGATGGCTTTCCCATTGATAATAATATCAGAGCGTTGAGTTTTCTCTATGTAAATTTTCATAAGATAAACGGACATTTTATAGACGGAAGTTTCAATGAAGGGGGATACCTCATCCCTAAAATTGAGTCAGAATTAAAAGAGTATGAAAATACAATAGACGAACATCATATCATGATTCTATATTACAAGTTTGCGAGCTTGTATTTTGGTATGGGCGATAATGACCGGTGTATTTTTTATCTGGATAAAATTATTTCAAATAGATCACTATCAATGCGTGAAGATTTATTGTGCTTCTCTAGGATTCTTCACTTGGTGGCCCACTATGAAGCTGGTTACGATTACCATTTAGAAACTTTATTGCGAAGCACCTATAAATTTCTGCTGAAAATGAATGACTTGCATGAAGTTCAAAAAGAGATAATTAAATTTATTAAGAATCTGCAGAATATCTATCCACACGAAATCAAAAAAGCATTCATAGGGTTGCATGCAAAACTATCACAATTTGAAAATGACCCCTATGAGGGCAGGGCCTTCCTGTATTTAGATATCCTGTCTTGGCTAGAGAGCAATATCGAAAATAAACCTATTGAAAGGGTCATTCAAGATAAGTATATTTCAAAATACAAGGCTTGATTTTATGATATTTATAAAACTCAAGGACATTTCTAAAAAAAATTTTATTAGGAAAAAAATAGTTCTACATTTACAGCATGATGATAAAAAAGAGATTTAAAAACTTCATGCAACGCGTCCTTTTGGTGTATGGCTCTGTAATCATTACATCTATAAAGACCACCCTCTAGGGGGTAAATTTTCATATAATTAACGATCATTACAAATACGAGAAATCGAGAGAAAAGGTTTAGACAAAATTTCGACAAAAAAGATGTTGCATATCTCTCATAGAGGGATTGGTTAAGCTAAGGGTAATGCCTCTATTAAAATAAGAAATTAAATAGTGAGCATCAATTTAAGCAAGTGAAACTTCTTGTGGATGAGTACAAGTAATAGGCACAACATCTCAAGATGATAAAAAACACAAAATAATGAAAGTTCTAAAGTTTGGAGGAACATCTGTTGCAGATTCAAAAAACATCCATCAGGTACTATCCATTGTCAAAAATACCTCTGTAACCCATAAAGTTGTGGTGGTGGTTTCTGCAATGGGAAAAACTACAGACGCTCTTATTCAAGGAGCTAAAATGGCTGAACAGAAAAATAAAGCGTACAAAGATCTGCTCTTATCTCTTAAGGAGCATCATATAAAAACCATCCAAGAACTGATTCCCATCCAACAACAGAGTGAGCAAATCAGCTATGTTAAGCATTTGTTTAACCAGTTAGGGACGATCTATGAAGGGTGTTTTCTCTTACAGGAGTTAAGCCCTAGAACTCTGGCAAAAATCTCCAGTTTTGGGGAGCTACTCTCGTCTTTTATTATTTCAGTGGCAGCTGCAAAAGAGATGGATGCGATATATAAAGATAGCCGTGATTTGATAGTTGCCTCTAATAATTATCTAGGAGCCTTAGTAGATTTTGAATCAACCAATAAGAAAATTCAAACGTATTTTTCTTCTCATCATCATCGTGTGACCATTGTCCCGGGATTTGTAGCTCGAACGACAGAGGGAAAAACGACTACTTTGGGAAGAGGAGGCTCAGATTATTCAGCTGCAATATATGCGGCAGCATTAATGGCCGATGAGCTACAAATTTGGACCGATGTAAGCGGGATGTTTACTGCAAATCCAAAAGTAGTAAAGCAAGCCTATGAAATATCGCATATCTCTTACCAAGAAGCCATGGAACTCTCCCATTTTGGTGCATCGGTAATTTATCCACCTACAATTCAGCCTATCCTGCAAAAAGAAATCCCGATCCTGATAAAAAATACCTTTCAACCTGAAGATAAAGGAACCCTTATCAGCAAAGAGACAGAACAGAATAGTGCTGCGAAAGGAATTAGTCATATAGATAAGATAGCCTTAATCACTTTAGAAGGAATTGGAATGGTGGGAATTCCAGGATTCTCTAAAAGATTATTTGAAGCACTTTCGTTGCATCAGATAAATATCATTCTCATTACTCAAGCATCATCCGAACTGTCAATCTGTATTGCTGTTACCGAAGACGAAGCTCAACTGGCAAGAAAGGCCATCAATGAAACCTTTGCCTACGAAATCCAGCTGAAGCGTGTAAAACCTGTAGAAATCGAGAAAAATCTGAGTATCATTGCATTAGTAGGAGATAATATGAAGAGCCATCAAGGTCTAAGTGGAAAGATGTTTAGTGCATTAGGAAAGAACAACGTAAACGTAAGAGCCATTGCACAAGGAGCTTCAGAAAAGAATATTTCAGCGGTGATCGCCAAAAATGATGCTAAGAAGGCGCTCAATACCCTACACGAACGCTTTTTTGAAGAACGTATAAAACAGCTAAATTTATTCATCACAGGAGTGGGGAATGTAGGAGAACGATTCTTAGCACAATTACAAAAACAGAAGAAATTTTTAAAAAAAAATCTAAAATTGAATATCCGCGTTATAGGAATCTCTAATTCTAGGACGATGGTTTTTAATGAAGGTGGAATTTTACTAAGTTCATGGAAAGAAGCACTAGAAAATGGAGAAAAAGCCAGCTTAGACAGATTTTTACAACAAGTAAAAGAGAGTAATCTAAGGAACAGTATTTTTGTGGATATGACTGCAAGTGATAACGTATCGATGATGTATGCATTGTATTTACAAGGAAGTATTGCAGTAGTCACCTGTAATAAAATAGCTTGTGCCTCTGAGTTGAAAAATTATCTTGATTTAAAGAAAATCTCTAGAAAATACAATGCTCCATTTTTGTTTGAGACGAATGTTGGAGCTGGATTACCCATCATTGATACATTAAAGAATTTGATAGCATCTGGTGATCGAGTTCACAAAATTCAAGCCGTGCTATCAGGGAGTTTAAACTTTATATTCAATCACTTTAACGAGTCAACAAGCTTCCACAATGTGGTGAAGCAAGCACAGGCCGAGGGTTACACTGAGCCTGATCCTAAAATTGACTTGAGTGGCATTGATGTAGCGAGAAAAATTTTGATTTTAGCCAGAGAAAGCGGTTACAGACTCAATTTAGACGATATCAAAAACCAATCCTTTCTCCCTCAAGAAAGCAGAGATACGACAACTAATGAAGCTTTTTATCTCTCGTTAAAGAAGTATGAGTCCAATTTCCAAGAGATATTCAAGGCTGCTAAGAGCCAGAACTGCCGGATCAAATATGTGGCAGACTTTGACCGAGGAAAAGCTACCGTTGGCTTACAACAAATTCCAGTCGATCATCCTTTTTATAATTTAGAAGGAAGTGATAATATCGTATTATTTTACACTGATCGATATTCAGAACAACCTTTAATAGTTAAAGGAGCAGGAGCAGGAGCTGAGGTTACTGCCTCTGGAATCTTTGCTGATGTCATTAGAATAGGAAATGTGTAGTATTTTAAGATTTTTACGACAGATGACGTGATCATTTTACAAACCATACAGAATTCGTTAAAAGTGAGTCTCTCGAAGTACGATGAACAAAAAACAGGAATTATTTAAGATGAAAGAACTCAAAATTTTTGCACCTGCTACCATAGCGAATGTTTCATGCGGCTTTGATATTCTAGGATTGTGTTTAGATACTATTGGTGACGAAATGGTAATTCGAAGATCAAACAACAGAGGAGTAAAGATAACCAAGATTGATGGTCAAGATGTACCCTTGGAAGCAGAGAAAAACGTTGCAGGAATCGCTATTTTAGTTCTACTACAGCAGTTGAATACTGATGTTGGATTTGAGATCGAAATGTATAAAAAAATCAAACCTGGAAGTGGAATAGGGAGTAGTGCTGCTAGTTCGGCTGGAGCTGTGTTTGCAGCAAATAAACTCTTGGGAGACCCTTTTTCAACCTTAGAGCTGGTAGGCTTTGCAATGCAAGGAGAAGCATTGGCAAGTGGAACAGCACATGCAGACAACGTAGCACCTGCTTTATACGGAGGATGCACTATGGTAACAAGTTATGATCCACTACATGTGGTTAAGATTCCCGCACCCGAAGCATTATACGCTTCAGTCCTCCATCCACAAATCGAAGTAAAAACTGCCGATTCTCGTTCGGTATTAAAAGAATATGTACCCCTAAAATCACTGGTCACACAGATGGGAAATTTTGGAGGCCTCATCTCTGGTTTATACACGCAAGATTATAACTTAATTGGTCGCTCACTCCACGACGAAATCATAGAACCTAATCGATCAATTCTTATTCCAGCCTTCGACAAGGTGAAAGAACGCTGCCTCCAAGAAGGTGCTCTAGGAAGTGGAATTTCTGGATCGGGTCCCTCTATTTTTGCACTGAGTAAAGGAGAAGAAACTGCCCAAAAAGTAGCAAAAGGAATGGCAGAAGTCTATAAAGAGACCCAAATAGATTTTGATGTCCATAAATCTAAAATCAATCCTATTGGAGTTAAAATTTTAGACATTATAGAATAAGTATGAAACCTATACAGGTAGACTAGATGAGGAAATGTCTACATCTCAACAACAATAAATTACTAAATACACAATAGTTAGCTTAAATTCAAAGAAATGAAACTTTCCAAAGAGAATTATCTTAAAGCAAGAGATTTTATACTGTCAAATGCAAGAATGATAGAAAGGCGTCTGTTTCAGTTCTACTTTGAAAATGATGATCCTAGAGGTGTGTTCCATGCCGTATACGCCTATCGCAATGCCGATGGGGGTTTTGGATATGGCATGGAACCAGACACCGCATCACCCGAAAGTCAGCCACTTTTCAGTATCATGGCTCTTGAAACCCTTGATGAAGTTGGTTGTCTGAACTCAGAGTTGATTTTAAGTGACTTTATGCCCTATTTTGAGAGTGTGACAACAAACAAGGGTGGAATTCCGTGGATGATGCGACCCACAAGTCAATACCCCTGTGCAGAACATTTTAAGACAGTTAAAGAATGGGCTGCCCTAAGCACTACTGCACCATTGTTGGGAATCCTTGAGAAATATAGTATTGATATTCCTTGGATGCACAATGCAGAGAAGTTTGTCTGGCAAGAAATAGACAGAATTCAAGAAAAGCATGTTTTTTGTTGCTCATGTGTTCCCAGAAGAGTGAAATTTTTACAGCATACACGAAGCAGAGAAAAAGCTAAACAAGCACTCTCTGATCTGAAACAATGGATTTTAGCCGATGGAGTGCTTTGCCACAACATTACCGATCAGGGTTGGGGACTTTATGAAAAACCTCACAGTCTATGTTATGCCCCTTCACCAGATAATGTATTACATGCTATTTTTTCTATAGATACGATCGATACAGATTTAAACGCACTCATCACCAGACAACAAGAAGACGGAAGATGGGATACTTGGTATGGATTAAGCGAGGGGATGAAGCTAGAATGGGCAGGCATTCAGACTTTGTGGACACTAAAAGTATTAAAAAACTACCATAGGATAGAGTAATAATCATCTCAATTTAAATGATAAAATGAACTATTACAGTTTACATCACACAGCACCAAAAACCTCTTTTGAAGAAGCTGTCGTAAATGGCATTGCACCAGACAAGGGCTTGTATTTTCCAGAATCCATAAGGCCAATTTCCAAGGAAATTATCAAGAATATCAGTCAATATTCCAATGAATTTATTGCCTACGAGGTCATCAAGCAGTTTGTAGGTGACGAAATTCCCAAGGTAAAACTACAAGAAATCATCAAAGAAACCATTTCGTTTGATTTTCCTGTAGTGAACATCCATAAAAATATCACTACTCTAGAATTGTTTCACGGTCCAACCATGGCATTCAAAGATGTAGGTGCTCAATTTATGGCTGGATGCTTGGAGTATTTCAATAGAAATTCTCAGCAAGAAGTTACAGTGCTTGTGGCTACCTCAGGAGATACAGGAGGAGCAGTAGCCAATGGATTTTTAAATACCAAAGGAGTTAAGGTTGTGATCCTATACCCGCGAGGTAAGGTAAGTGAGATTCAAGAAAAGCAACTAACCACCCTAGGCAACAATATCACAGCACTAGAAGTTGATGGTGTCTTTGACGACTGTCAAGACATGGTAAAAACGGCCTTCCTAGATCCTCAAATTCACTGCAAGCTAACCTCCGCCAATTCAATTAATATAGCGCGCTGGCTACCACAAATGCTCTATTTTTTCTTTGCCTACAAACAAATAGTCCATTTAAAAAAGGAGGTCGTATTTTCTGTTCCTAGTGGGAATTTTGGCAACATCTGTGCTGGGACCATAGCACAAAAATTAGGATTACCCATCAAACATTTCATAGCATCTACCAATGCGAACGACACAGTCCCCAAGTACCTAAAATATGGGAACTACATTCCCAAAGTATCAAAAGCAACCATCTCTAATGCAATGGATGTTGGAAATCCAAGTAATTTTATTAGAATTCAAGAATTATTTGACAATGATCTAGAAACCATTAAAAAACACGTTTCATCCTTCAGTTTCTCAGACGATTCTACACGCAAGACAATGAAAGATATTTATAAAAAAACCACCTACATTACAGATCCTCATGGAGCTGTGGGATATTTAGGATTAAAGAAATATGGACTGTCAGAAAACGAAATCGGAATCTTTTTAGAAACCGCACATCCAGTGAAATTTTTAGATATAGTCGAAGAAACTTTAGATATTAAAGTTGAGATTCCACCTCAAATTCAAAAAGTAATAGATAAAGAAAAAGTGGCTACACAGATCTCTAGCTACAATGAATTAAAGCAGTTTCTTAATGCTTAAAAATTGATTATTAGGTGTAAGTTAGCTTTTTCAATATCAAAAGATGTTCAACTACGATTTCAAACAACTCACCTCATCTTGTCAAAACCCTACTTATCCCCCTAAAAAGTCAAAGACAAGACGAGGTTAAAAATCATCTCTCTCAAACATTACTATGGTAATTTCAAAGTATGAGCTAATCATTTAATGCAATAATAAAAAACCAGTCAATTATTTTGGCAACATCTTTATTTCTAGGGCGTTCCCTTCGGGTCGGGCTATCCGCTCTATCTTTTTTGTCTATTAAAGAACAAAAAAGGATGCCGCTCCTATCCCTTACGCAGCGTTAAAACAACTTCATAAGAGAAAGACAAAACAGGATCATCCATTTTCCCCCAATCGTTATCCATTGCAAATTTTGTTTGATAACCTCTTTGGATCAATCAAAATATGATAAAAACGATTGATCCTATTTTTCCTACTTGATCAAAGAATTGTTTTGATGTCGCGTAAGGGATAGCAGTGGCATCCTTTTTTGTTCTTTAATAGACAAAAAAGATAGAGCGGATAGCCCGACCCGAAGGGAACGCCCTCCTATAAAAAAGTAATAGTTGACCCTATCTCTCCTCAATAAAATCTTTTATATTCTTTGAAATTTCTTTATTTTAGACAAAATATCATTTTGTAATGAAGCAACGTTTCTTTCTTTTTTTGTTATCTCTAAGTATTTCGTGTCAGACCACTCCCAATGCTACTTCAAAAATTAAAGACGATGTTATTTTTTTGACTGATGACCTATTAGAGGGAAGACAAACGGGAGCTGAAGGGAAAGGAAGGCTGCCAAGTATATTGCCATGCGTTTTGAGTATCTAGGGCTACAACCGAAAGGAACGGATACATTTTATCAGGAGTTTTCATTTTTACCTAAGACAGACCCTCACAAAGATGTGGAATTTACGACCAACAAAGACGGAACCATTACAGGAAGAAATGTGATTGGATATTTGGACAATCAGGCTGAAAATACCATTGTTATTGGAGCTCACTATGATCACCTCTAGGGTACGGTGGTGAGGGTTCTTTGTATCGAGACTCAACAAAAGCCATACATAACGGGGCAGATGATAATGCCAGTGGGATTGCTGTAATGTTGGATTTGGCAAGAAAATTAAAAAATCAGAATACCCACAATAACTATTTGTTTATGGCTTTTTCTGGGGAGGAAATGGGCTTATTGGGTTCAAACTATTTTGTGAAAAATTCAACTGTTGATACCAAAGCGGTGAATTATATGATTAATATGGATATGGTGGGGAGACTAAAGCAGGATAGTGCTTTGGCTGTTTATGGAACTGGAACTTCTGTACTGTTTAGATAGGTTTTAAAGACTCATAACTCCAAGTTTAAACTAATGGAAAACGAATCGGATGTGGGTCCTAGTGACCACACAAGTTTTTATTTAGCTGATATTCCTGTTTCGCACTTTTTTACAGGTCAACATGAAGATTCCCACAAGCCTAGTGACGATGCTGAAAAATTAAACTACAAGGGGATGGAGAGTATCTCTTCGTATATTTTTGATATGATTACTGATCTAAACGATCATGGAAAACTGGCCTTTAGTAAGACCAAGAACGAAAGTGATAATACTCCCCGTTTTAGGGTTGGGTTAGGCGTTATTCCTGATTATCTGTTTGACGGAAAAGGGATGCGTATAGACGGTATTTCTGAGGGGAAGCCTGCTCAGCGAGCTAGACTCCAAAAGGGAGATATTGTCGTTCAACTGGGGGATAGTCTTGTTACCGATATGATGAGCTATATGCAAGTATTGTCATTATTTGATAGAGGTGATAGCACTGAGGTTGTTGTTCGTAGAAAAGAGAGAGAGGTGCGTGTGGGAATTCAGTTTTAGCTCCTGTTCTTTAAGCCTAGCTTTTAAGCACCTAATTTGATTGTACTGACGGATTGCAGATTTATTCATACATTTACCATAGTTCAATTGGACTATTAATACCATTTCTGATGTTCCTTTTAATCATTCAAAAGACAAAAAGATCAAATTGTATATTGCTGCTTTTAGTATTGCTGTTTTCTTACTCATGCACTACCTCTGTAATTCCTTTTGATGAGGATCCTAATCCCATTATTGGCATTGTTACTTATGATGAAGATGTGAAGAGTATTATGGATAACAATTGTACTGCTTGCCATGGCACCGTAAGCCCACAAGCCGGACTCAGTCTGGTGACCTATTCTCAGGTTCGCAATGCTGCAGAAAACGGAAATCTGATTGCAAGAATGAACGATCCTGTGAACCCAATGCCAGAGTCGGGGAGATTAGATGCTTCCATAAGAGCCCTTATTGACCAATGGGCTGAGGATGGATTTTTGGAAAACTAATCCAACGAAACTCTTATTGAGGAATTGGCTGAGCAGAAGTCAATCCCCCGAAGTAGTTGATTAGTTGGAGTGCGTATTAGAAGAGTGAGCATTTGTGATTAAGTGAACACTCACCAAATAAAATAATCATGTCAATGTTTCACGCTAATGCTTAATTTAGCTCAAGTATGATTGGATGTAAAATGCTAAAAATAAATAAGGTCTTCTTTTTGGTGATAGGTACTGTCATATCTCAAGTAGCATCATCACAGACCTACTTTACAAGAACAGGGTTAACAGAATTTAAGGCTTCTGTAAAAGCTTTTGAGCCAGTAGAGGCAAAGAACAATAGTACTACGGTGATTTTAAAAGCACCAACTGGTGATCTTGCAGCACAGCTTTTTATCAATGCTTTTCAGTTTAAGGTGACTTTAATGCAAGAGCATTTCAACGAAAATTATATGGCCTCTAATGAGTTTCCGAAGGCTATTTTTAGAGGGAAGTTCAAGGATTTTGATCTGGCTTCTATCATCAAAAAAAAAGAATATGATCTTTCTGGTTCTCTAACGATAAAAGGAGTAGAAAAGAATATGAACACTAAAGCAGTGGTAGAGAAAGAAGGAGACCGAATAATTTTATCTGCTACTTTTTCTGTGACTCCGAAAGAATTTGGAATCAAAATTCCAGCTATTGTAAAGGATAAAATTGCAGATATCATTAACATCATTATAGCATATGAGCTTGTCGAAAAGAAGTAGTATTATTATGACCATTTTGGTTGTCACTGCAATTACTGCCTTTATCGTTTACAGGTATGCTATGCAACCACCGATAACCATTGAGTCGAAGGAGGTGGATTTTACGGGGAGTTCAGACGCTTTCCTCGCCGAAATTCAAAAAGATATTTCTGCATGGCAAAACAATGTTGTGGTGCTGACTGGAATTGTAACACAGCGTGATGAAGACGGAATCACATTGAGCAATCGAATCTATTGCCAGTTTAGAAAAGATGTCAACACCACTCTTATTAAAGAATATCAAGAAATTCGATTAAAAGGTCGCGTTATCGGATACGATGATCTTCTAGACGAACTTAAATTAGATCAGTGTATCATTCAACAATAATTCAATGATGAAGCCGTATTTTTCTGTAGTTATTTTCCTTTTTTTAAGTATTCCGATTTGTGCCCAAGATGATCTTTTAGACGAGCTTGATGCCTTAACTGAGAGGGAAAAAAAATACGAGTTACCTGCTTTTAAAGCCATGAAGATCGGAAATTTGCAATCGACAAAAATTGCTGAGAAAGGAGATTTGTATCTGTATGTTTCCCATCGGTTTGGCACCTTACAAAACGGAATTAAAACCTTTTTTGGATTGGATCAGGCCAATACCAAAATACAGCTAGTAAAAGGGCTTTGGAAAGGCATTCAGTTGAGTGTAGGGAGAGAGTCTCTGGGTGAGACCTATTCTGCTTCTATTAAGGCTCGACTGGCCAAGCAATCGGAGACCAGTGCATTTAATTATGTTTTTTATGGTACTGCTAATATCAATACTCAGATAGGCGAAAATAGATTGCCCGATATAGAATTTGGGGATCGAATGAGCTATGCCACACAGTTATTGATCTCTCGGAGATTTTCTGATGATTTTTCTTTTCTGGTGGCGCCGTCGTATGTACGGCAAAATCTTCAGGATTTAAACATCACAGGAGGAAGGACTCACAACCAATTTGTTATGGGATTAGGAGGTCGCTATAAGCTGAGTCAACGAATAAGCATCAATATGGATTATGCGTATAATTTTAACAGAGATCGCAATTCGCTCTTCAATGATCCTCTGACCATTGGTGTAGATATTGAAACGGGGGGACATGTATTTCAACTTCTTTTTTCTAATGCACAATCTACAAATGAACCTGGCTTCTTAAGTAATGCCGAGGGAAACTGGGGAGATGGAGATATTTTCTTTGGATTTAATATTGTCCGAGTATTTTGATCGAACTGTGATAGCTGAGAGCGTGATTTTCCAAACTTAGTTATAGACACAGCTGATATAGCAAACAACAACTGGCTGTTCTGTAACATCCCAACTGAATGTAAATTGATGTGCTTGAGAGTCTCATTTTATTTTTCTTATGTCTAATGTAACATCTGAAATTGTATCAAAAAGTCACTTAGTGATTTCCGTGGTGGTGGTCATTCCAGTGGCGATAGTTTATGGCTTTGACTTAGAATCTTCGTTGAATATGACTCCAGAAACAACCGATGATTTCAATTTTCTGAAGGCAGTTATGGGTATTTATTTGGGGTTTTCCATACTTTGGATTCTTGGAATATTTAAAAATAACTACTTGAAAATGGCATTGGTATCCAAGTCATTTTTATGCTCGGGCTGGGATTTGGAAGGCTCGCAAGTGTGATATTTGATGGGCTGCCCTCAACAGGTTTTCTGGCTGGAATTGTGGGTGAATTGCTCTTTGGATGGTATGGTGTTTGGGTTCTATCTAGGAAAAGTGGTATTTTCGCCAGAAAATAATTTGATTTGGTAAAAATAGGCGATATCGAACTTCCAGATTTTCCTCTGCTGCTCGCTCCCATGGAAGATGTAAGCGACCCTCCTTTTAGAGCTTTGTGCAAAGAAAACGGGGCAGATGTTGTTTATACTGAATTTATTTCTTCTGAAGGTCTCATTCGAGATGCTGCCAAGAGTGTGATGAAATTAGATATCTACGAGAAAGAGCGCCCTGTGGGAATTCAGATTTTTGGTGCCAACTTAGACGCCATGTTAAGATCGGTAGAAATTGTAGAAAAAACCAATCCCGATATTGTAGACATTAACTTTGGATGCCCTGTAAAGAAGGTTGTTTCCAAAGGTGCTGGAGCAGGGATTTTAAAAGATATTGGCTTGATGGTAGCCTTAACGGAAGCGATGGTTAAGCATACCAAACTTCCAGTAACGGTAAAAACACGGCTAGGATGGAATCACGATTCGATTCATATTGTAGAAGTTGCTGAACGATTGCAGGATGTGGGGTGTAAAGCGATCGCCATTCACGGCAGAACACGTGCACAGATGTATAAAGGGAGTGCCGACTGGCGACCCATTGCGGAGGTAAAAAACAACCCAAGAATGTATATTCCTGTTTTTGGTAATGGCGATGTAAATTCCCCTGAAAAAGCAATGGAAATGCGAGATATTTATGGACTTGATGGTGCTATGATCGGGAGAGCGTCTATAGGCTATCCATGGTTTTTTAATGAAGTAAAGCACTTTTTTGCAACAGGAGAGCATCTGACAAAGCCCACCATTGCTGAACGTGCCGAAATGGCTCGTCGTCATTTACAAATGTCCATCGACTGGAAGGGAGAACATCTGGGTGTTGTAGAAACTAGAAGACATTATACGAATTATTTTAAGGGAATCCCACATTTTAAGGAATACCGCTTAAAAATGGTTACTTCTGATGATCCAAAGGATGTCTTTGCGACCTTTGATGAGGTAGAAGCTGCTTTTGGAAATGCTATGATTCCAGAAATTGGATGACCGTATCTCAGTTAATCAATAGACAGCAATAAGTAAAGATTATGAATTAAAGAATACAAAAGCTGTAGTAATTAGTAACCACTTCTCTTTTTTACTAGTCTTCATTCGAGCTATAATGAATAGTGGTAACTAATCAGTTACTAATTTGGTTTCCACATTTAGCAATAGTGATAAGCTCCTGCAATACATCACAGCTATTTTTGATAGTTGTATCAATAACCGATCTTATTACAGCGAAGTTTTGAGCGGCTTTACTAGTTTTAAACTGTCCAGATATTTTCTGTTTGACCTTTACATTACGAATAGCCCTTTCCGAAGCATTGTTATCAAGAGGTACTTCTTTCAAGAACAAAAAGGTAAACAGATGTTGTCT
>CAXRAW010000108.1:0-3201 GCA_964228785.1 Flavobacteriaceae bacterium
ATTTTGTTATCCATACTATGTGAATCTTAAGATCATATCTCGTATGAGAACTACTCCTGTACTATTCCATAACAGCAAAAATACTAAAAGTCTTCGCCTTAAAGGCGAGGGACTTCACCCATCCCAGAGTGAGACATTAAAAAATAATTTTGTGAAAATCGCCAACTATTTTTGACCACATTATCAAATATAACATTTAGAAACAAAAAAACAGGTATAACTACCCGTTTTTTGCATGGTATTTTTGAAAATAGCTAAAATTTATAAGTCAAACCCAATATTTACACTTAACTTCATGGCAATTAGCTTAGTTATGCGCTCTTTTACCTCTGGAATTTTTACACTTTCCAGAACGGTGTTTGCAAAAGCATACATTAACAAGGCTCTAGCTTCTTTTTTGGGGATTCCCCGTTGTTGCATATAAAACAAGGCTTGTTCATCTAACTGTCCTATCGTACATCCGTGAGAACATTTTACATCATCAGCAAAAATTTCTAGCTGAGGTTTTGCATTAATGGTAGAGCGATCGCTCACCAAAACATTGTTATTTTGTTGGTAGGCATTGGTCTTTTGCGCTTCTTTTTCCACAACGACCTTTCCATTAAAAACACCTACAGCTCTTTCATTAAAAATGCCTTTGTAATCTTGGTGACTTTCACAATTTGGTGCCGTATGATGAACTAACGTGTGATGATCCACGTGCTGTTTCCCTTCTATGATGGTAATTCCTTTTAGTGTAGAATTGATATGTTCTCCCATCTGGTAAAAATTGAGATTATTCCTCGTTACCCTTCCTCCAAAGGAGAATGTATGAACGGCAACAGTACTTTCAGATTGTTGTTCTATGAAGGTATTATCAACCAGAGAGGCACTTGTATGATCATTCTGAATTTTATAATAATCCACTGTTGCATATCTATCGGCAAAAATTTCAGTAACAACATTGGTTAAAGCAGCACTTTGTGTTAGACTTTGATGACGCTCGATGATCTGAACATGTGCATTCTGCTCTACAACAATCAAATTTCGTGGTTGGGTCATAATAGCATCTTCGGTGCCTGTCGTAAAATTAATGATTTGAATAGGCTTCTCAACTTCAGTATTTCTGGGAATATGAATATACGCACCTTCTTTAACAAAAGCTGTATTTAAAGAAGTCAGATGGTCTTGTTTTGCAACTTTATTGAAATAATTTTCAATGATTGGCTTGTATTTAGGTTTGGCTAAAGCAGAAGACATTAAACAAACATCAAAATTATCATGGGTGGTTTCAGATAAAAAAGAACTGTACTTACCATCGACAAAAACCACCTTGTAGGTGTCTATATCGTGAATAAAATAGTCTTTTACCTGAGGCAAGGTAACTGTCTTTTTTTTGTTGGGAAATAGACAATAGTCTTCTCTTAGAACAGCATTTAAAGACGTGTATTTCCAAGCTTCTATTTTCTTAGATGGGAAACCCAACTTTTCAAAGTTTTGGAAGGCTTTTGATCGTATCTCATGTACATCAGAGTTTATGTTTACTCCATCTTCAAAAGCCACATAGGACGATACAATTTTTTCTTTTAAATCCATTTTACTGTGAGTTCTGCTTGGAATTCAAGATTAGGTTTTTTGTTTTAACTTACTATTTTTTCTTTGATCCAGTCGTATCCTTTGGCTTCCAATTCATGAGCTAGAGAAGCATCTCCAGTTTTTACAATCTTACCGTCATGCAGAACGTGAACAAAATCAGGAATAATATGATCTAACAAACGTTGGTAATGTGTGATAACAACAATGGCATTATCAGAAGATTTTAGCGTATTTACACCATTGGCAACAACTCTTAGAGCGTCTATATCTAAACCAGAATCCGTTTCATCTAGGATGGCTAGCTTTGGTTCAAGCATTGCCATTTGAAAAATTTCATTTCGCTTCTTTTCTCCACCAGAAAACCCTTCGTTTAAGGAGCGAGATAAGAATTTTCTATCAATTTCTAATAAGGATGATTTTTGGCGAATCTTTTTTAGCATGTCTTTGGCAGACATTTCATCAAGACCTTGAGCCTTTCGAGATTCATTGATTGCAGTTTTAATAAAATTGGTGACTGTAACTCCAGGAATTTCAACCGGATATTGAAACGACAGGAAGATTCCCGCATGTGCTCTTTCGTCGGGATCCAGTTCACTGATGTCTTCACCGTCTAACTCTATTATTCCTTGAGTCACCTCATAATCTTCTTTTCCTGCGATTACAGAAGCCAAGGTACTTTTTCCAGCACCGTTGGGACCCATAATAGCATGAATCTCGCCAGGTTTTACGTTAAGGGTTAATCCTTTCAGAATGGCTTTTCCTTCTACTTCGGCATGTAAATTCTCAATCTTAAGCATGACAGATGATATCTTTATTTTAATTTTTAATCGAATACCTCTCAGGGGCAAGCCCACGAAATATTCATAGGAAACTATTTTAATCATTTCTGGGCAAGCCCCGGGGAACTATACTCTTGGCTATTGCCCTGCGATTAACTATTGAGTCTAACCAACACTTCCTTCTAAACTAATTTCAAGAAGTTTTTGAGCTTCAACCGCAAATTCCATGGGTAGTTTGTTCAATACTTCTTTACTGAATCCATTGACGATTAACGCAATAGCTTTTTCTGTATCAATTCCGCGCTGGTTACAATAGAACAGCTGATCCTCACCAATTTTACTTGTAGTTGCTTCATGTTCTATTTGCGCTGACTTATTTTTTGATTCAATGTAAGGAAAAGTATGTGCTCCACATTCATTGCCCATCAGTAAACTGTCACATTGAGAAAAATTTCTGGCATTTTCTGCTCTTGAACTGATTTGTACCAACCCTCTATAGCTATTTTGTGATTGACCGGCAGAAATTCCCTTGGAAATGATTGTTGACTTGGTATTTTTACCTAAGTGAATCATTTTTGTTCCTGTATCTGCCTGTTGAAAATTGTTAGTTACAGCAATAGAATAAAACTCACCAACTGAACGATTTCCTTTCAAAATACAGCTTGGATATTTCCATGTAATCGCAGAGCCCGTTTCTACTTGTGTCCAAGATATTTTTGCATTGGCCTCGCACAAACCTCTTTTAGTCACAAAGTTGAACACACCACCCTTGCCATTCTGATCTCCGGGAAACCAATTTTGTACAGTTGAGTATTTAATTTCTGCATCATCAAGAGCTACCAATTCT
>CAXRAW010000109.1:0-14025 GCA_964228785.1 Flavobacteriaceae bacterium
ATTTTGTTATCCATACTATGTGAATCTTAAGATCATATCTCGTATGAGAACTACTCCTGTAATATTCCATAGCAGCAAAAATACTAAAAGTCTTCGCCTTAAAGGCGAGGGATTTCACCCATCCCAGAGTGAGACATTAAAACAGTATCTAATTGTTTCCTCGTTTCAGCAACTTTTTTTTGAGTTTCTTGTAGTTGTTTCATCATTCCTGAGAGACCTCCAAACATAATTTTTATGATAAGTATTAAATATGCTAAAAATACTTTTTATATTGTGAATTTAAAAATGAATACAGTCTGAGCGTTTACAATCCATTATAATAATGCCTGAAGCGAATCGCACAGGTCATCCTCATCATTTATACATAAATCCCAACTCATGAAAAGAATCACTCTTGCTATTGTTGTTTTTAGCCTTATTTTTGCTAGCTCTTGTAAAGATACAACATCAATGAAAGCCAATATTACACCGCCAGTAGCAGAAAAAAATCCCAAAGAATTAACCATTCACGATGATACGAGAATAGACAATTATTTTTGGATGCGTCTGACAGATGAACAGAAAACAGCCAAAAATAAGGATAAGCAGACGCAAAAAGTCGAGTCGTATCTTCGTGCAGAAAATGCGTATTTTGATTCTGTAATGTCTTTTACCAACGATTTTCAAACGTCTCTGTTTCAAGAGATGAAAGGGAGGATTAAGGAAGATGACGAGTCGGTCCCCTACTTTAAAAATGGTTATTACTACATAACACGATATGAGACTGGAAAGCAGTATCCTATCTATTCTAGAAAAAAGGGGGACTTAAAAGCTGAAGAAGAAGTCTTATTTAATGTAAATGATGAGGCAAAGGGATATGATTTTTTTCAGCTTGGAGGACTTAATGTGAGTGCTGATAATAAATTGGTGGCGTTTGCAGTAGATACCGTTAGCAGAAGGCAATATGTAATTCAGGTGAAACACCTAGAAACGGGGGTTATTTATTCTGATAAAATTGAAAATACTACTGGAAGCTCTGTATGGGCAAACGACAACAAGACTTTATACTATACTAAGAAAAACCCTGTTACCCTAAGAGGTGAGAAAATTTTTAAACATATCTTAGGAACAGATCCTTCTGAAGACGTGGAAGTATTTCATGAAGACGATGAAACCTTTGATACATATGTATACAAGACAAAATCTAACAAGTACATTGTGATAGGGAGCTATAATACCGTATCTACAGAATTTAGAGTGTTGTCTGCTGACCATCCCAATGGAACTTTTGAGATTGTCCAACCAAGAGAAAGAAATTTAGAGTACAGCATCGCCCATTATGGAGCTGATTTTTATATTCTAACCAACAAAGATGATGCAAAAAATTTTAAACTGATGAAAACCTCTGTAGACAAAACAACGAAAGAGCATTGGATTGATGTTATTCCTCATAGAGATGATACACTTTTGGAAGACGTCTCCATTTTTAAAGAATACCTTGTTTTGGAGGAGAGAAATGACGGACTTAAGAAAATTCGTATCAAAAGATGGGACGGAACGGAGGACTACTATCTACCCTTTGATGAAGAAACTTATTCGGCAGGCGTGTATTCAAATCCTGAGTTTGATACAACCACCATTCGATATTCTTACAATTCGTTTACCACCCCAAATTCGGTGATAGATTTTAATATGGCTGATCGCTCTAAGGATGTTAAAAAAGAGCAGGAAGTATTGGGAGGGAAGTTTGATAAAAGCAATTACAAGAGCGAACGTGTTTGGGCTACTGCTAGAGATGGTAAAAAAGTAGCTATTTCATTGGTATATCACAAAAATACACAGCTAGGAAAAGACACTCCGCTACTTCAGTATGCGTATGGATCTTATGGCTATACAATTCCCGACGGATTTTCTACCACGCGTTTGAGCTTATTAGACAGAGGCTTTGTCTATGCATTAGCTCATATTAGAGGTGGACAATATTTGGGACGCCAATGGTATGAAGATGGAAAAATGATGCACAAGAAAAATACGTTTTATGACTTTATAGATTGTTCTAAATTTCTCATTGAGCAAGAGTACACCTCAGCAGATCACTTGTATGCTATGGGCGGCTCTGCTGGTGGACTACTCATGGGAGCTGTGGTGAATATGGCACCTGAATTGTACAACGGTGTAGTTGCTACCGTGCCTTTTGTAGATGTTATTTCTACTATGTTAGATGAGAGTATTCCTCTAACGACAGGTGAGTTTGACGAGTGGGGAAATCCGAAGAACAAAGAGCAGTATGATTATATTTTGTCGTACTCTCCTTACGATCAGATAACATCTAAGAAATATCCAA
The DNA here is from genome assembly GCA_964228785.1 of Flavobacteriaceae bacterium. GTDB lineage: Bacteria > Bacteroidota > Bacteroidia > Flavobacteriales > Flavobacteriaceae > Polaribacter. Next base: position 2,324 of record CAXRAW010000109.1, read on the forward strand.
ATATGTTGGTCACGACAGGATATTTTGACAGTCAAGTACAATATTGGGAGCCAGCGAAATGGGTTGCTAAATTGCGCGATTTTAAAACGGATCACAACCTTTTACTGATGCATACAAATATGGATGCAGGACATAGCGGTGCTTCAGGTCGTTTTGAGTCATTGAAAGAAACTGCTAGAGATTATACCTTTTTTCTGGCATTGGAGGACAAGCTGGAAAAATAATTTAGCTTTGCATCGGATCCTATGGGTATTCTATTTTGTTATTTTGGTAGTTAAGGATCTTTAAAGCCGCGTTAGCGATAGTAGCGGCATCCTTTTTTGTCCTTTAAAGGCAAAAAAGATATAGCGGATAGCGCGACCCAAAGGAGAACGCCCAAGGAAAATAAAGTGAAAAAAATAGTTGTAGTTGAGTAGATCGTAAAGGATATGAAGACGAAAAAGCTCAAAATACTGAAACAACTCTTTATGAAGTGAGTGATGTAATGAACAGACACAAAGGAGTATATAATAACATATTGGAGCTAATCGGACAGACACCTATGGTTCGGTTAAATGAAATTACCAAAGATTTACCTGGGACTTTTTTTGCAAAGTTGGAGATGTTTAATCCAGGGCACTCATCCAAAGATAGGATAGCACTTAACATCATCCTAAATGCAGAGCGAAATGGGATTCTAAAACCTGGAAGTACCATTGTTGAAACAACGTCTGGAAATACGGGCTTTTCTCTAGCCATGATTGCTATGGTTAAAGGATACCAGTGTAAATTGGCGGTAAGCGACAAGTCTTCTGTTGATAAAATTGAAATTTTAAGAACTATGGGAGCTGAGGTTTATGTATGTCCTGCGAATGTTCCTGTGGATGATCCAACATCCTATTATGAGGTAGCTAAAAGAATTCATAGAGAAACTCCCAACGCTATCTATATCAATCAGTATTTTAACGAGCTTAACATAGCGGCACACTACGAGTCAACTGGACCAGAAATATGGGAACAGACAGAAGGAAAGATTACTCATCTTGTTGTGGCCAGTGGAACGGGAGGAACGATATCTGGGTCTGCTAGATATCTAAAAGAGCAGAACCCTACGATTAAAATTCTGGGTGTTGACGCTATTGGATCTGTTATCAAAAAATTTCACGAGACAGGTCAACTAGATCAGAGTGAAATTAAGCCCTACAAAATAGAAGGACTGGGTAAAAATTTGATTCCAACAGCTACTGATTTTGGTGTGATAGATGTTTATGAAAAAGTATCGGACAAAGATGCTGCTTACAAGTCTAGAGAACTCATTCAAAAAGAAGGAATATTTCCTGGATATACCTGTGGTGCTGTAATGCAGGCAACTGAACAATATGCTAAAAAAGGGTATTTTGATAAAGATAGTGTTGTGGTTTTAATCTTGCCAGATCATGGCTCAAGATACATGACCAAAATTTATAGCGACGACTGGATGAAAGCGCAAGGATTCTATGACTCGCAACTTCCTCTAAACAAACCAGCTACGTATATCAAAAGTTAGAACGAAAACGATATCGGTCTTAACTTGATGATAATCAATTACTTTATTTGTTTGATTAACTGGTAAAAATTCAGTTACTTTGTTAATCATATTAAGACAATGTAAAAGGATATGACTACAGATTTATTTGAAAGAATTAAAGGAGATAAGGGGCCTTTGGGAAACTGGGCAGATAAGGCAGAAGGTTACTATGTATTTCCAAAGTTGGAAGGGCCTATCTCTAATAGGATGCTATTTAACGGTAAGAGAGTGATTACTTGGAGTGTAAATGATTACCTAGGTTTAGCGAGTCACCCTGAGGTAATGAAAGTCGATGGTGAAGCAGCTGCAGCTCACGGAATGGCCTATCCTATGGGTGCTAGGATGATGTCCGGTCATACCAAATATCACGAGCAATTGGAACAGGAGTGTGCTGAGTTTGTGGGGAAGGAATCCTCTTATCTTGTTAATTTTGGCTATCAAGGAATTATGTCGGCTATCGATGCTTTGGTAGGAAAAAACGATATTATTGTGTACGATGTTGACACACATGCATGCATTATAGATGGCGTTCGCTTGCATCCAGGAAAACGTTTTGTTTACAAGCATAACGATATGGAAAGCTTTGAAAAGAACATGAAGCGTGCGGTACGAATGGCAGAAAAAACAGGAGGAGGAATCCTAGCGATTTCTGAAGGTGTTTTTGGAATGAGAGGAGAACAAGGGCGTTTAAAAGAAATTGTTGAACTTAAGAAAAATTATAATTTCCGTTTATTGGTGGATGATGCACATGGTTTTGGAACTCTTGGAGAAGGAGGTAGAGGAACAGGATATGAGCAAGGAGTTCAGGACGATATTGACGTATATTTTGCCACTTTTGCTAAGTCGATGGCAGGCATAGGAGCGTTCCTCGCTGGAGATAAAGATGTTATTCAGTATTTACAATACAATATGCGTTCTCAGATGTTTGCTAAATCCCTGCCTTTACCTATGGTCTTAGGAGCTTTAAAGCGGTTGGATATGATTAGAACCATGCCAGAGTTAAAAAACAAACTATGGGAAAATACCAACGCACTCCAGTCCGGATTGCGAGCTGCAGATTTTGATTTGGGAACAACAAAAACATGTATTACACCAGTATATTTAAAAGGCGATGTACCAGAGGCCATGGCTCTGGTAAATGATCTTCGTGAAAATTACGGTGTTTTTTGTTCGATTGTCGTATATCCTGTAATTCCTAAAGGACTGATTATCTTACGACTAATTCCGACTGCAACTCATAATCGTGAAGATATCGATGAAACCATCAAAGCTTTTTCTGGAGTAAGAGAAAAGCTGGAAAATGGAACTTATAAGCAAGTCGCTGCCGCAATGATGGCAGGTTAGGAAAGTCATAACTTTCAAAACATTTTAAAAAGTAGTCACGATTTTGCTCTTATTTTAAGGAGCAAAATAGTCTTCTTTACTTATCATTCGTTGCATCTTCACTAAACCCCTAACGTTTCCGTTTTCGCTTTCTGCCAAAACCAGCAGCAGGGTTGTGATTTCTTCTTTGATCACTATAACGCTTCCCTTTTTTATTTCCTCTGTCTTTAAAAGGTCTTCTACCTTTTCGCCTACTGGTTGACTTTTCTTTTCTGGTGATTTCTATATTCACATTTCTGCCAGAAAATTTTGGTTGGTTTGCTTCAAAAGCAGCCAATGTTTCTTGCTCAAAGTTTTTATCCACCTCAAAAAATGAAAAAGTATCCAAAATATCAATTGCACCTATGTCTAACGCTTCGGTGATATGCTGATCATTAATTAAACCAATTAAACGAGCGGGATTTAATCGATCTTTTCTACCTAAATTGATAAAGAAACGCGTCATATTTTCTGATGAGCTCTTGCCACTCTTTTCTGAAGAGGTACTCAAATCATTCAAGTCTTGGGCGTTCTCATAGTAGGACAGAAAGGTGTTAAATTCTAAAGAAACAAATCGTTGAATCAATTCCTCTCTATCCAAACCAGACAGTTTCTCATAGATTTGAGGTAAGAAGCCCTCAATTTCACTTTTGTTCACATCTGTAGTCTTCACTCGATCGATCAAATGAAAAATTTGTTTATGGCAGACCTCATCTCCTGTTGGAATAGGTTTTAGCTCAAACGTTTGTTTGATCTTCCTCTCGATTGATGCAATCTTACTTTTTTCTTTTCTATTGATCAGAACAATAGATACTCCTGTATTTCCAGCCCTTCCTGTTCTGCCACTTCTATGGGTGTAGTTTTCTATTTGATCTGGAAGTTTATGGTTAATTACATGCGTTAGATTATCTACATCTAGTCCTCTAGCAGCCACATCAGTAGCTACAAGCATCTGAATATTTTTCTGACGAAATTTTTCCATAACCGTATCGCGTTGCGCTTGAGAAAGATCCCCGTGTAGAGAATCTGCATTGTAGCCATCACTGATGAGTTTAGTGGCAATTTCCTGAGTTTCTCTCCTTGTTCTGCAAAAGATAATTGCATAAATATCAGGATTAATATCGGCTATTCTCTTTAAAGCGGGATACCTGGTTCTCTCTGAAATCTGATAATAGACATGCTTTACATTATCCGTTCCCGAATTTTTTTCACCCGAAGAAACCTCAGCTGGATTTATCATATAATTTTCTGCAATCGCTTCCACTTCCTTGGGAAATGTTGCAGAAAACAACAATGTTTGTTTTGTTTCGGGCGTAGCTTTTAGCACTTTATCAAGTTCGTCTTTAAACCCCATATTCAGCATCTCATCGGCCTCATCCAGTACCAACCACTGAACATTCCCAAGCTTAAGAGCCTTCCTTTTGATGAGATCTACCGTTCTACCAGGAGTTCCTACAACAATCTGTGCTCCTCTTTTTAATTTTTTGATTTGCTCTTCTATATTTGCCCCACCGTAAACAGTAACAACGCTGATCTTTGGAAGATACTTTGCAAAGTCCTGAATATTATTCCCTATTTGTACTGCCAACTCGCGGGTAGGTGATAAGATAATGGCTTGCGTATTTTGACTACCCTGATCTGCCAATTCTAAAATGGGCAGACTAAAAGCTGCCGTTTTACCCGTACCAGTCTGTGCGAATGCTTTCAAATCATCCAAAGAAGTAATGATTTGCGGAATGGCTTTTTCTTGTATCACTGTAGGTTTTTCGTAACCTAATTCGTTCAAAGCCCTGTTGATAGACTCACTCAGGCCCAATTCTAAAAATGCTGACATGCTATGATTTTAATGATTCACAGATGCCCACCTCTGTAAACCTAATTACTCTAACGACTTAAAACTTTAATTTCTAACGCCTACACCAATTTTAACTTTGTAATATCTAAACAGATTTCTCTGTTAAAAGATGATGCCTTATATAACCCATCCCTTTATCAGGGTTTCGTAGAAATAAAATCGTGCAAATGTAAGTTAAATAAAACGGAAACTCAGGGTTGTGAGCAATAGAATTAGTTGTTATCTAACTGTGCAATCTGATCAAAAATATTTTTCGACATCAAAGAAGCATAACCGTTCATAACAATGCCCTTGCCATTAATCAGCAGTGTTCTGGGCATCTTACTCGTCAGAAACTCATTAGCTTCACTTTTAGAGTGAATATAATATTGAGATTTGATATCAATTTTTTTGATACGATCCTTCCCATTTCCATTAATCTTCACACCTAAAAAGTTAATATTGGGATGTTTTTTTGAGAGAAAATTGATTCTTGACGCAATATATTCTTTAGAAATATATTCAGAATTCCAAAAATACACCACAGAGTTTTTACCCTTAATTAAAGAAGCTAGAGATCTATCAGTCTTATTGTAATCTTTAACGTGAAAGTTCTCTATTCTCTTTCCTTTGTAAAATTTCTTAGCATCATTAAGCAGTAATTGAATCTGTTTTTTATCATCCTCGTTGGTACTTAATTCAAGAAAACTTTCAAAAGCTTTTTTGTTAAGATTACAGCTAGACCTTCTGTAAAAATGACCAACAAAAGTTTGTTTAAGGATCACATTTTTAGTCTTTTCGTTGCGCATTTCAGCAGCAATGGTTTTAAGGAGGGATACCGTAAATTCATCTGAATCCAGCTCATAACCTTCAGAGACGACTTTATTGTACAAGTGGCTCATTATGAGGTCTCTGTAAGCATAAAAATACATGATTGAGTCACTGCGTAAATCGATCAACTCTCTATGCTTGTAAAAAGATTGATCAATACGTGGGGCATTTCCTTGCTTCCTTATGGCATTACGAGCCAACGGATAACTTTCTACCTTGGCATACAAAGGGTATGTAAGAGCAATTTTCAAAATTTTTCTGTATAAAGCCGATTCCTCCGGATATTTCGTGAAGAAATATTCCAATTTTTTCAGTCTAAGTTGCTCTAACGAATCGACTTTAAGCCGGAACTCATCAGGACTTTTAGTGTAGTATTTATAAAAAAATTTGTCATCTCTTTCAGACTCTAAAAAGCAATCAATCAGGTAATTATTGCGTTCAGCTCCCTTGCCACTAAAGACCAGAGATTCATCAAAATCCCATGTGTTCAAACGAATTAAAATGCTATCTTTAGGTTCTATGTAAACGTATTGGTGTTCAGAACCGTGTTTAAAATAATACAGCCCTTCGTTTATGGACTCCAAAGTACCCAAAAAGCTATTATCTTCCTCAAGGAAAAAGGTGTCTAGCGCAACCTCGTTGCCGTACAATATGACAAATTTTGATTTCGGATTTATGATCTTTCCTCCAAAATACGTAGTATTTTTCTCTATTTTTCCCGAACAACCTGCGAAAACCACTACTAAAAAAAGCACTAATTGGCTACCTATTCTTTCTATCATTTTTAATCTCAATGCGATCAATATTCAAAAGTACATATCTTGAGTCATGTGCTCTGTTAATAGCCTGTTAAAACAAGCCCACAAGCTTCTGAGCATTAAAGATTCCTTAACAAGTATGGGGACATAAAGTGATATAACAGATCTGAGTCCATACCCAGTAACCCAAGAAGAATTCTTCGAGACTCTAACACAAGAATAGTAGCATCGATAGTCACATAAAGGTCATATCCGTTTTTAAAATAGACCTTTCCCTTATTTTTAGAACTGCCAAGCGATAGCGTGTATAAGTTAGGCTTTTCAACAACCAATGAATCACTAAAAAAACCATGCTCATTCACCATTATCTTTTTTCGCAACCCATATCCAGAAATATACATGACAGAATCGCTTGCATTTTCTAGCTTCCCCGAAAACGAGAGGTAACCAGAGGGATGTTTTTTTGACATGAGTAGAATAAAGTACATAACAGTACTAAGATTCTAAAATCTCTTACAAGTCCAATAAATTCACAAAGCCAAAGATAAAAACTATTCAAGAAGAAAAATTGTTAAATTTTATTGTATATTAAAATCGGAATGTAGAATTTTACTCATACAACCAATCCAAATGAAACCCATTCATTCAATAGATTCCAAGCCGCTAGATTTAAAGACCATTCACGAAATTCTTAGCGAAGGTAAAAAGCTACAGCTTTCTGCCAGTGCCATGACCAAAATTGATCAATGCAGACATTACTTAGATAAAAAAATAGCATCCATATCCCAGCCTATCTATGGCATAAATACAGGCTTTGGAGCATTATATAACGTAAAAATCAAAGGAGAGAACCTGCAAAAACTCCAAGAAAATTTAGTAATGAGCCATGCATGTGGTACTGGAGACGAAGTGCCACAAGAGATCGTAAAACTCATGTTGTTATTTAAAATTCAATCGTTGAGTTTCGGTCACTCTGGAGTTCAACGCGACACCGTCACCCGATTAGTAGATTTTTACAACAACGATGTGATCCCCGTAGTCTATCAACAAGGATCTCTAGGAGCCTCAGGCGACCTAGTGCCACTAGCACATCTCTCACTACCACTCATAGGAATGGGAGAAGTTGACTATCGTGGAGAACGCATCAGTGGAGAAGAACTTCTCCTAAGACTGGGTTGGAGAAAAATAAAACTACAATCCAAAGAAGGATTAGCCCTACTAAACGGAACGCAGTTCATGACGGCCTACGGAATTCACTGCTTGCTAAAAGCACATAAGCTGTCCTATTTGGCAGACCTTATTGGAGCAATTTCCCTAGAAGGATTTGATGGTAGGGCAGAACCCTTAAACCATCTAATACATGTAATTCGACCGCACAAAGGACAAGAAAAGACCGCAGCCCGATTACGTGAATTTTTACTCGGCAGTAAGTTAATTGCTCAAGAAAAACAACACGTACAAGATCCCTACTCATTTAGATGCATGCCACAAGTACACGGTGCAACAAAAGATACCATTCGTTTTGTAACAACCACCTTTCTAACAGAGATCAATGCGGTAACAGACAATCCCAATATCTTTGTCAATGAAGATCAAATAATCTCTGGAGGCAATTTCCACGGACAACCTCTAGCCCTTACCCTAGACTACCTGTCAATTGCCATGGCAGAGTTGGCAAGTATTTCCGAGAGAAGAATATATCAGCTAGTCTCCGGTCACAGACACCTACCACCATTTCTAGTCTCCAATCCAGGGTTAAATAGCGGTTTTATGATTCCACAGTACACAGCCGCCAGTATCGTAAGTCAAAATAAACAACTAGCAACACCCTCCAGTGTTGACTCTATCGAATCTAGTGATGGACAAGAAGATCACGTAAGCATGGGAGCCAATGGAGCAACAAAAGCAAAAAAAATCATAGACAACGTACAAACCGTTTTAGGTATAGAGTTGTACACAGCCTCACAGGCCACGTCCTTCGGAAAAGCAAAAAGTTCCACCTTCCTAGAATCCCTTCTGCGCGCTTTTAGAGCAGAGATCCCTGTAGTGCAAAAAGACAGAGTCATGCGTCACGATATTGTCGCAGCTTCCAAATTCCTAGACACCCTAGAAGTAGATCCCGATGAACTATTTTAGAATCCCATCAATAGCTGTTTTTTGGGCGTTTCCTAACGGTCGGGCTATCCGCTGTATCTTTTTTGCCTGTTCAGGATAAAAAAGGATGCCGCTGCTATCGCTTACGCAATTGTCTAGAGTACCATCAATGGAAATTAGTAGGAAGATAAAAGTCATTGTGAATTTTAAATGACTCTGCGTAGATCATCCAAAAACAGGAGGAACCTCTGTGATTTCTTACAAAAAGAGTATTTTTAAAAAGAGTAATTCTCAAGACATTGCTAAGCAATACAAATGAAAAGCTATTTTTCTAAGTAAACTCCCCATCTTCTTTTTCATTGTGTAAGAGGTTGGGGAGTTGGGTTGATGTCTTTAAACGAGACTATACAGACTTCGAGGAGTTAATTACTGCCTCTCCTATTATCCATCTCTCCAATGATCTCTTTTGCTAATTCTACAAGATCGCTTTTATTGGGACTTCTCATTTCTTGAATTTCTTGTAGTTTTTTAACTATCGTTTTTAAATCATCCTTTACAATCTCTGGTTGATTGATTATATTTAAAAATTGATCAAAATCTGCATAACTCAAATTATCACTATCATAGTAAATATCTTCTAGATCAATTAAATCATTGTAGCCTAGAGTGTTTAAATGTTTTTTACCCGGAAAAACACCAAACATATCTTCATACCCTGTGCTTTTGTTTTTTAATTGTTCGGAATACTCTTCATAACCTTCCAAATCATTCTTCTTCTTATACTGTTTAGCTTGTTTCTCTGGAACAGCATTAATTAGAAAATTTTCATATTGTTGGATGGAATAAACTTTTTTATTTATGCCATGCAAAGCTTCTTGTTCTGCTATAAGTCTCTTGATTTCTTTCCTATACAGTTCGATAATTTCATATCCTGATTCTGTTAGTGCAATTTTATCATGATTGACTATCTGAAATTTATTTTTTATCTGATCAATTTTTTCTTGAAAACCCAGCAATTTTCCCCATAGGATTGCATCTTTTTCTTCGGTTTTATCCATCACGCTATCGTAATTTGATATGACTTTTTCTGCTTGCTTTTTATAAAACTTTAAAAGCTGATTTCCTGTCTCCGTTAAAACAACATTATTTGAAGCTCTAGACGTTGAATCAGCCCTTCTTATCCTAAATTTTCTCCTCACCTTATCCATTTCTTTATGCATTTGAATGAGTTTTTTTGATAAGGCATCAATTGAGTTTTTTGTGTTTGGTCTATATTCATCCATCACGGGAATCAACTCTGGATTAACGTACAATCTCTCACCTGCTGCAACAGAGTCATTCATTTTTTCTTTGAGGTTACTCTTTAAAAACTCGATAGCATTTTGATAATTTTTATATGTCGTTACATTAAAACTAACGCCCTGTGGAATATTAAAACGTGCTGGTTTACCTGTCAACCCGATTGTCTTCAATGAAAAATTTATTGAAGCTTCTCCTAATTCTACTTTAGCTGCCAACTCTGCTAAACCCTTCTTTGTAAGATCAATTTTAGTATCAGATTTTTTAATTCTAAGTTCTGATCTAAGACCAACAGCATACCTAATTGTTGGAATATTAGAACAGGAAATGTCTTGAAACTGAATATAATCAATAACCAAATATTTAGTTTCAAAGTTATGATCAATATCAGTTATACCGAACGCTTGCAATGCTGCAGAATTTGTAGAACTAAAGGAGTAATATCTATACTGAAAGCCTGATTTTAAGTCTTCGATATCTTCTGGTACATCAAAGCGACAATCTAATAAAATACTGTCTGCTTTACTTTTATGTTCAGCATACAGATGCTTTTTCTTCATTTTTTGTGATGGACGTAATATATGTGTTGAATCACATTTTTTTTCTCCAACTGAAAAATCCCTAAACACCCGGTTAATAAAGTGATGCTCCAATACTGCTTTGGTGTAAAAATCCTTATCTGCTTGAATAGCATCAATAGAAAATATTGAATGGTCTGTCACATTTTTAAAAATTCCACATGAAAGCATAGTGGATGTTATCAAAATGAACAATATAGATTTAATTTTTTTCATTTTTGAGTTAAGTTAAAATTGTATTAAAATATTTCGTTTGTCAATACTCATATAAACAATATTTTTTTTATGAAAAATTAACAGCTCAAAATTGATTAAAACCTCATTATCCGTCAAGAGGACAACAAAGCAAAATGCAAATGGTGATTTTCCTATTTTTTGGAAGAAATATCCTGATTCGATGATTTCAAGTTCTTGAAATGATAATTACATATAGATTTGGTTCCAAATAAAGATTTTTTGAAACGAAAATATTTTTTGAGATGTTGTTGTAGCTGCATTTCACCTGTTTCATTTTACCACTTAGGGGATAACTAAAATTCTGTTCAACATTAGGAATGATTTAGGGGCCTTATCAAAAAATATGTTACATGCAATAGGAAAACAAGTGAAATTACAAATAATGATTTTCCTTGAATTCAGAGGATAAAACCTAGATATTTAGTTTTTAGTTTTGCACATAGATGTTAAAATGTATGTTTGATCATTATTAACTTTTAAATTTTATATAATTATGTCAAACAATTTAGATTATGGAAGAAGAATTAGTATTGGTGATGCAAATAAAATTGTGATGCATCACGATTTTTTGGATAGACATGTTGAGAGAGTGATCAAGGGAGATGTGTCTGATAAATTAAAGGAGCAACTCAAGAAGTTTAATGATCGAGATTTTAATGCTTTTGTTTTTGATCTTGATCTAATTGAAAAATTTATAAAGGAAGGAAAAGATAAGAAGGCAAAGTTTCTAACAGTCTTACTCGGTGCTCACCCTGAAGGTTTAACGGAGGAGGTTGAAATGACTAGGGCACAAAGAAGTGCATTCGGAAATGGTAGTTTTACAGTAGTACTAACTTTGTGTGAAAAAGTAGACGATAACTCTTCAATTGAAGCAGTTAATATGAAAGATCCTGCGATGGAGTATCCACCCAAAAAAGCTGTACTGCAACTAATTCAGGATCAATCAAGAGAAAAATCATCGACCATTGATACTTTACGTGTGAAATTTATGCCATAAAAAGTTATATTTGTTTATTGATCTACTAGTGATTCAAATATCCGTCTTAAGCATTTTTTTGCCAGCTGTTATTGGTTTGCTTTCTTACCAGAAATTAAATCGTGAGACCAAATGGATTGCTATCACAGTGTTTGCCGCTTGTATTCCTCATGTGGTGCGTTACATA
>CAXRAW010000110.1:0-3745 GCA_964228785.1 Flavobacteriaceae bacterium
CCTATGAGTTTTGAAAGTGCTTACAATCAAGCTCTAAAAGTATTTAATGTCTCACTCTGGGATGGGTGAAATCCCTCGCCTTTAAGGCGAAGATTTTTAGTATTTTTGCTGCTATGGAATAGTACAGGAGTGGTTCTCATATGAGATATGATCTTAAGATTCACATAGTATGGATAACAAAGTCAAGCTTTTACGTGTACTACGACAATCACAGGAGCGTATATTTACAGTTCTGTTGGAAACACTCATGTTCAGTGGATTGGGAAAAAGTCGGAGAAAGAGGAATTTTTAAAGAGCATAGCAAAGCACACAGATCTTCCTTTAAGATGTTTGCATGTAAAAAAGAATGCATTTGGTGTTCCAAGCCTTTACTGTCACAACAAACGAGTATCCAGCTCCTTTAGCAAAACACATCATGGCAATTTTGAAGCCTATGAACTGGTGTTTTTGAATCCTAAAATATGAATGCTGATGGGCGAAAAAGCATAGTCCGATGAGTAAAATTCAAGCAAAAAACAGAATTTTGGCAGACCTAAATTCAGGCGTGTCAAAACTTATTTCTGTCAGAATATTATTACGATTGTAACATAATAAAGTAAAGCCTAGAATTAGTGGAATCAGGAATAAATATTTTGATTTGGTTTCCAATTTTTTTAAATGTCGGGTAACGCCAGTCTACCTTAAAAGTACATCAAATTATGGTTTTCTGTTCTTAAAGTGTGATTACGTTGCAAAAAAGCACTTTATAAATCGCAATTCTTCCTTTTTTGGAGCTTGTGCAACGGTTACCGTTGTTGCGTGTTTGTCTTTATGTGTTTTTCAATTGGATATTCCAATCAATAGATAATATTCTTTTTTGAATGAGGATTAAAATATTTAATAATTCTTTTTCATTAGGAAAAGAGCCATAAACCAAGTTTTTAAAGTCTGACTCATATACAACTTTCAAAATGTTCCACACTTTTTCAGGGTTTCCGAATATCATTGAATCAACGGGATGATTTCTTAACCATTCATTATTGTTTTTAAAGCTTGAGACATCATCTTGTGCAACGTTTAATAACATCTTGTCAAATTCTTTTGAATTAAAAAAGATGAGTAATTCTCTTTCAGAAAGAAGTTGGTTCAAGTCATACACATGTCTAATTTTATTCTTTAAAATCTGTAATTGGTTCTTCATTATATGAAAATCTTTCAATTATGTTATAACATTTGGACAATGCTGTCCCACCCTTGAAAACTGTATCGCTACCGATTTGATGATTGAAAATTGTAAAAAGTACATACGCCACCCAATAGTCTTTTTCTACAAATACTACTTTGTGTATAATTTAATATCAGCAATGGTGTAAAACAAAGCAATTCACTCACCCTAACCACCCTTCTCTATCTAAACTTCGATATTGAATGGCTTCTGAAATGTGATGGGGTAACATATCTTGTTCATTGGCTAAGTCGGCAATGGTTCTAGCAACTTTTAAAATTCTATCGTAGGCTCTGGCAGAGAGGTTGAGTCTTTCCATCGCTGTTTTTAGAAGTGCTTTACTCTGGTCGGAAAGTTTGCAATATGCTCTGATCTGTCGTACATTCATCTGAGCGTTGTAATGTACTTTTTCGGCAGTTTTAAATCGTTGGGTTTGAATTTTCCTTGCTTCCATAACCCTTTTTCGAATGCTGAAACTAGACTCCGAAAGTTGGTTGTTGGAGATTTTATCAAAGGGAACAGGAGAAACCTCAATATGGAGATCGATACGGTCTAATAGTGGCCCTGAGATCTTACTCATATACCGTTGCATTTCTTGCGGGGAGGAGGATAGCGGATTGTTAGGATCAACAAAAAATCCAGAAGGACTTGGATTCATACTAGCGACTAGCATAAAACTACAGGGATATGTTACGGTAAATTTAGCTCTAGAAATGGTCACTTCTCTGTCTTCTATGGGTTGCCTCATCACCTCTAGGACTGCTCTTTTAAACTCGGGGAGTTCATCTAAAAACAATACTCCGTTATGGGCTAGAGAAATTTCGCCGGGTTGGGGATATTGCCCGCCACCCACCAAGGCAACGTCTGAAATAGTATGGTGTGGTGAGCGATAGGGACGGTGGTAGATAAGACCACTATTTTTTGTTTTCCCGATAATGGAGTGAATTTTTGTCGTCTCTAGTGCTTCCTCTGTTGTCATGGGAGGAAGTATGCTAGAGAGTCGTTTTGCTAGCATGGTTTTTCCAGATCCAGGAGGACCAATCAAAATAATATTATGCCCACCAGCAGCAGCAATCTCCATACATCGTTTAATGGATTCTTGCCCTTTTACATCAGAGAAATCATATTCTTGGAGCTCTTCGTGATCTAAACTATGATGCTCTTTTGTTGACTTTGCAGGAGTGAGCATGTTGGTTCCTTGGAAATGATCGATGACTTCGGAGATGTGAGTTGCGCCTAAAATTTCTATCCCCTCTACAATGGCTGCTTCTTGACTGTTATCACTGGGTAAAATAAAATAGTCAAAACCCTGCTCTCTTGCCTGAATGGCAATGGGGAGTGCCCCTTTAATAGGCTTTAAACTACCATCGAGTGAGAGTTCTCCCATAATGAGGTACGACGATATCTCATCTGCCTTGATCTGACCAGAGGCAGCAAGAATTCCCATGGCAAGGGTTAAATCATAGGCGGCTCCTTCTTTTCTCATATCCGCGGGAGCCATATTTATGGTAATCTTTTTTCCAGGGAGTTTATAGCCATTATTTTTCAGGGCAGCAGAAATCCGATAGGAACTTTCTCGAACTGCATTGTCGGGCAAGCCTACTAAATGATATCCAATCCCTTTGTCTATATTAACTTCAATGGTAATAATCGTCGCTTCGATACCAAAGATGGCGCTACCGTAAACTTTTTTGAGCATAACAATTCCTTTTTAGTTTCTAGTTTCATCAAAGTTCTGATACTTAGAGCATGAATTTCAAATATAACGGTTAAAAATTTGTCTCACAAGGATATAACATTTAAAAGTAGATTCTGTAAGGTTATACTTCTGAGTTAGCTGCTCAAAACTAATAAATATTGATTGGATAAAACCCTTTTGGAGGATTTGACTGGGTAAAGCATCTCTACAAAAAGGAAAATGAAAAAATACCTAAGGGTGAGTAATTCGAATCAAGGGTTGAATTTCAAATACCTTTGATTTCCAGAAGGTTACAGTTTCAATAACTAGAAATTAATATAAAACTGTTTTGTAATTCACTGATAATCAATATTTATTTTTAACCCTTGATTCGCATGAGTAATAATTTAAACCTTGTATGAACCATCTTAGGGAGACATAATCTTTTTCATTGATACACGGTTAACAGATGTTAAAAATTATGAAGTTAACCAATTGTTGAAAGGGGAATTACTATGAATTTAGATTGTAAAAAAAGCTCAGAATATGAGCTTTTTTGTCTTTTCCCCGAGGTTTCTTCGTTTTAATAGACGCTCTAATGCCGCGTTAGGGATAGCAGCGGCATCCTTTTTTTGTCCTGTACAGACAAAAAAGATATAGCGGATAGCCCGACCCGCAGGGGCAATGTCATTAAGTTAAGGAATTTTCACATTGTATCTTTTGTAACTATCCAGCCGCTTAATTTCTTTCAGACAAAAGTATAATTTTTTTAAATTAGCGATGTGGATTTGAGATCTAAATTACTAAAATTAGAACGCCGTTTGTCAGAGGCTCAAAAAATTATTTTAGAGCAATCGCAACAA
>CAXRAW010000111.1:0-3883 GCA_964228785.1 Flavobacteriaceae bacterium
GGAGACTCACAGTGGATTGGTGCTGGAGCAACATATGGTCACTATGTAAAACTTAATGACTTTTTTGATGCAAACGGTATTTCAATGGACGATTTTAATCCTGCTACTGTGTATGCTTATTCTACTTGGCCAAAAGGCACACCAAACTACTATGCGCTTCCAGCGATGGGTGATGCTTTAGCTTGGGCATATAGAAAAGACTGGTTCGATAGACCAGAACTTCAATCAGAATTTAAATCAAAGCATGGTTATGACTTAGGCGTGCCAAAAACTTGGGACGAGCTATATGACATGTGTACTTTCTTCCAAGGAAGAGAAATTGATGGCGTTGTAAGATACGGTGCTGCAATTAATACTGAGCGTGGTTCTGAAGGTATTACCATGGGTGTAACAGCAGCAATGTACGCTTGGGGTATGGAATATGAAGATCCAAACAACGCGTACTCAATGGACGGTTACTTCAACTCTGCAGCAGCAGCTGAAGCAGTTGAGTTCTATAAAAAGATGTACGATGATTGTGCACCTCCAGGACACTCAGATGCTTACATGGTAGCTAATCTAGACGCTTATAAGTCTGGACAGGTTGCTTTCCAAATGAACTGGTACGCATTCTGGCCTGGTGTAGCTAAAGAAGATAGTGACGGTCGTGAGTCAGGCTTCTTTGCTAACCCTTGTCAAAATGTGTGTGCTGCTACTCTTGGTGGTCAGGGTATCTCTGTTGTGAGCTATTCTGATAAACAAGACCTAGCACTTGAGTACATGAAATGGTTTGCAAGACCTGATATTCAACAAAAATGGTGGGATTTAGGTGGTTATTCATGTCATATGGACGTGCTTGGATCTCCAGATTTTGTTGACTCCGCTGTCTATGCTCAAGGTTTCTTAGACTCAATGGGCATCGTTAAAGACTTCTGGCAGGAGCCTACTTTCGTTGAATTAATGCTTCCAATGCAGGAGCGAATTCATGACTATGTAGTTAACGGCAAAGGTTCTGCCCAAGATGCTCTCGATAAAATCATCGAGGATTGGGAAGAAGTCTTCGAAGCTGACGGAAAAATATAAAATATAAAACCTATGGGTGGGGCTCAATTCCCACCCATCTATATTTTCTTTAATGAAAACTGCAGTAAAAAAATTTAAAGGATTATCAGATAAGGCGATCGCTTGGATATTCATTACTCCTACTCTAATTTTATTACTTGCAATTAATATTTATCCTCTGGTCTATGCGATCAGAATGTCGTTTACCAATTTTTATGCTAATAAAATTGGAAGAGAGCCTAAGTTTGTAGGTTTAAAAAATTACAAAAAAATTCTTGGTAAAGAAGAGATATGGGAAAAAATGCAAATCACAGCCCACTTTGTCTGTTGGACTCTTATATTACAGGCACTTATTGGTTTGGGCTTAGCGCTTCTTTTAAATCGTAAATTTAAAGGAAATGAACTACTAACAACTTTAATTGTTTTACCTATGATGCTATCTCCTGCGGTGGTTGGAGTATTTTGGACTTATTTATATAATCCTCAAGTTGGACTTTTTAATTATGTTGTAAACTTTTTTTATGACTTTGGTGTTTTTGATATGATTGGTTCTAGTACATTGGCACCTTGGTCTATTGTTATTGTTGATACCTGGATGTGGACTCCTTTTACAATGTTAATTTGTTTAGCAGGTCTTAGATCGATCCCAAATTATCTTTATGAAGCCGCTGAGGTAGACAGGGCTAGTAAGTGGCAACAATTTATTCATATTACCCTTCCATCTGTTTTACCCTTTTTATTGTTGGCATTATTATTTAGGGGTATTGAAAATTTTAAAATGTTTGATTTAGTCGTGGAGCTCACTTCAGGTGGACCAGGTTCGGCAACAGAACTAGCTTCTATAAATTTGAAAAGAGAGGCCTTTGAGAAATGGAAAACTGGCTATAGTTCTGCATTTGCAGTCATTTTGTTTGTTACAATATTTGGTTTCGGGAATGTTTATGTCAAAGTCATGAATAAGATTAAGGAAAGATAAATGGATACTTCAAGATCACCTCTCGAACCTTCAGGTTTTTCAAGAAAATTGGCAGCAACAATCATCATAGTTTATATGGTTGTCACATTAATTCCTATTACTTGGATTGTTGCTACAAGTTTTAAAAGTGTTGATAGCGCTATAGCTTACCCACCCGAGGTTTTTTTTGATCCTTCTCTTGAGGGTTATGTTAATTTATTCACTAATCGTTCCAGGCAGCCGCAAGAGTATTTAGACTCTCTTCCTCCTCCCGATACTTGGTATGAAGAGTTGGTCAGAAGTAGAGAGATGGTGATTACAGGTCCTTCAAAATTTATGGGGAGGTATTCTAATTCATTAATTATAGGTTTTGGTGCAACTTTCTTGTCAGTATTCTTAGGATCTTTGGCCGCTTATGCCTTCTCTAGATTTAAGGTTCCATTAAAAGATGATTTAATGTTTTTTATTTTATCAACTCGAATGTTTCCACCTATTGCCGTTGCTGTTCCTATTTTTATTATGTACCGAAAACTAGGTTTGGGAGATACCCATCTTGGAATGATTATTTTATACACTGTTGTAAATCTCAGTTTAGCTGTGTGGTTGTTAAAAGGTTTTATGGATGAAATACCAAAAGAATATGAAGAGGCTGCGATGATTGATGGATATTCACGAATGCAAGCATTTTTTAAAGTTGTCTTACCACAAGCTATGACAGGTATAGCGGCAACAGCAATCTTCTGTATGATTTTTTCATGGAATGAATATGCCTTTGCTGTTCTTTTAACACAATTTAATGCTCAAACTGCTCCTCCATTTATTCCGACAATTATTGGAGAAGGTGGACTCGATTGGCCAGCTATTGGAGCAGGCACTACTTTATTTTTAATTCCTGTGATGATCTTCACAGTAGTACTCAGAAAACATTTATTAAGAGGAATTACCTTCGGAGCAGTGAGAAAATAATGTCAGAGAAAAAAAGTATTTTCCGTAAAATTTTTAGAAGAGTAATTTGGGAGAATTTATCTACGGCTTTAATTCTCATTGGGGTTTTCATGCTAATGCAGCCATTTGCAATGTGGATGTATACTTACTCATTTATCGTTATTCTTGTAGGGACTATTGGGTTTGTGATTACAAGCCATTTCCCCGATTAATCATGGCTGAAATAGAAATTAAAAATTTACATAAATCTTTTGGTGATTTTATAGCAGTTAAGAATTCAAATTTAATCATTGAAAATAAAGAGTTTTTTGTACTTTTAGGACCCTCGGGTTGTGGAAAAACAACTACATTGAGAATGATCGCAGGGTTAGAACTTCCTACATCAGGAAATATATATCTTGATAAAGAGGATGTTAGCTATTTGAGAGCTTCGCAAAGAGATATCGCTTTTGTATTTCAATTATTTGCATTGTATCCACACCTGAATGTCAAAAACAATCTAGCATTTCCATTAAAAATGCAGGGTTATTCCAAACAAGATATTGAGAGTAGAGTTATGGAAGCCGCCAAACTTCTTCGTATTGATCATAGTCTCAAATCGAAAACATCAGGATTAGCTGGAGGCGATCGTCAGCGAGTTGCTTTAGGGAGAGCTTTGGTGCGACGACCAAAAGCTTTTTTAATGGATGAACCGCTAGGTACGCTTGATGCAGAGTTTAGGGAGTTAATGTGTTTGGAGCTAAGAAAGCTTCATGATGATATTGATGCTACAACCGTTTATGTTACGCACGATCAACAAGAGGCTATGTCCATGGCTGATCGTATTGCGGTTATGAATGAAGGTGAGATCTTACAAGCAGACTCTCCAAATATTATTTATAACAAACCAAAGACTAAGTTTGTTGCAAATTTTATAGGATCACCTGGTATGAATTTTATGCC
>CAXRAW010000112.1:0-32721 GCA_964228785.1 Flavobacteriaceae bacterium
TGCAACGTCCTATGTTTGGATTTTCCACTTTCCTTATAACTCTCTACAATACGAAGGTAGGTGCCGGACTGTTTCTTTTCTACCTTGAGGGAGACCATGAGGCGAAAATAAGAACCCTAAATGGATTATGCAATCCCATTTCGCACTACCCAGTTTTTCAGAACAAAAACTAAGTACCTTTATAAGATAATGAGTTTGTTACTCTGAAAACACTTAAAATACGTCTCAAAATGTCAAACTCAAGAAGAAGTGTTGTAAAAAGTATAAAAAGAAAGGCATCAACTGTAAGCGATGCCCTAAAATTTTGTTGCGAAAAGCTTCCTAATCCTATTTAAAGGCATTAAGCCCTGTAATATCCAATCCAGTGATTAAAAGATGTATATCATGAGTACCTTCATAGGTCACTACACTTTCTAAGTTCATCATGTGTCTCATGGTAGAGTATTCTCCTGTAATTCCCATCCCACCGAGTATTTGTCTTGCTTCACGAGTAATTTTTAGAGCCATATCAACATTATTCCTTTTTGCCATGGAAATCTGAGCAGAGGTTGCTTTACCGTCATTTCTTAAGACTCCAAGCCTCCAAGCCAGTAGCTGTGCCTTGGTAATCTCTGTGATCATTTCAGCCAACTTTTTTTGCTGTAATTGGAACTGCCCGATTGGTTTTCCAAATTGCATACGTTCTTTACTGTATTGCAATGCTGTGTCATAACAGTCCATTGCAGCTCCAATGGCACCCCATGCAATACCATACCTAGCAGAGTCTAAACATCCTAAGGGCGCTCCCAAACCAGATTTACTGGGTAGCAAATGATCTTTTGGAACTTTTACGTTATCAAAAATTAATTCTCCAGTAGCTGAGGCTCTTAAAGACCACTTATCGTGTGTCTCAGGTGTAGAAAAGCCTTCCATACCGCGCTCTACAATGAGTCCATGAATCCTTCCTTCTTCATTCTTAGCCCATACAACAGCAACCTGAGCGAAAGGGGCATTGGATATCCACATTTTTGCGCCATTTAACAAATAGTGGTCTCCCATATCTTTGAAATTTGTAACCATATCACCTGGATTAGAACCGTGGTCTGGTTCTGTTAACCCAAAGCAACCCATCCACTCGCCACTGGCAAGTTTAGGGAGATATTTCTTTCGTTGTTCTTCGTTTCCGTATTTCCATATGGGATACATCACTAAAGAAGATTGTACCGATGCTGTAGATCGAACTCCCGAATCTCCTCGTTCGATCTCTTGCATGATGAGACCGTATGAGATTTGATCCAATCCTGCACCACCATATTCTTCTGGGATATAAGGTCCAAACGCTCCAATCTCTGCCAAACCATTAATAATTTGATTTGGAAATTGAGCTTTCTGAGCGTACTCTTCTATGATGGGAGACACATCCCTTTTCACCCATGCCCTAGAGGCTTCCCTGACTAAAATATGTTCTTCAGTAAGCAGTTCGTCTATCTGATAATAGTCTGGAGCTTGGAATAAATCTGGCTTCATTTTTTTAGTTTGTTATCGCAAAAATAATAATTATAATGGTAATGGAGGTTTGGTTTTTAACTAAGTTTGCAATGAATGAGACTTACGTTTGGAAAACAGGAAAAACTAAAAAGCAGAAAGCTAATTGAGAGACTTTTTGAAGAAGGAAAATCAGTAAAAAAGTATCCCATTAGATTGGTTTATTTGCAAACAGATCATACCTCAGACCTCCCTGCTCAGGTAGGGTTTTCTGTCCCCAAACGCCATTTCAAAAGAGCAGTAGATCGCAATAGAATTAAAAGATTACTACGTGAGGCTTACAGGATTCAAAAAAAAGAACTTTACGGACAACTTCACCAACCTTTTATTTTTATGTTTAACTTCCTTGGCAGGAAAGAGCCCTCCTATTTTGAAGCACAACAAAAGATTCAAGAAGTCTTAGCGTTATTTATAAAAGCAGAAAAGAATCAGCCTAATGCAACGAACAAAAATTAAAAAACATCTTGTGATCGTCTTTTTGATGACACTAATACTACTCGCCTATTCTTTTAAGTCTAAATTCTTTGAAGTTGCCAAGCAGCTAGAAATTTACACTGAATTATACAAGGAATTGAACATGCATTATGTTCATGAAATCAACCCTGCTGAGCTCACTAACAAAGCCATTAAAAACACCCTGAAAGACTTGGATCCCTACACCAACTATTATGATGAGCAAGCTGTTGAAGAAGCAAGAATAAGAAGAGAAGGGGAGTATGCTGGAATTGGAATTTCTGTGTACTATGATAAAAAAGGAATTATTATCACTAGCGTTTACAAAGGGTACGAGGCAGACAGAAAGGGGTTGAAAGCTGGTGATATTATTACTAAAGTCAATGGTCAGCAGCTTCAAAATATAAAACAAGAACAACGATCTCAATTTTTAAAAGGAACACCTAATACAAGCATTCAAATAGAGATAGACAGACAAGGAGAAAAAAGACAACTAACTGTCATTCGAGAAAAAGTTGTTGTCAATCCTGTTCCATTTTTTGATATGATCGACAAAGAGACTGGTTATATTGTATTAACACGATTTAATGAAAAAGCGTCCTCTGAAGTAAAAAAAGCCTTTACTGAACTTAAAGGTAAAGGGATGAAACGGCTGGTCTTTGATTTAAGAGAAAATCCTGGAGGATCATTATTTGAAGCAATTAATATCGCTAATTTCTTTTTACCGAAAGGCAGCACCATAGTAACAACAAAAGCAAAAGCCAAGAAATGGAGTAATGCTTATAAAGCCAACAAAAAACCATTAGACTTAGACATCCCTATAACTGTTTTAATGAACGAAAAATCTGCTTCAGCCTCAGAAATTGTTGGGGGAGCCTTGCAAGATTTTGACAGAGCTGTAGTATTGGGAGAAAGATCCTTCGGAAAAGGCTTGGTTCAACGGTATTTCCCACTTACCTATGGAACTCAAGCTAAAATCACTATTTCAAAATATTACACCCCAAGTGGTAGGTGCATTCAAGAATTAGATTATGCAAGTAGAAATGAAGACGGGGTTGTTCCCAAGTTCTCTGATAGAGCTGTTACAGCTTTTCAGACAAAAAATGGAAGGGTTGTGTATGATTGTGGTGGAATTCAACCAGACATTAAAATAGGGTATAATAAAAAAACTACTGCAACAAAAAAACTTCTAAAATCAAGAGCTATTTTTAATTTTATCACTTACTACTACTATAAAAATCCTTCTATTCCAGAACCAGAGACTTTTGAATTTAAAGATTTTAAAAAGTTTCAGCATTATCTGTCATCTATTGATACAACTTTCAAAACTGATCAAGAAGCATTATTCTTAAAAGCGTACAACTCAATCCAAGATCAAGGTCTTTTATCAAAGGAATATCAGCAAATACAAAAAAAACTAACTGTAGAGAAGATTCGAGAAGTCAGTATGAATAAGGACTACTTGGAAGACTTAATTCAAGCCCAAATTTTAGAACGATATCATTTTAGAGAGGGGAGTTTTAAGAACAGATTAACCAACGATAACGTTATTTTAGAAGCTGTTAAGATTTTAAATGATAAAAGCAGATATACTGAAATCCTCAGTGGCGCCTAACTGAAGGCTAAATTATTATCTTTGAGCCTTAAATTAGATGATACAAAAAAAGTACAAAAAACAAACAAGAGCACAGGAATCTACCAACGCCATAGAAAAGCTTTACATTTCTATGCGGCATCTTTTCAGTAGGGGATTCTATAAGCCTATGGGAGTTTCAGGCCAAACATTGAGAAAATCGTTACTCTTGCTAAGACCAGAAATTTATGGCTCAATAGCTGAGGATCGGGTAGAGTTAAATGGACTCGTTTATGTTATTGAGCGATTACCAGAAGGGATAGAGGAATGCCAGTTTATTAATCTAACTGCCAACGAAGGATACGCCAATTCTCATTTTAAAGTCATCATTCCCCCAAAAAGAAGGAGAAACTGTTACAGAATAGATAAGGATCAAATGAACATTGAGATTACTCGTGGGAGATCTGAAATCTATGATATGCTCACGCATCTCACATTCTTGTTTATTGAATCTCATAAAATTAAAGAGAGAGTTCTTATTGATATGGGTGCAAATACCATTAGAGAGTGGATTCATTTAGAGGATATTGTTCTTAACAACAAGCTACTTGATGATACTCAAAGAGAGATCACTATTGCCCACCTAGGAAATATTCTTGGGAGAACTTATGATGAAGTAGCAGATACCTATGATATCTTGTCAAGTAATGAGAATCCTGACCGATTTTTCCAAATTATTTATTGGCTTGGTAAATTGGCAATGAATGAGGGGCTTCACCAGAGAAAAAGGACAATTACCTTTAGCTCTGTATTACATGAGAGTATTGGACATCATATCTATGGAGAAATCTGGGCAAATAATGTAAAAAAGATGCTCAAGGAAAAAGACCTTCTGGAAAGACCTATACATATTATAAGTGCCAACATGCATAGTGTATTAAATACTATTTATGCTCCAAACGCATTACCCAAACAAGCAGAAGAATACCAAGGATTTGAGTTATTTCAGTTGTTAAGTAACAAAGAGAGCAAATCATTATTTACAAAAATAAAAGAGTATGCCTCTAAAAACGGACTGGTTTACATAAAAGATACCTCAGGAGCTAACATTAATGTCCAAGTGATTGACACAGCTAAAATAAATTTTGATCAAATACGTTTTACAAAAGTAAATTCTAGAGGGAGCGATCCCGTGATTATTGTCATAGATTATGCCTTTGGTGAGCAAGCTTATGAGATAATGGATGAACTGCTGAAACCTTACAAAGAAGGTAAATCTACTACTCATTTAGATGTTATATCCATATCTATCATGGGAAAAGCTGGAATCCTAGAAGGAGGCAAAGGAGATATCATGATTCCTACAGCAC
Organism: Flavobacteriaceae bacterium; assembly: GCA_964228785.1. Lineage (GTDB taxonomy): Bacteria > Bacteroidota > Bacteroidia > Flavobacteriales > Flavobacteriaceae > Polaribacter. The sequence continues at coordinate 4,921 of CAXRAW010000112.1, forward strand.
ATGTTTTTGAGGGCACTGCAGACAACTATCCGTTTAAAAATGAGTTGTCAAAAGAAGATTTTGAAGGATTTGGAGTTACATCTTTTGATGGAACCATGGTAACAGTACTAGGGACATCCCTGCAAAACAAAGATTTATTGAGGTTTTTTCACGATTCTACATGGAATGTGATCGGATTGGAAATGGAAGGAGCACATTATCAGAAAGCCATTCAATCTGCTTCTAAGATCAGAGGGAATATTTCTGAAAACGTAAAAGTAAGATATGCGTATTATGCGTCAGACAATCCATTAGAAACAGGAGCAACACTAGCCTCAGGAGGTTTAGGGATGACGGGTGTAACCCCTACTTATGCAATTACTCAGCGAATACTAGAACAGATATTTTAAATAAAAATTTTAACAATTACAGAAATATGTCAATCAATCAACAGAACAAAGAAGAAGAAGTAGACTTGGGGTCTTTGTTTATAATTATTGGAAATGGTTTTAAGAAACTTTTTCAGTTCATTGGGAAAATCTTTACTGGGATATTTCACTTTTTCATCCAAATTCTCCTTTTTATTAAAGAAAACATGATAAAATTAGGAATCTCTGCAATGGTTGGAGCAGCGTTTGGTGGTTATTTAGAAATCGAATCTGAAACAATTTATGGATCTGATATGATCATAGAACCCAACTTTAAGAGCTCAAAACAGCTCTATAGCAATATCAATTATTACAATGAGTTAGTAGGCCAGAAAGAATTCCAGCAGTTGGAAACTCTCTTTGAAATAGATAGTGTATTGGCATCTTCCATTGTGAGTTTTGAAATCAAACCTCTAATCACAAATAATGACATCCTTGAATCTTATGACGAACTGATAACTTCTGTTGATACTGCATCAGTAAGGAATTATACCTTCAGAGATTTTGAACAAGAGTTTACGGACTATGATTATAAGTTACACAAGATTCATGTCAAAGCTCAAAACAATAAAATTTTTGAAAAACTAGGCAAGGCAATAGTTTTCTCTATTGAAGAGAATAAATATTATAATAGATTAAAAATACTCAAAAAAGAAGACCTTTATCGTTCAGATTCCATTTTGAGACAAAATTTAAGAGATGTTGATTCCTTGCGTAAAGTTTACAATAAAGTGATGTTGGATGAAGCAAAGAAAGAATTTTCGGGTACAGCGATTGATTTAGATATGGGAAGGGGTGAAAAGACAATGGCTAAAGAGTTGGAATTATTTAGAGCAAACAGAGAGATTAACTATCAGCTGAATAAAGTTACAGAGGAAATCTCCAAACGATCAGGAGTTGTGAATGTTATCAGCAATTTTCAGCCAGTGGGTTATAAAATAGGTGGATTGACAAGTAATCGAATCATCATTTTTATGGGTTTAGGAATGATACTAATGTCAACTTTTATTTTGTTAATCAAACTGAATCAATTTTTAGAAAATTACAAAAAACAGTAGATGCAAAAAGTTTTAATCACGGGGGGAGCAGGATTTATTGGATCTAATTTTATACCTTATTTTTTAAAAAGTCATCCAGATGTTCATCTGGTAAATTTGGATTTACTTACCTATGCAGGAAATTTAGATCATCTAGCCGAGGTTGATGGAAATCCCAGACACACCCTTGTAAAAGGAGATATCTGTAATAGAAAACTGATTTCTTCTCTTTTTGAGGAGTATAATTTTCAAGGAGTTTTACACTTTGCCGCAGAATCGCATGTAGATAATTCTATCAAGAAGCCAGATACTTTTATTCAAACAAATGTTTTCGGAACTTTTACATTGTTAGATGTTGCGAAGAATCATTGGATGGAAGATCTGAATAAGAGTAAATCAGAATTTTCAGAGGCTAGATTTCTACACGTATCTACAGATGAGGTTTATGGAACATTAGGGAAAACGGGGTTATTTACAGAGGAAACTGCCTACGCGCCAAACAGTCCATATAGTGCGTCTAAAGCATCCTCAGATTTTTTGGTAAGAAGTTATTTTCATACCTATGGAATGAATGTGGTAACTACGAATTGTTCTAACAATTATGGACCAAAACAACATGATGAGAAATTAATTCCCACGATCATTCGAAAAGCCATTAACGGTGAAGACATCCCTATTTATGGTGACGGGAAAAACATTCGAGATTGGCTTTATGTACTTGATCACTGTAAGGGCATTGATCTGGTTTTTAAACACGGAACTTCTGGAGAGACTTACAATATTGGTGGGAGCAATGAAAGAAATAATCTCTACATTGCAAATACTATATGTGACCTTTTAGATCAAAAAAAGCCAAAAGAAACTTCTTATAAAGAACAAATTTCTTTTGTAACAGATAGACCAGGACACGATTTTAGATATGCGATTGACGCAACTAAATTAGAAGAAAATTTAGGTTGGAAGGCTGACGAAAATTTTGAATCAGGGATTTTAAAGACCATCGAATGGTATCTTCAAAAATATCAAGAATAAAATGAAAGGGATTGTACTAGCAGGAGGATCTGGAACAAGATTGCATCCGCTTACTATTTCGGTAAGTAAACAGCTGATGCCTATATTTGATAAGCCCATGGTGTATTATCCAATATCTACGCTAATTTCTGCAGGAATATCAGAAATTCTGATTATTTCTACTTCGAGAGATTTACCGTTATTTAAAAAATTATTGGGAAGCGGATCACAAATTGGATGTCGGTTTGAATATGCAGTGCAAGAACATCCCAACGGATTGGCAGAAGCGTTTATTATAGGCGCATCTTTTATTGGACAAGATAAGGTAGCCCTTATCTTAGGAGATAATATTTTCTATGGTTCTGGATTAGCAGAACTTCTGAAAGCAAACAATAATCCCGACGGGGGCATCATCTATGCCTACCACGTACACGACCCAGAACGATACGGAGTAGTAGCGTTTGATGAAAGTGGAAAGGCCATATCTATAGAAGAGAAACCCGCGATACCCAAATCAAATTATGTAGTCCCGGGAATTTACTTTTATGATAACTCGGTAGTAGAAATTGCTAAAAACATAGTCCCAAGCGATAGAGGAGAATTGGAAATTACTGATATCAACAAAGCCTACCTAGTAGAAGGGAAGCTACAGGTAAGTATTTTGGATAGAGGAACGGCTTGGTTAGATACAGGGACATTTCATTCCTTAATGCAGGCATCGCAATTTGTTCAGGTAATTGAAGAACGTCAAGGTTTAAAAATTGGATCAATAGAACAAGCAGCATATCAAAGTGGTTTTATTACACGAGAAGAATTACACAAATTAGCGAAACCCCTCCTAAAAAGCGGTTACGGGAAACACTTAAAAGACCTCTAATGAACGTTACTAAGACTGGACTTAAAGATTGTTTTCTAATCGAGCCCCAAATTTTTGGTGATGACCGAGGATATTTCTTTGAGAGTTTCAATCAAAAGTTATTTGCTGAAAAAACAGGTTTAGATATCCATTTTGTGCAAGACAACCAATCTAAATCTGACAGAGGTGTTTTAAGAGGACTCCATTTTCAAACAGGGGAGTATGCCCAGGCAAAACTAGTACGAGTGATCAAAGGAAAAGCTTTAGACGTGGTGGTGGATGTAAGAACAGAATCTGTAACTTTTGGAAAAACATTTTCGGTAATTCTTTCTGAAGAAAATAATAAGCAGTTGTTCGTACCTAGAGGTTTTGCACATGGGTTTTCAGTACTTGAAGACAATACAATCTTTAGCTACAAGTGTGATAATTATTACAACAAAGCATCTGAAGGAGGAATTATGTACAATGACAAAGAACTGGGTATCAATTGGATGCTAAAGCAGGAAGAAGTTATCCTGTCAGAAAAAGATCAACGTTTACAAACTTTTAAATCGCTGAGTAATGAAGTATGATTTTATTATTGTAGGAGCCGGGTTGTCTGGGTCTGTTTTGGCTGGCGAAATGAACAAGGCAGAAAAAAAATATTTGGTCGCAGACAAAAGAAATCATTTTGGAGGAAATGTTTATTTTGAAGATGTGGAAGGAATTAATGTTCACAAATGCGGTGCACACATATTTCATACCAATAGTAAGAAAATTTGGGATCATGTAAACTCCTTTGCAGAATTCAACCAATATGCCAATTCCCCAATGGCCAATTACGAAAGAGAGCTTTTGGCAGAATACAAATATTATGATATGCATCAGGTAATTGCATCTGCTTTGGTAAGAGTTGAAAAAATTAAAAATCAATAGATGAAAATAATTGCTTTGCTACCTATGAAAGGAAACTCAGAAAGAGTTCCTAATAAGAATTTAAAGCAGTTCAATGGTGTTCCTTTGTATCACATTGTGATGAACGTATTACTCGAGTCAAAATATATAGACACAGTAATTGTAAACACAGATAGTGATAATATCAAACAAGATATCCAATCTAATTTTCCAGCAAGAGTCGAAGTCATTAATAGACCAGAAGAAATCATAGGAGATTATGTATCTATGAACAAGATAATAGAACATGATATTTCTGTTTTTTCAGCTGATTTATACGTTCAAACGCATAGTACAAATCCATTGTTAAAGACAGAATCTTTGGATAGAGCCATTAAACAAATGATAGATTTCAGAAAACAGGGAACCTACGATAGTGTCTTTTCTGTTACAAAATGGCAAACAAGATTCTATGATAAGAACGGAAAACCCCACAATCACGATCCTCAGAAATTATTAAGAACCCAAGATTTAGAACCTCTATTTGAGGAGAACTCTAATTTTTATATTTTTTCAAAAGAATCTTTTGTGAATGCGGGAGGTAAGAGAATAGGAACCAATCCTTGCATGTACGAGATTAATAAGATAGAATCTTCAGATATTGATGAAATGGAAGATTTTCTTATTTCTGAGGCCCTTCACAAATTAGGAATCTAATACCAATCAAAAGAGAAATGAAAAATTTTAATCATTCACATAGTGCATTAAAAGCCAAACTTGAGAAGAAAGAAATTTCTTTAGGCTCCTGGTTAACAATTCCTCATCAAGCGGTTATAGAAATTCTATCAACAGCAGGGTTTGAATGGTTGGTTATAGACATGGAGCACTCATCAATTAGCATTGAAACAACAATGAATCTAATAGGTCATATCCAAGGAAATGGGATGCAAGCCTTGGTTAGAGTGAGTAAAAATGAAGAAGTCATCATTAAACAAGTATTGGATGCAGGAGCAGATGGAATAATCGTTCCGATGATTAAAAATCCTGAAGAAGCAAAAGAAGCAGTTAATTATGCAAAATATCCGCCTTTAGGAAAAAGAGGAGTTGGACTCAATAGAGCTCAAAAATATGGAATAGCGTTTGACTCATACAAACAATGGGTTGACAAAGAAATTACGGTGATTGCACAAATAGAACACATCAAGGCCGTTCATAACTTAGGTAAAATATTAGATACAGAAGGTATTGATGGAATTATCGTTGGACCCTACGATCTCTCGGCTTCCATGGGATATCCAGGAGACTATAATAGAGATGATGTAAGAAAAGCACTTTCTAATATCGATATCATTACGAAGAAAAAGAACAAGCCTTTAGGGTTTCATGTAGTTGAAAGCAACCATGAAAAAGTATTAGAAAAGGTGCAGAAAGGATACTCCTTTTTAGCCTTTAGTCTAGATTTCTTTTTCCTTGGTGACAGAGCGAGAGAGGAAATGAAAGCATTAAAATCAAAATTGTAAGAACATGAAAAAGGTACTTGTTTTTGGCGGAGTTGGTTTTTTAGGATCTTACCTTGTAGAAGAGTTAGTAAGAAGAAACTATCGTATTACAGTAGCTGATATTCATGAACGAAAACAGCAGGATGTCAATTTTATTCATTGCGATATTTCCGATAGAGCATCTGTAAATCGCATCTTTGAAAACAATAAATTTGACATTGTCTACAACTTGGCTGGATTTGCAAATTTAAATAGTGCTGTAAAAAACCCCATCAAAACGGTGGAGTTGAATGTACTTTCTAATATGTATATTTTAGAAGCCTGTATTCAATACAATATCGAGAAATTTGTATATGCAAGTAGTGCGTATGCTATGAGCAACAAAGGATCTTATTATGGAATTAGCAAACTGGCCTCAGAGAAGATCATCGAAGAGTACAACAAAAAGCACAATTTACAATTTGTGATTTTAAGATATGGTTCTGTTTACTCTGAGAGAAAATATCTTAACAACTATATCTACAATTTAGTAGAGAAAGCATTGCTTGAAGGAAAGATAGATCATGAGGGAGATGGAAACGAAGTAAGAGAGTATATTCATGCAGCCGATGCGGCAAAACTATCTGTAGATGTTATTGAAAGCAATGAGTTTGAAAACATACATGTTATTTTGACAGGTACGGAAAGAATGCGAAGAGTTGAATTATTTCAAATGATTAAGGAAATACTAAATGACAAAGTAGAGATTAACCTAAAAGGTGAAGGCCAGGTTAATCATTATAAATTTACTCCTTATTCCTTCACCCCATCCGTGAGTAAAAAGCTAGTGGCAAATCCGCATATAGATATGGGTCAAGGACTTTTGGAATGCATCAGGTCAGCAAGCAGCAATGAGTAGTCCTGTAAATATTCACACATACAATTCTGATGAGTTTGTAGAAGAGGCTGCAAATGCATTAAAAAGCCAAATTGAAAAATTGCTCAAAGAATCTGAGTTGATAACCATCGCTCTCTCAGGAGGAAGTTCTCCACTTCCCGTATACGAAAAATTAGGAAGCTTTAATCTTGATTGGAATCGAATACTCTTCTTTTTAGTAGATGAAAGATGCACGCCAAATACATCACCTAAAAGTAACTTTGGAAATATTCAAAAAGCATTTTTCAAACATATTCCCTCTGATATTTTCCCAATGATAAAACAAGAAAAATCATATCAAGACTGTGCTTCTGATTATGAAAAGTTGTTATCAAAGAAATTAAAAATAGTGAATGGATTTCCTTCTTTTGATCTCATTGTACTGGGGATGGGACTCGATGGTCATATCGCTTCATTGTTTCCCAATACACAGGCTTTGGAAGAAGAAAAAGCAAGTGTAGCCCTTAACCAAGTTCCTCAATTACATACTGAACGAATTACGATTACTTACCCTGTAATTCTAAATGCATCAAGTTTGGTATTGCTTATTAAAGGAGAAGGAAAAAAAGAAGTACTTTTAAAAGCAACGCAAGAAAAGCTACCGGTTTCAAAAATACTTTCTAAAGTAAATTTAATTTTAAATTAAAAAGAGATTTAGTTACTTGAACATATGAAAATTAAAGAAATATTAGCAAAAGTTCTACCATATAGATTCTATTACTTCATCAAGAGAACCTTTAACAAACGATTTGATGAGCGGAACCTTATTTACGACTTTTTAAACTATAAGAATGGTGTGATGTTGGATGTAGGTTCAATGGATGGATCTTCATTCTTACCCTTCTTGCTTAAGAAATGGGAGGTGTATGCCTTTGAGCCTGATCATACTAACCATCAAACTATTATAGATAACTTAAAGAATTGGAACTTCACAATAAACCTGATTAACAAGGCAGTTTCAGATGTTGAAGAGACCAAAATGTTTTACACGAGCACATCGTCAACTGGAATCCCAAGCTTATTGAAGTTTGATGAAAATCAAGTAGCATCGCATGAGGTAAGTACGATTGTTCTTAGAGATTTTGTTAAAGAGAATAACATCAAAAAAATTGATTTTTTAAAGACAGATGCAGAAGGGTATGACTTGATGGCATTGAAAGGTTTTGATTTTTCAGCGTTGAAGCCAAAGGTTGTCTTGTGTGAGTTTCAAGACTTAAAGACAAAACATCTGGGATATACTGTAAATGATATGTCTGCATTCTTAGAAGAACAAGAATACCATCTTATTTACTCGATTTGGTACCCAATTAAGGAGTACGGATTGCATCATGACTGGAAAAAATTATCTGTAGATTCTAGTGATATTGAGCCTAACGATTGGGGAAATATCATTTGCTTTGCAAACAAAGAAGATTTTAATGAGTTTAGAAAAAAGCACAACTGTTAAACATATTTTTTTTGATTTTGACGGAGTTCTAGCTGAGTCTGTTCATGTCAAAACAGAAGCTTTTTATAAAATGTATCTGAAGTATGGAGAAGACTTTGCTTCAAAAGTAAAAAACCATCACATAAATAATGGAGGAACTTCGAGATACGAAAAGTTCAAGGTTTATAACGGTCAATGGCTAGGAGAAGATGTTAATGAGAAAAAAATGCAAGAACTGGCTAATGAATTTAGCTCTCTTGTAATCGATGGAGTTATCGCTTCAGAAGAAGTAAATGGAACTTCTGCCTTTTTAAACAGTCCAGAATCCGATAGATTCAAGAAATACATCATTACAGGAACTCCCACTAAAGAAATTAAGATCATTCTTAAAGGAAGAAATATGAGTCATTTTTTTAGTGGAATTTATGGATCACCTGAGAAAAAAGACTATTGGGTAGAGAAAATTATTCGAGAAGAAGGGTTAGATGCAAAAAGCTGTATATTTATGGGAGATGCGCTGGCAGATTATTCAGCAGCAAAAGCCAATAATGTTCAGTTCATCCTAAGAGAGACTCCTAGAGGAGAAATTTTATTTAAAGATTTTGATGGTTTTAGAATAAAAGACTTGACAACGCTTCAAGATGCCATTCAATCAATCGAAAATTCATAATTATAGCCTAAAAATAATACTATGAAAGTATTGGTTACCACTACTTCATTTCAAGATACTCCAGGCAAGCATCACACGTTACTAAAAGAACAAAACTATGAACTTGATTTTGCAAGAGGTCCTATAAAAGAATCCGAACTGTTAAGAGTGATCGAGCAGTATGATGCTGTTTTGTGTGGAGATGATGAGTATACGAGGGAAGTATTGCTCAAAGGGAAATCAGGAAGATTAAAATATATTTCGAAATACGGAGTCGGGTTGGACAAGGTTGATTTGGTGGCAGCAAAAGAACTAGGAATTCCAGTGAATAATTGCCCTGGAGTGAATCAGATTTCCGTTGCAGAACATGTTTTGGCTCTGCTATTTAGCTTTGAAAAAAACATCCATTTACAATACCAGAGTACTCAAGAAGGAAGCTGGAAACGACTTACAGGAAATGAGATTTTTGGGAATACCATAGGAATTATTGGATTGGGAGCTATTGGGAAAGAACTTGCAAAAAGATCTTCAGCTTTGGGATTGAATGTGATGACACACGACATCGTTAAGGATGAAAGCTTTTTAAATGATCATAATGAAGTGCTATTTGTAGATGATATAAACCAAATCTACTCAGAGGCAGATATTATAAGCCTTCATATACCTCATACTACTACAACAGAGAGAATTATCAATACCCAAGTCATTGAAGAGAAGCTGGAAAAGAATCCAATTATTATCAATACATCAAGAGGAATGCTAATCGATACAGAGGCAATGATTGCAGGGCTCAAAAAAGGAAAAGTAAGAGGATATTTGACAGATGTTCTTGTCACAGAACCCATGACTCATGATGAAAAACTAAAAGGATTAGACAATGTTATTATTACTCCACATATAGGATCTAGAACCTACCAAAGTGTAGAGAGACAAGGTCTAATGGCTGTCAAAAATTTAATCAAACTAATTGAAGGTTGAGGATAAGTCAACATAGCGTACGTGTCTTTCTTCTCGGACTAGTTGCTCTCTATCCATTACTCAAATTCGACTGGTCTACGAAGGCGCTCATTGGATTTTTCTCCGTTACACTTCTGATCGACATCTTCGGAAAGAAACTCAGTTTTTCAAAAGCAAATACTCGTAAGTTTTTTCTACTCAGCGCCTATTTTATTTTAGCTGTTCTTTCTTTTGCGTATTCAAAAAATACCCATGAGGCAACTATCAGAGTTACTCAAATGGTTCCGTTATTAGTAGTTCCTCTCATTTTGTCATTTACACCCATTTCTTTTGAGGGAACAGCAAAGGGAAAGCTCCTTTCTCTTTTTGTAATAGTGAATGTTCTTTACACATTTTTGATTTTTTACATTTTTATTGATGCTATCAAAGCATATGATTACGGACTAAAAGAATACCTTTTTAATTATGACCTTTTTCAATGGATTGTGCAAAAAAATGACTCCTTTAGAACTGTTTTTATGCATAAACCCTACTTTTCGATGGGATTTGTCTTTAGCGCTGTATTTTGCTTGTTTATGATTCTCAATAAATGGGTAGGATCAAGATTTTTACAATTTCTCTACACAGGAACTTTCGCATACTTATCATTATGGATTTTTTATGCATTTTCATTCCCGAATATAGTAGCATACTTTATTTGTATTGTATGGCTTCTTTATCAGAATCTTAGCAAACGAAACTTTACTTCAATAATTTTTGTATTCTTAATTTCTTCTTCTCTTTTAGTGGTTTTAAAATATCAAGACAAAGATGTGCGTAGAGGGTTGAGCTTCATAAAACTTATATCGAATGATGGTGAGAGTTCAAAACTAAATGATGCAAGAGAAGAGATTTACAGAACTTACATGAGCATTCTTAGAAAAAGTAGCTTTTCAGAGATGTTGTTTGGTTACGGAGTTGGTGATGTGCAGGACATATTAAATCAAGAGTATAAGGTCCGTTTTCAATCGAACAAAGTAAAGAATCTGAAATATTTTACCGAAGAGTTTAACAATCCATATTGGTTTAAACACAACTTACAGGTAAATCCTAATAGTACTCTAACTCCAGATCAAAAACTGGATGCAGATTTGATTATTGCTAACAAAGGTGGAGAAAAAAAATCACACAATATTTCTTCAAAAGTTGAAAAATCTGGCGTACATACATTTTCTGTGTTTGTAAAACCAAATGATTCAGAGATGATGATTCTTAGGTTGGGAGAATACCATCAAAAAGCGATATTCAATTTAAAAGAAGAGAGCATTTCCCAAAAAGAAAACATCATTAATGCAGGAATTCAACGGATTGCTAATGGTTGGTTACGCTGCTTTATTACCTCAGATACCAAAAAAGGAGGGTTGTCAATTGTAGGGCTTTCCAACCGCGAAGGAGATTATGTATTTAAGAATACATCTAAGAAGAGTATTTATATTTGGGGTGCACAATTAGAAGAAGGGACATTATCGGCTTACGAGAAGAACGATCAAGAGTTATTACATAAAACTATCAAAAAAGAACTAAATACGCACAATAACTATTTGTATTTTTTGATGGCGTCAGGAATTATTGGACTGATCACATTTTTAGTTTTTGTGGGCTATTTATTGAGGATTTCATTGCGATCTAAAGACATATTAAAAATTTCATTCTGTGTAATTCTAATATTGAATTTCTTAACAGAGAATATTTTGTCTAGGCAATGGGGGCTATTCTTTTTCGCTTTTGTTATGATCGTTTTATTTAGTAACCAAAAGAAGGGTAAAGAGACAGTTTGAAACAGTTGTATCTACGATATATAAAACACAATCTAGGGTTGATTAATTTGGTAGGAAAAACTTCCGGAAGAGTTTTTTTTCTCCTTCTTACCTCATTTTTTGCATATAAACTTTCGGTAGAGGACTTTGCTTCTTTTGCTATCTTTTGGACAACAGTTCGAATGTTTACCTTCATAACAACCAACAATCTTAATATTGTCTATTTTAATGAAGTAAGAGACCAGTTATTAAGTCATAAGTGGCTGCCAAAGCATAGTTCAAATCTTGTTTTTACAGCGTTGTTTTTTGGAGTTATTTCCTCAGGGTTGTCTTACCTTATTTTCAAGAGTGCCCTAACTATGGTTATCATGTTTCCAACGGTATTGCTATTTGTTGCAATTCGTCATATGGCAGAGTTTTCTAAGGCTGACAATTCAGTCTTTATGGCAATTTTTGTTGAAGACTTTCTTTTCTATTTGCTTTTTTTTATTTCTGGATTGACTACTGTTTACACATCAAACAATTTTGATGCGATTATTCTATCTCTGTTGATTACAGTTTTATTGACAGCTATTGTTTGCGTGGTCTTATTTAAAAAGAAATTCAACCTACAAATTAATTCATATAAAATTCAATTCACTGATCTTTCTATACAAGACTTTAAATTAGGAATGCATTACACCATTATGAGAGGTACAGAGTTTTTCTCAAACTTTGGAGTTCGATACCTTGGGCTGATTTATTTCGGCGATATCTTTGTCTCTTATGCGCATATTATGTATCAGTTTTATAATGTATTCATTTTAATTTCAATGTCTGTTATTTCAGGAATGCAATCGAAGATTACAGTGAGTAATTTAACTAGTTTCAATAAGTATTTCGTAAAAAAAATGTACTTTCAAGTACTCAAAATCATTGCGCCATTTATTGTTTTTGGTATAGCAATTATCATCATTTTTAAATCACAAATTTTAAGCATTTTCTTTCCCAAATATGAAGATTATGATGACCTGCTAGTCAAAGTGTCACTTACTGGTTTTGTATTTATGTTTATCCAGCCCTTTGTGTATATTTTACTATACAACAACAAAGTCACCAATATCAAAAAGATAAATCTTACTCAATATTTGACTATGTTTGTCCTGTATCTGTTGCCGAGGATTTATACTGAGATGAATGATGAATATTGGCTACTTCTTATCATGACGAGCTTTGTCTTAATCCAAGGACTATATTCGATACAGAACATAAGACATTAGCATGATATACGTTTATGTACTTCTATTGCGAATTGTAGCATCTTTGGAAGGTCCGCTAAAGATGGTGGCATTTGCCGTTGTTTTTCTGTTGATGTCGTTTTCTACTGTAAAAAGAGTATCGATTAAAAACATCCGAAAGATCAAAGAGTACAACTTTTATGCTCTATTACTCAGTTTACTAATTGTTGTTCATACATTGATTTTTGGGACGATTTACCTCAAAAATATAGCGGTCTTATTGACTTTCTGGCTCTGGTTGGTATTTACCTACAACTATTTTAAAAGTAAGACCTTACAACAATGTTTACACTATGTACTCATAACATTCTTCATTTTTAATCTTGTTAATTATATCTATTTCAAACTATATTTTTCAGATCAAAAACCAGGAATCAATAGTATAATGTCCTTTTTTGGAGTGTATGGTTACAGGATCTATTTTCCACTGTCTTCTGGGCCAAATGTTTTTGCTTCACAATTAGCATTAAACTCTGTTCTAGTTATTCATTTTATAAAAAACACAAGGTTTAAATTCTTGTATTCGTCAATTTACGTATTCTATATGATGATGATGGTATATGCAGATTCAAGATTATTGCTCGTGTTTTCAGCTCTTTTTGGACTCATTTACTGGTTTTCTTTGAAAGTAATTCTTGCCTTTTTAAGAAAGTTTTGGTGGGCCTTTGGGATCTTATTATTTGGACTCTTGTTTGTTTTTTATCACACAAGCCTTTTTGATGGAATGAAAAGAGCCAGTGAATTGAAAGGGTATTCCACATCTAGAGTTGCTATTTGGGGACTTGCCAAAGATGTGATAATAACTGATTATCATGTTATTACAGGCCATGGGTTGAACGGTTTGGAAGAGAACTTACCTGAAGACATAGGTCAATCTTTTAAAGCAGAACATTTGCAGACTTCTCATAATTTCTTTATACAAAACATCGTAGATTTTGGACTGATAGGAATTGTAATTATTCTATATTTGGTGTTTGAAATAATAAGGAAGGCTTTAAGATTAAAATCCAACATCGTAAGTATTTTAATCTTTATGATTTTGTTTATCGGAGTTACCGAATCAATTCCCACCTTCTATTCATTCGAAGCAACACTATTTTTTATAGCAATTCTATCAATTATACTTACCCACAATGACAGAGAAAGCCATAGAGTTATTGAAAGTTGCGACGTATTATCCTAGAAAGCTCTTAGATTTCTGTTTTTACCATTTATTTTTTAAACACAATAACAATTGGGATATTTTAAAACAATATGCAAATAAGTCAGTAGTAGTTGTTGGAAATGGTCCTAGTTTAAACAAAACACCACTGGATAAAATAGGAGACTCTTTTGTTTCCATTGGAATGAATAAAATCAACCTGATCTACGAAAATACATCTTGGAGACCTGAGATTATTACCTGTGTTAATGGCTTTGTAATCAATCAGAATAAAGATTATTTCAACAAAACAGAAAGAGTACTTATTCTGCCAATCCGGGCATTATATCTAGGAATAAAACCAAGAAAAAACATCTTATTTGTAAATTTAAAAGATCAAGAGAAGGTAGAATCTAATATTGAAAAAGTAGTTTCATCAGGATGTACAGTTACCTTTACTGCTTTACAAATAGCAGCATATTTAAATCCACAATCAGTTAATATTGTTGGAGTAGATCATAGTTTTGTGGTAAAAAAAGGACCTCAGGTACAAAAGTTTGAAGGCGACGATGTAAATCACTTTCATAAAGACTATTTTAAAGGTCGATATTGGGGTCTTCCAGATCTTGAAGGTAGTGAAAAACTATATTATATTACACGGCAATATTTTGAATCTAGGAACATCCCAATCACAGACTATACAGTTGATGGGAAGTTGGAGATATTTGAAAAGGGTCAGATACAAGATTTAGTAAATTAAGTAATAAGTAAAGGTTGGCAAAAAGTGTTTTAATAACAGGAGGAGCTGGTTTTATAGGATCCAACTTATCATTATCCTTACTAAGCAAAGGCTATAAAGTAAGAGTACTGGATAACTTGTCACATCAAATTCATGGAGAAGACCCAGACAAATCATATCTCTTCAATCTGATAAAAGATAAGGTTGAGTTTATTCACGGTGATGTTCTAAATAGGCAAGATTGGTTAGAAGCCATAGAAGATCAAGATGTTATTGTTCACTTGGCAGCCGAGACAGGAACGGGAGAATCTATGTACAAAATCGAAAAGTACACAGATGTAAATATCAAAGGAACCTCTATCTTGTTAGATATTTTGGCCAATTCTGAAAGTCATTCCGTAGAAAAAATTGTCATTGCTTCTTCAAGATCTATATATGGCGAAGGAAAATATGAGTCTCCTGAATACGGAATTATCTATCCAACAGAAAGAAAAGAAGAAGATATGCTCAAGGGAGATTTTGATGTAAAATGTCCTATTTCTGGTGTGAATGCTAAGTTACTACCCACTGACGAAGAAAGTAAGATACATCCATCATCTATTTATGGGTTAACAAAGCAAGTACAAGAACAGATGTGTATGATTTCAGGAAAATCATTGAATATTCCTGTAGTTGCTTTTCGTTATCAAAATGTATATGGGCCAGGACAATCATTGAGGAATCCGTATACTGGTATCATATCTATATTTTCTACCAGAATTAAAAATAACAATGAGATCAACATTTTTGAAGATGGAAAAGAAAGCAGAGACTTTGTATATATTCAAGATGTAGTAGATGCAACAATTTTAGGTATAGAAAAACAAGAAGCAAATTATAATGTGTACAATGTGGGCTCTGGAAGAAGAACTTCTGTTCTAAAGGTGATGCAAAGCTTGTGCAGAGGATACGGAATTGAAGCAAAGTATCAGATTTCAGGAAATTTTAGATCAGGAGACATCCGAGATAACTATGCCGATCTGTCAAGGATTTCAAATGACCTTGGATTTGAACCAAAAGTTTCTTTCGAAGAAGGGATTAAACAATTTTGCGAATGGGTCTCAAGTCAAGAGATTCAAGATGATCAATTCTCAAAATCCTTTGAAGAAATGAAAAACAAAGGATTATTAAAGTAAATTGTTAGAATGTTTAAAGGAAAAAAAATACTCTTTTTTTCTGCAAATTTCTTTGGATATCAACACGAAATAAAGAATAAACTGGTTGAGTTAGGTTCAGAATTCGATTTTTTTGACGAACGGCCTAAGAATACTTTTTTATACAAAGCTCTTATTCGATTTAACAGGCGATTTGTTAATAGAGCCATTGAAAATTACTACAGGGCTATTATTGAGAAAACCAAGGCAAAAGAGTACGACTTTGTCTTTTTCCTTAAAGCAGAAGTGATTACTCGAAAACTTCTTGTTGAGCTAAAAGATCACCAAAAAAATGCAAAATTTATCTTGTATCTCTGGGACTCTGTTGATCACTTTCCTTTAGTAAGAAAGTTATTTCCCGAATTTGATAAAATTTTATCCTTTGATAAAGAAGATGTGAAAGTACATCCAGATTTTCATTTTCGCCCTTTGTTTTATTTGGATGAATACACACAAATTCCAGAGAAGCCTGTAAGCCATAAGTACGATATTGCTTTTATAGGAACTGCACACTTAGATCGTTTACCGGTACTGTTAAAACTGAAACAATTTTGTAGACAGAATTCGGTGAAAAGCTATTTCTTTATCTATCTACAAGACTTAAAAATATACTACTTAAGAAAGCTGTTTTACAAGAGCTTCAGACAGTCCAGAAAGAGTGATTTCGAGTTAACTCCTCTCAAGAAGGAAGAAATTAAAACCATCATTAACACTACCAACTGCGTGCTAGATGTTGAAAAAACTGTTCAGACAGGATTAACAATACGCGCCATAGAAACCTTGGGGGCAAGAAGAAAGCTCATCACAACCAATAAAACGGTCAAAGATTACGATTTTTTTAATGAAAAAAATATCTTTATTATTAGTAGGGAAAACCCAACAATTCCCCTAGACTTTCTTAAAGAAGATTATTGTGCTATAGATCCAAAAATATACGCCAAGTATAGTCTAGAACATTGGCTCCAAGATATCTTTAGATAATCTCAATCTTTTTCTTTAAAGACTTATATTTGTTTTTAAAAGTTGAGTAATTGAGACAACACAGGTATTCCTTCTTAATAAGACCCCTGCAAATTATTTTAGACTACTTATTAATTGTGGCGGTTTTGTATTTTACTCCTGAAAAAGAGTTTATCAATCCTTTCTTTGTTGCTTATATCCTAGTATTTTGGATGATATCCTCATACTTTACGGGATATTATAAAGTCTATAGATTCACACGATTTCTGCGACTGCTCACGCTCATCGTTCGTCACTTTTTTGTTTTTGCTCTGGGGTTCTTTGCGTTCTTCAGTGTATTTAAGGAAGGAGTTGTGGTGAACGGTCAGTTTATCACAATTGTGGGGATTTTCATAGGAATTATATTTTCTAAACTACTCTCATTTTTTTTACTTAGGTACTACAGAGACTTAGGAAATAACTATAGAAAAGTAGTCATCTTAGGAGATGATGATTCTACGAGAAGAATTAAAAACTTATTTAGAAATCAGAAAAATCTTGGATATAAATATCTTGGGTTTTTTACAGATAAAAAACAAGCCCGTAAACTAGGAACGATTCGAAGTAGCTTTGGTTTTATTGTAGAGAACCAAGTAGATGAAGTCTACTGTTCTTTAAAAGAACTCGACAATAAAATACTAAAAGAGATTACTTTATTTGCGAATACACATCACATCAATTTAAAATTAATCCCAGATTCTAATAAGCTGTATAGCAAGAATAGAAATATAGAATATTATGATGACACACTGGTTGTTTTAAATGTAAAAAAGCTTCCATTTGAATTCCCAGAAAACCTCTTCATCAAACGTTGTCTTGATATTGTATTTTCCTTATTGGTCTGTATTTTTATTTTGAGCTGGCTAGTTCCTATATTGTGGGTTCTAGTAAGGCTTGAGTCTAAAGGGCCTTTAATCTTCAAACAGCAGAGAGAAGGCTTAAACGGAAATCAATTTGTATGCTACAAATTTCGATCAATGAAGCTGAATAAATTATCGGATAAAGTCCATGCGACTGCAAACGATTCAAGGGTCACAAAAATAGGTGGGGTTTTAAGGAAAACTAGTATGGATGAATTACCGCAGTTCTTTAATGTCCTTAGAGGTGATATGAGTATCGTAGGTCCTAGACCTCATCTACAATCCTTATCCATAGAATATCAAAAAGATGTAGATAATTACCTTAAAAGGCATGTTGTAAAACCAGGGATTACTGGACTAGCCCAAGTAAGCGGTTACAGAGGAGAAATAAAGAAAAAATCAGACATTAAAAACCGAGTTAGATTGGATATATTCTACATAGAGAACTGGTCATTTTTATTAGATATAAAGATCATTTTAATGACTGTCCTCAATGTTTTTAAGGGTGAAGAAAAAGCCTACTAATGATTGTTCAACCCGATATTACCGCCTCAATTGTTATATACAGGGAAGAAATTTCCGTTTTACAAAAAGCAATTGACAGTTTCCTTGGAAGTCCTTTTGCCAAGAAGATCTTCCTCATATACAATTCTCCATACAGTTCCATGGAGAATCATTTTCAACATCCAAAAATTCAGTACCTTTCCTGTAAGAAAAATCTAGGTTTTGCTCGAGGTCATAACTTCATCCTTCAGAGATTGCAAGAAGAAGAGTCAGATTTCCATTTAGTGTTAAACCCCGATGTTACATTTAATCCTAATATTTTTAACCTTCTCATATTAGAATTACAAAAAGATTTGCACTTATCTCTTATGGCTCCTAGGGTATTATTCCCAGATAATAGACTTCAATATACAGCCAGAAGATATCCAACAGTAAAAGAAATGATACTTAGAATACTTAAAGTATCAAACGAGCTCACAAAAAAACAAGAATTTAGACATAAGAATTTAGGTCTTAGCTTATATCCAGATTTTATTCATGGATGTTTTATGCTGTTCAAGACTAAAGACTTTTTAGAGTTGAATGGCTTTGATGAGCGGTTCTTCATGTACATGGAAGATGTAGATATTTGTAGAAGAATAGATCAGCATGGAAAAAGAAAGATGTACTACCCAAAGGTGAGTATTCAACACGAATTTAGAAAAGGCTCTAGCAAAAACCTAAAGTTATCTTTTGTGCATTTAAGTTCAGCAATAAAATACTACAAAAAATGGGGATTATAGTTTTATAGACACAGTTCACCAGTTATATTTGCCAAAGTATTCAGAAATATTACCATGAACATTCTCATTTTAGGATCAGGAGGAAGAGAACATGCCTTTACATACAAGCTTGTTCAGAGTCAAAAAGTAACCCAAGTATATGTTGCACCTGGAAATGCAGGGACTTCTCAGATTGCCATCAATATTGCCATTAATCCTACCGATTTTTTAGCTGTAAAAGCATTGGTTCTGGATAAACACATAGAAATGGTTGTTGTTGGTCCAGAAGCACCACTGGTAGAGGGAATTCACGATTTCTTTCTTGCCGATGAAGAGTTAAAAAATATTCCAGTTATTGGTCCAAAAAAAGATGGTGCAACTCTAGAGGGAAGTAAAGACTTCTCCAAGGCATTTATGACAAAATATGGTATTCCTACAGCCCAGTACCAATCCTTTACGAGAGAAAGCCTAGAAGAAGGAAAAACCTTTCTAGAAACCCTAAACGCTCCTTATGTTTTAAAAGCGGATGGACTGGCAGCTGGGAAAGGCGTACTCATCTTAGAATCCTTAGAGGATGCCAAATCTGAACTCGAGGAAATGCTTTCCAACCAGAAGTTTGGATCTGCATCTGCTACGGTTGTCATTGAAGAATTTTTAGATGGGATAGAACTTTCAGTTTTTGTATTGACCGACGGCAAAAGCTATAAAATTCTTCCATCAGCAAAAGATTACAAACGAATTGGAGAGGGCGACAAAGGACTCAACACTGGCGGAATGGGTGCGATTTCCCCTGTGCCTTTTGCTAATGACGACTTCCTATCAAAAGTTGAAGAGCAAGTTGTAAAGCCAACCATCACAGGATTGCAAAAGGAAAAAATTGATTACCGTGGATTTATCTTTATCGGACTAATGAATATGAATGGGAATCCCTATGTAATTGAGTATAATGTTCGAATGGGAGATCCTGAGACCGAAGTTGTCCTGCCGAGAATTAATTCAGATATATTCGACTTATTTGAAGGCGTCGCCAATCAAACATTAGATCAAAAAGAGTTTTGTGTTACACCAGAAACAGCTACAACAGTCATGTTAGTCTCAGGAGGATACCCAGAAGCCTATGAAAAAGGAAAAGAGATCTCTGGGTTAGATGATGTGGATCAATCTATTATTTTTCACGCTGGCACAAAAGAAAATCAAGGAACTGTGGTTACCAGCGGAGGTCGAGTATTGGCTGTGACCTCTTTTGGAAATTCTATTGAAGATGCACTTTCAAAATCATACAGAAGCGTCAAGAAAATTCATTTTGATCGAATGTATTTTAGAAAAGATATAGGATTTGATCTAACATCATGAGAAAAGTTATTGTAGCGCCATTGAACTGGGGACTGGGTCATGCCTCCCGCTGTATTCCAGTAATTAAAGCACTACAAAAAGAACAACTAACTCCTGTTATTGCTAGTGATGGTGCAGCCCTTGAATTACTTCATAAAGAGTTTCCCGAATTGGAGAGCATCGAGCTACCTTCGTACAAAATTTCCTACGGAAAGCACTTAAAATGGAGTCTATTCAAAAAGATTCCTGTCATCATAAAAACCATCAAAAGAGAACAGAGAGTTGTACATCAATATTTAGAAAAAAACAATGCGGTAGTCGGAATTATTTCGGATAACCGTTTTGGCGTTTGTTCTTCTGGCCTCCCATCGGTTTATATCACCCACCAAATCAATGTTAAATCAGGGCTATTGAGTCCAATCACCCGCTATTTCCATCAAAGAATCATCAAAAAATTTGATGAATGCTGGATTCCTGACGATGAGGACTCTCGATTTTCGGGAGAATTATCACAATCAAAAAAATTACTCAATCAAAAATATATTGGGGTTTTAAGTAGATTTCAAAAAAAAGATGTCAAGAAAACTCTAGATCTGCTTATTGTGCTTTCTGGTCTAGAACCTAATAGAACCCAACTGGAAGAAAAATTAATAGAAAAATTCTGCAACAGCAACTTAAAAATATGCTTGGTTCAGGGAAAAATAGAACCGCAAGAAACTACCGTAGAACTTGGAAATTTTCAAATGATTAATTTTGCGCTTACAGAAAAATTAGAGTTTTTACTCAATGCCTCAAAACACGTAATTTGTAGGTCTGGCTATTCCTCAGTAATGGATCTGATTACCTTGGGTAAGAGCGCAATTTTGATTCCGACGAAAGATCAAAATGAACAGGAATACTTAGCTCAATATTTAAACAAGAGAGGATATTTCTCAATGATTTCTGAGGACCGTATTGTCACTCAAAAGTTTGAAGTATTTGAAGGGTTGAAAGCTGAAATTGAAAACAAGGAGTTTGATAAAGACTTATTTCGCCTTTTCCATGGTAAATGAAAATTCTGAGCCCTCGCCAAAAGTACTTTTTAACAGTACAGTCTCGTTATGAGCTTCAACAATATGTTTCACAATAGAGAGTCCTAATCCTGAGCCGCCCTGCTCTCTAGACCTACTCTGATCTACTCTGTAAAAACGTTCAAACAGCCTAGATAAATGTTCCTGTTTGATTCCCTCTCCATTATCGATGACCTTTATAATAAACTTTTTTTCGTTGTAGGAATCAATACCAATCGTGGTAATACCATTGGTTTTTCCATATTTGATTGAGTTCATCACCAAATTAATTAACACCTGCTCAATCCTTTCTACATCGCCTTTTACAAAAACAGGAAACTCGTAAATTTTATCAAAACGCAAAGTGATGTTTCTCTTTTTAGCCCTCATTTCAAAGAGATCAAAAACATTCTGAATAATTTCCAAAATATTAAAGACCTCCATATTCATTTTAACTCCGTGAGTCTCCAATTTGGCAATCATATCCAAATCTTTTACAATAGATACTAAGCGTTCTACTCCTTTGTTTGCCCTTTCCAAATATTTATCTCGAATCATTTTATCCTTTACAGCACCTTCAATCAAAGTAAGAATATATCCCTGCACCATAAATAAAGGAGTCTTTAGCTCGTGAGAAACATTGCCTAGAAAATCTCTCCGAAAGGAATCACGCTCTGTAAGATTTTGAATTTCTATACGCTTGCCCTCTACATAATCTTGAACACTTTTCGAGAGTGACTCAATATCTTTTACAGAAGTATTTGGGTTAAAATCATCGATATTTAGAATAGCAACTTTTTCATAAATTTTTTTAATTCTAGCGTAAATAAAACGCTCCACCCTGTATTGAGTAATTAAAAAGGACAATAAAAAAATCAGAATAAATAAAATTACTAACCCCAGATACTGATAGTTTTCAAAAAACAGAAGGTAAAGCAGGGCGGCTACAGAAATCCCAGATAGTGCAAGGTAAATAGAAGTCCAAAGTGCAAAAGAATACGTTTTTTTAAGTTTTTTCACTCGTTTCAATTTACACTAACTATTTGATATTTAATTATTTCCTTTTGTTGAGGGTATTGACCTTTATTTGACCAATCTCTCTACAAAGATTTTATCAAAAGCAAAAAAGTTAATCTGCATCATCCAATACAAATTTGTAACCAACCCCTTTGATGGTTTTAAAATGATGATCGCCAATTTTTTCTCTGAGTTTTCGTATGTGTACGTCTATCGTTCTGCCTCCAACCACAACTTCGCTACCCCAGACGTTGTCTAAAATGACCTCTCTTTTAAATACCTTTTCAGGTTTTGAGGTTAAAAGAGATAGCAGCTCGAACTCTTTTCTAGGGAGTACAATTTTCTGGTCACCTTTTGTAACAAGGTATTCTTCTCTATTAATGGTGATGTCTCCGATCGTTGTCTTTAGTTCTGATGCCTCTTTGGATTTTAACCTCCTCAATAATGATTTTACCTTACTCATTAAAACCTTGGGCTTTACTGGCTTTGTAATATAGTCATCGGCACCAGCATCAAAGCCTGCCATTTGAGAGTAGTCCTCGCCTCTAGCTGTTAAGAAAACAATTAGAGTATGCTCAAGGTTTTTCATTCTTCTAATGTTCTCACAAGTTTCAATGCCATCCATTTCTGGCATCATAATATCCAATAAAATAAGGTGAGGAATGATTCTTTTGGCAGCGCTTAAAGCCTCTAAACCATTACTAGCTGTGTGAACATTATACCCTTGGTTTTTTAAATTGTACCCTACAATTTCCAAGATGTCTGGCTCATCATCAACTAAAAGGATTTTAATATCGCTAGTATTCATACCTGTTTATAGAATGTTATAGTTCAAAAATAACGATTCTAAATCGAAAGTCAAGCACTTAACAATCATTTAACCTCATAACATTTAAATAATATTCAAATAACTGAATCATAATAACAGTCTAACATTTGCTTTACGAAATTGAAGGATTTTTGTCGTGAAATATTTATTCAGCTTTTACTAATGAAAAATTTTATATTCGTCTTTACACTGGTGCTAGTTCAATTGGCAATAGCACAGGAGAAAGGAATAATTAAAGGGCAATTACTTGATGGTGAGTTCAATGACGAGCCGCTTGCATATGCGTCAGTATCCTTAAAAGGAACTGTTATTGGAACTGAAACTGATGAAGAAGGAAACTACAGATTTTCCGCTCCAACGGGAACGTATTATCTAGTTCTGAGCTTTTTGGGATATCAAACTTTAGAGGTTCCTATCACGGTAATCGCTGGTGAGTCAGTTACTGTAAACAGAACTCTAATAGCCAACGCTGTGGGACTAGAAACAGTTGTAATCAGTGCAGAGACAAATAAGCAGAAAGTAGCAGCGCAGTTGTTGATTCAAAAGAATGCGACTAAGATTACTACTAGCATAGGCGCAGAGGAGTTATCTATCAAAGCAATTGGAAATGCTGCTGTTGCTATTTCTAAAATCTCAGGGATTTCTAAACAAGAAGGAAGCAGCAATGTATTTGTTCGCGGATTGGGTGATCGATATCAGAACACTACTTTTAATAGTCTCCCTTTACCTTCCAATGATGTGAATAAGAAGAACATCGATTTGGATTTATTTTCAACGGATATCATAGAAAATGTATCTGTTGGCAAAGCCTACAGTTCAAGTTTTTATGGAGATTTTGGAGCAGGGAATGTTAATATAGATTCTAAAGAGTATAGAGGAGACGGATACTTTACTATCAATTTGGGTTCAGGAGTTAATGGAAACGCATCGGGACAAAATTTCGTTAGAAATCAAGGGCCAAGTTTCTTTGGATTTTATAATCGGTATAAAAATAACCCGTTCGCTATTGTGCTATCTCATGGGATTGATCCGCAAAATACTTCATCTCCAATTAATATCAATGCATCTTTCGAAGGAGGATACTCTGTTGATATTTCAGATGAATCAAGATTGAGTTTTTTTGGGACAGCTTCCTTTGAAAATGAGTACGAATACCTTCAAGGACCAGCACTAGACTTTACTAATGACATTAAGGTAAGATTTAATAATTCAGAAGAGTTTGTATACAACACCACTACGAGTGCCATGGTTAATATTACATATCAAATTAATACTGATAACAAAGTGAGTTATAACTCTCTATTTGTAAATAGTGCTTCTGATAAAGTAGGATACTTTGGAACCCAAGGATTAGGATTTAACAGAGATGGGTTTAGTGGAAATGGAGATGGTGGATTCTATCAAATGAATGCTCAGTTCAACCAAGACATTATATTGGTGAATCAAATAACAGGGTCGCACAGATTTGAAGATGGTAAATTTGTGATCACATGGGGATCTGGTTACAATAAAGTACTTGCTGATGAACCCGACAGAAAGCGTATATCACTTGAAGATTACCAATTTGCACTGGATAATGACCCAAACACCAATCCAATTTTCTACGATAATATTGCATTTGACAACCAGCGATTCTTCCAAAGTATTGATGATAATGAATTTAACTCTTACGTCAACTTTAAAAAAGATTTTTCAGAAAACTTCAAAGTCAACTTTGGGTATAACGGAAGAACAAAAGAACGTTACTTTATCAATCATAGATACGGATATGATATTCTTGACAAATTGTCAAATCCTGTGACTGATGTTCACAACTTAGATGGCTTCTTTGATGTATCAAACATCAATATCCCAGATGGTTCTGGTCTGTGGAACCTAAATATTGCAAGAAACCCTCAAGGATTAGATCAAACCATAGGGTTAGTCAATAGACCACAGCTCTATGAGAATGAATATAAAGGAAAATTAGATATTTATGCAGGGTATGTAGAAGCTGAGATCAATCTAACAGATAACTTTTTAGTGGTGCCAGGAATCCGATTTGAATCCATTTCACAATCCATCGAATATGATGTGATTAACCCTGTGCCCACAGATTCTGGGCGGAGAGATGCAGATGAAACAATCTTCCTCCCTAGTTTGAATCTCAAATACTCCTTAAATGAAGGTTCAAACTTAAGATTTTCCTTTAGTAGTACAGTGTCCTTTCCTGAGTTCAAAGAAGCAGCAAACTTTGTTTATGAAGACGTGACACAACGTATTGGAGGAAACCCCGACTTACTTGGAAAACCTGACGGTAGCGGAGTTACCTTTTCTAGGATTTACAACTATGATTTAAAGTACGAGTGGTTTCCATCAAGATCTGAAGTAGTTTCTGCGGCAGTCTTTGCAAAAACTATTAACAATCCCGTTAACCGGGTTGTAGCAACTGATGCTACTGGTAATCAACGCTTCTTCAGAACTGGAAACAAAGCTGAAATATTAGGACTAGAAATCGAACTTAGGAAAAACCTTTTAATGAAGGATGAGGATAAAGCATTACTAACCTTTGGAGGTAATTTTGCCTTTACCGACACAAAACAAGATTTGAAACCAGTACTGACCTCTGATGGCTTTACATTTGGAACCAGTTTTGGAAGCAGAATAAGCGATGAACTACAAGGAGCATCTCCTGTAATCGTAAACGCAGATTTGACCTACAACCCTGAATTCGGAAAATTCAAACCACAAGCAGCCATAACATTCTCTTACTTTTCTGATAGGATTTATGCTCTAGGAAGTGGGGATTTGGGGAACATGGTAGAGAAAGGTGTTCCTTATCTCAACCTCATTCTAAAAAATAACTTTAGCGAGGATATTGAGCTAAGCTTAAAAATCTCAAATATTTTAAATCCAAATGTTTCACTAGTCCGTGAAAACACAGGTGCACAGGGTAGCCCATTGTTAGCAGGTACTGGACTGGTAAATGCAAATGGCGATGTTACCTTACTTGAATTCAAGAGAGGCGTTAACATTGGAGTATCACTTAAATATAAATTTTAATTATTATTCTTAAATCAAAAAAAAATGAAACGTAATTTTTTAATCTTGTTTAGTCTTGTCGCTACTGTACTCGTAGGATGTGAAGCAGATGATACAGCAGATGTTATAATCAATGATAACAGCGTGACCAACATTACCAACAACAACGGAGGTTCTAATGACGACGATGACAATATTGTGTATCTAAGTGGTGTTTACACCCAAGACCTTTCTTTAGATGCTAATATTCAATATATCGTTAACGGACCAGTCTTAATGGCAACAGGAACAACCTTAACAATTCCAGCTGGAATGACCGTCAAAGCAGCACCTGTTGGAGTAAATGCCTACATTGCTATTCAGCAGGGAGCTAGAATTGTTGCAAATGGTACTGCCAACAATCCAATTGTTTTTACATCAAATGCAGCTACTCCATCTACTGGAGACTGGGGTGGACTTGTTGTTTGTGGGAGTGCTTCAATTAATTCTACAGCAGTAGGCTCAACTGAAACATCTACTACTGAAGTTGGCGGATTATCTTATGGTGGAAATACAGATGAAGACGATTCTGGAAGCCTAGAGTATGTTCGTATTGAATATGCTGGTGGTGCAATCGATGGAAACTCTGAACTAAATGGATTATCGCTCTACGCTGTAGGAAACGGAACAAACATTGACTATGTACAAATCTATCAAGGCTCTGACGATGGTGTTGAATTCTTTGGAGGAACCGTAAATGTAAGTCACCTTTCTGTTGTTGGATCAGAAGATGATTCTGTAGATTGGACTGAAGGATATGTAGGAACACTTACAGATGTATATGTTGAACATACTGCTTCTCATGATAAAGCGTTTGAGTGTGATGGGTATAATACAGACTTCTCAAACGCTGGAGGATACTTCGCTGCACCAAATATAACCAATGTAACTATTGTAGGTGCAAACGATGGTGGTGAAGCAATAAGACTAAGAGCCGGTACACAAGGAATTTTCACAAATGTATTAATCTCTGACTTTGCAGAGGGATTTGATTTAGATGGAGATTCAGGTGACAATCCAACTGGACAAGGAGTATTAGATGGTGTATTACAAGTTATTGATGTTACTTTTACAAATGTAGATTTGAACTTGAAAAACGATACTGGATTCGCATTCAATGATGACGACTTCTTCTCAGGAATTGGCAACGGAACTGGAACAGATTATGCAACATGGGGTGCAGGCTGGACAAGACAGTAATAAAGTATAAAGTAAGTATAAAAAAGTGGGTTTGTTAACCCACTTTTTTTAACATAAAACTAATTTAACGCACGAAAATCAAGAAAAGACAGGATACTTTATATCTTTAAGTTCCTTTTTAAACTAAACTTTTTTATATGAGAAAAAATTACTTTTTTACGTATTAACCACTTGAGTTTGACATTTTGAGACGTATTTTAAGTGTTTTCAGAGTAACAAACTCATTATCTTATAAGGTACTTAGTTTTTGTTCTGAAAAACTGGGTAGTGCAAAATGGGATTGCATAATCCATTTAGGGTTCTTATTTTCGCCTCATGGTCTCCCTCAAGGTAGAAAAGAAACAGTCCGGCACCTACCTTCGTATTGTAGAGAGTTATAAGGAAAGTGGAAAATCCAAACATAGGACGTTGCA
>CAXRAW010000113.1:0-12005 GCA_964228785.1 Flavobacteriaceae bacterium
TCTATGATCAACAAAATAGCACTCAACTTGATTAAAAATGAAAAAACTGCCAAACAAGGAGTGAAAGGAAAACGATTTAAAGCAGCTCTGGACAATCAGTACCTTAGAAAAATAATCAGTTTATAGTGCTTTTGCCCTGAGCAATTCGATGTATCTTTAAAAATTTATAATTTATGCTAAAAGATGCATCAGATTTTTACAAGGTTTTGCTTCAAAAATTCCCCTATCAACTCACTCCCAAACAGCAAGAACTATACCATCTTTTGGTTGATTTTATTTTCTCACAGGATACTCAATCGTTGTTTCTTTTAAAGGGCTATGCCGGAACTGGTAAAACAAGTGCAATCAGCGTTTTGGTTGCTAGTTTGTGGATGACAGGAAAGAAAGCTATTTTATTGGCACCAACAGGGAGAGCTGCTAAAGTTATTTCTGGGTACTCAAAGCGACAAGCACTTACCATTCACAAGAAGATTTACTTCCCTAAAAAACAGAAGAATGGATCGATAGATTTTGTTTTGCAGCCCAACAAGCATACCAATACGTTGTTTATTGTTGATGAGGCCTCGATGATTCCAGACCAAGCAAAAAACTCAACGTTTTTTGAACATCGCTCATTATTAGATGATCTTATTTCGTATGTGTACTCTGGAAATCAATGTAAGCTGATTTTTATAGGTGATACAGCGCAATTGCCGCCAGTAAAACTCAAGATAAGTCCCGCGCTAGACAGCGATCGGTTGGCATTGGATTATCATAAGAACGTAAAAGAAATTGAGTTGGACGAGGTAACCAGACAGCACGATGGTTCGGGTATTTTAGCCAATGCGAATCTTTTGAGAATTCTCATTGAACATGATGCCAACCACATGCAATTCGATTTGAAATATCCAGATGTTATTCGATTGATCGATGGCTATGATCTTGAAGATGCCATTGTGAGTTCTTATGATCATCAGGGAGTAGAGGACACTACTTTTATAGTGCGATCCAACAAGAGAGCCAATTTGTACAATCAGCAAATACGATCTAAGGTACGTGGACAAGAAAATGAGATTGCTGTAGGCGACTACGTGATGGTCCTTAAAAACAATTATTTTTGGTTGAAAGATACATCTAAAGCAGGGTTTATTGCCAACGGTGATACCTGTGAGATTATGAGGATTTACAATGTGAAAAGTCTTTACGGGTTTCGCTTTGCAGAGGTAGAAGTTCGGATGATAGATTATCCTAATGAACACCCTTTTGATACCGTCTTGTTACTGGACATATTGACCAGTGAAAGTCCGTCTCTAAATTATGAGGAATTAACTCAGCTTTACGAAGCTGTCCGCGAGGATTATGCACATGAAAAATCTAAATACAAACAGCTACTGGCAATTAAGAACAACAAATATTTCAATGCGCTGCAAGTAAAATTCTCTTATGCCATTACATGTCATAAGTCGCAAGGCGGTCAGTGGAAAACAGTATTTATAGAACAGCCATATCTGCCCGAGGGAATAAACAGAGAATACTTACGCTGGTTATATACTGCTGTTACGCGTGCTAAAGAAACATTGTATCTTATTGGGTTTAAAAATGATTATTTTGACGATTGATGTAAAGGATGATTTTCTGTAATACTGCTTTGTATTTCTGTGTAAGATAAACTCAAACTTTTGGTATTGTTCAAACCATCTCTTGAAATGGTTTACGATTTGATAAAAATGGCTGATGATACGATGATACATAATCGCAGGGCGATAGCCAAGGGTTGAATTCCCCGAGACTTGCCTAGAAATGATTCAAATAGTTTCCTTTGAATACTTCGTTGGCTTGCCCAAAAGGTAGTTGATTTCAAATGTTACTTGAATGCTGCGTTAGGGATCGCAGCGGCATCCTTTTTTGCTCTGTGAAGACAAAAAAGATATAGCGGAGAGCCTGACCCGAAGGGGAACGCCCAAACAATTACTCCATGAATCTGCTTTGTGCATTGTTAGATAAGAGGTTTGGTGGAGCGTTTTTAACGGAGTAAAAAAAAAGTAATATTTTTGGATTCTTGATCGTAAAATATGTCCAAGAGAAAACGAATGTTGCAATCAGATGATTTTTTAAAATCGTTGACTCCTCAAGAGTTCATATCTATCTTAGAATCTAAGGATATTCCTCATGAAAAGGTGGTACGGGCTTTGGGTTATGAAAAGCAGCTACGGCAATTACAGATAGAGTTGGTTAAACTTCAGCAGTGGATATTGAAGGAGAATAAGAGAGTTGCTATAATTTTTGAGGGAAGAGATGCTGCAGGAAAAGGAGGAAATATAAGGAGGTTTATGGAGCATTTAAACCCTCGTTCTAGCAGATTGGTGGCACTAAATAAGCCAACTGATGTAGAGAAAGGGCAATGGTATTTTCAACGTTATATTAAGGAACTTCCGAATTCTGGTGAAATTGTTTTTTTTGATCGTAGTTGGTACAATAGAGCTGTTGTAGAGCCTGTGATGGGGTTTTGCACCAATCAAGAGTACAGAGAGTTTTTGGTTCAGGTTCCAGAGTTTGAGCATATGCTGTATGAGGATGGACTGGTGGTCATCAAATTTTGGTTGTCTATTTCTAAGGAAGAGCAGTTAAGAAGATTTGATGCCAGAAATGCAAATCCATTAAAACGATGGAAATTTAGCTCAGTTGATAAGAAAGGTCAAGAATTATGGGATCGTTATACAGACTATAAAGAGGAGATGTTTAGCAAGACTCATACCTCGTACTGTCCGTGGATGATCATTAAAACCAATGATAAAATGACAGCTCGTCTAGAGGCCATGCGATATGTATTGTCTAGTTTTGATTACCAAGAAAAAGACAAGGCAGCTACAACCCTAACACCAGATCCCAATGTAGTCATGCGCTATTACAGGTCTGCATTTCAAATAGATTGATATGGATAGAGAATTAACAGCTACCGAAATTAAAAAGCTCAATACCAATAAGGCATTGTTTACACTATTGTCTAGATCGCCTTTGAATATAGAGAGGACACTAAGGTATTTAGATTATGAACGCAAATTAAAAAAGCTACAAACGGAAGCCATCCGCCTACAATCTTGGGTTATTAAAAACAACAAAAGAATTGTTGTTGTTTTTGAAGGAAGAGATGCTGCGGGGAAGGGTGGAGCTATTAGAAGGATTACAGAACGTATTAACCCACGTCATATGAGAATTGTTGCGCTTCGGAAACCTTCTGAGGATGAAGAATCGCAATGGTATTTTCAGCGATACGTGCAGCAATTACCCAAAGCGGGAGAGATGGTATTTTTTAACCGTAGTTGGTACAATCGTGCCGTGGTTGAACCAGTGAATGGGTTCTGTTCACAGGAGCAATATGAAATTTTTATGAGTCAAGTGAATGACTTTGAGCGGATGATTTTAGACTCGGGAATTTATCTAGTGAAAATTTACATGTCGATTTCTAAAAAGGAGCAAGCCAAACGTTTTGAAGATCTTAAAAACGATCCGCTTAAGCAGTGGAAATTATCACCTGTAGATAAACGAGCACAGGAACTATGGGATGAATATACGACTTATAAAGATGCGATGTTTGAAAAAACAAACACGAAAAAATCTCCCTGGAAGGTTATTAATGCGAATCGAAAAACAGATGCGCGAATCAGTGCTTTAAGTCATCTTTTAAAACAAATTCCCTACGATAAGGATATAGAAATTTAGAGTTGCCTTGCCACTAGATCAAAGATAAAGTAGATTTCGGAAGCGATGATCTTACTTGTTTCTCTGTAGGCATTTTCTTGTTGTGGAGTTCCATCTGCTTTTTTAGGATCGGTGTAAGGTAGGTGAAATCGTTCTGTGGCATCTGCAATATATGGACAATTTTCGTCGGCATTATCGCATGTAGTTATGGCAATGTAGGGAGCTTTATTTTCGGGATGATCATAGATTTTAGAGAAGCCTAGAAGAATATCTTCTGTTCCTTTGTACGATATCTGATACACGGGGTTTTGGTGAGAAAACTCTTGTACGCAGAAAGAAAATCCAACTTCTTTGAGTGTTTTTACCGTATTTCTATGGAAGGCAGTGACCTCTGTTCCACCAGAAAAAGAAGCAATGTTCAATTGGAAATATCGAGCAGCAAAAAAAGCCCATACTTGCCCAAGCTGACTTCTTCTTGAGTTGTGTGTGCAGATAAAATGGAGTGCTGCCTGATGGTGATTCGCTAAATAGTTTTCTCTTAGAGTATTTGCTATTTTGACGAGTAAAATTCTTCTACTTTTACTTAGGATGCTATCGTTAAAGCTATTTTCAAAGAATTCTTTCACTCCTGTATCGCTTGTTTGAATCATCTTCTTACTTTTGCTGCAAAGTTATGTGATCGCTTAAAAATCAGGCATTAATAAAAGGTTAAGAATGTGTTTTAAAATTGGTAATCGTGTTACCGTGTTAGATGACGTCCTACAAGGCACCGTTGTTGCAGTTTGTGGTGAGATGATTCACGTTCAGGATGATGAAGGGATGACCTATCATTTTCATAAGTGTGAACTAATTCTACTCAAGAACGACCAAT
The DNA here is from genome assembly GCA_964228785.1 of Flavobacteriaceae bacterium. Taxonomy (GTDB): domain Bacteria; phylum Bacteroidota; class Bacteroidia; order Flavobacteriales; family Flavobacteriaceae; genus Polaribacter. The sequence continues at coordinate 4,550 of CAXRAW010000113.1, forward strand.
ACGAACTTTCTAAGTTTTCTGATATTAACAATCCGTTGTTAAATCAGAAATCCGTATCGGAACGTAAGCCTAAGCAATTTTTCAAAAAAGAAAAGAATGATATGGTTTTTGAGGTGGATCTTCATATTCATCAGCTGATAGATCGTACTCGTGGGATGGACAATTTTGACATGCTTACCTTGCAGTTAAACACAGCAAAAAAACAATTGGAATATGCCATTGTAAAGCGTTTCTCCAGAGTTGTTTTTATCCATGGAGTAGGAGAGGGGGTTTTAAAGAGAGAGCTTCAGTATTTGTTGAGAAAATATCCTGTAGATTTCTATGATGCTTCTTATCAAAAATATGGATTGGGAGCCACAGAAGTTTATATTTATCAAAACCCAAAGTCGTAATTAATATGTACTTTTAGGGGCGTTTCTATCGCGTCTCTGTGGTCTCTATGATTATGGGTTAAGTGAAAGAGACGTATGTAAAGTCAAAGATAGACCATGCCAGTATGTAATCTTAAAAAATAAGTGGTAGATGAATAAAGTATATTTAGATAATGCTGCAACAACACCAATAGACCTAGAGGTGATAAAGACCATGCAAGAGTCGATGCGGGAGTATTTTGGAAATCCATCTTCTACTCACCAATTCGGTAGGAAGGCAAAGACCATCGTAGAGAATGCTAGAAGGAGTATTGCTAAGGTATTGAATGCGAATGCTTCTGAAATTATTTTTACTTCTGGCGGTACGGAGGCTGACAATCTTATCCTATACAATGCGGTAACCAACCTAGGAGTAAAGAGGATTATCAGTGCCAAGATTGAACATCATGCGGTGTTACATACTGTTGAGTATTTAAAAGAAGCGTTGAACATTCAGCTAGACTTTGTAGGCGTTCTTTCAAACGGCGATATTGATGTGAATCATCTGGAAACCTTGCTCAAAGATTCTGATCAAAAGACATTGGTGAGCTTAATGTATATCAATAATGAGATTGGGAATATCCTTCCATGGGTAAGGGTCGGTCATCTTTGTAGGACCTATGGAGCGTTGTTTCATTCAGATACTGTTCAGGCTATTGGGCATTATCATATTGATTTACAGGAAATCCCTGTAGATTTTATTGTAGCTAGTGCTCATAAGTTTCACGGACCCAAAGGTGTGGGCTTTGCGTTTTTTAGAAAGGGATTTGGAATTACCCCGCTATTTCATGGTGGCGACCAAGAGAAAGGCGCTAGATCAAGTACTGAAAATGTACATAGTATTTTAGGAATGGAAAAGGCGTTGACAATTGCTAGCCAGACTTTAGAAGAGGATAAGGCTCACATGAATGCATTGAAAAGCTATTTTATGGATGGGTTGAAACAGATAAATTCCAAGGTTCGTTTTAATGGAAATTCTTCCTGTTTAGACAAGAGTAGCTGTACTATTTTAAATGTATTATTGCCTACATCTGATGAAATGTTGTTGTTTACCCTAGATTTACACGGGATAGCAGCTTCAGGAGGCAGTGCTTGTCAGAGTGGAAGCCAAACAGGATCTCATGTTTTAAATGAGTTTTTAGATACCGATGGAAAAGCCTTTACCTCGGTACGATTTTCATTTTCAAGAAATACGAGCTATGAGGAATTGGATTATACCCTAGAGAAACTAAAGGCTTTAATCGCAGGGCGATAGCCAAGGGTTGAATTCATTCCCCCGAGGCTTTCCCGAGGTAGTTGATCTTATGGCGCTTCGTTTTAAAAAGGGTGAGCCAGTAGGTTGATGTCTGTTTTGCAGCGACAACAATTGCTAATGCATTATCTTAAATAACAACTCCTTTAAAATATCGCTTTGCGACTGATTATTGGCATTTACACCTTTACTTTTCATATCAGCATCGCGTAAAAGGTGAATAATTTGCGCAACTTTTTTCATTGGGTAGTACTTGGCAGCGGTACTGTAATCGTTGACAAAATAAGGTCTTATACCAAGTGCTTTTGCCACGTGTTCTCTAGATTTATTTTTTAGTCCATGGAATATGAGTAGCTGTGTAAAAAAACTGTTGAGCAGTGAAATGGTCATGACCAACGGGTTGTGCCTGGGGTTTTGAGCAAAGTAGTGAATGATACGGTTGGCTTTGAGGATATTTTTTTCTCCGATGGCTTTTCGCAATTCAAAATTATTGAAGTCCTTAGAAATCCCAATATGTTGTTCAATATGATCGGGTGTTATAATCGTTCCTTGAGGAACGATGCTCATGAGTTTATCTAGCTCGTTACTGATTTTACTTAGATTGGTTCCTAAAAATTCGACTAACATTTGAGCAGCTTTAGGTTCCGCTTGGTATTTCTTGCCTCCGAGTACTCCTCGAATCCAATCTGCAACTTGATTTTCATATAGAGGCTTACTCTCGAAAATCAGTCCGTTTTTGGCTGTTGCTTTGTAGAGTTTTTTTCTTTTGTCTATTTTTTTGTATTTGTAATTTAGCACCAATACAGTAGTGGGTTGCGGGTTTTCTATGTACGGGACTAGTTTTTCAATAGTTCTACTTAAATCCTGTGCCTCTTTTACAATGAGAACTTGCCTTTCTGCCATCATAGGAAAGCGCTTTGCAGAGGCAATAATCTCTTCCACCGAGACATCACGTCCATACATAACGATTTGATTGAAGCCTTTTTCAGATTCGTCAAGGACATGATCTTCAATAAAATCAGAGATTTTATCAATATAATAAGGTTCTTCACCCATCAGAAAATAGATAGGCTTGAGATTTCCATCTCTAATATCTGAAACAATTTGGTTGATTTCGTTCATGAAATGATTAAAAAATTCTAGAAATAATTACATTTGGATGATGCAGAAACTCAACTATCCATCCTATACATTCAAACTCAAAACTAACGAAAATAAGACACTTATTTTTGATATTGTGAGAAAAAAATACGTGACTCTCACTCCCGAGGAATGGGTTCGCCAGCATACGATTCACTACCTTTTTAAAGAAAAGAACTACCCCATTTCTCTAATGGCTGTTGAGAAGCAGCTTAAAATTCGTACGCTAAGGAAAAGAATTGATATTGTCTCTTATACCAACGATGGAATCCCTTTTCTCATTGTTGAGTGTAAAGCGCCTTCTGTACAGATATCTCAGGATACATTTGATCAGATTGCTAGATATAATCTGAAACTCGAGGCTCAAATACTAATGGTAACCAATGGTATTTCTCACTATTACTGTGTTATGAATCATAAAAAACAAGCATACGAATTCTTATCAGAACTTCCTGATGCTCAATTTTAATACTTCTTTACATTCTCGGTTCTTCAATAAATACTAAGTTTGCAATCGCAAATCTATTTACTGTAACAGCAGTTGTATTTTGAAACTAGCCATAGTCATATTAAATTGGAATGGGAAAAAATTGTTAGCTCAGTTTTTACCTTCTATTGTTAGTTTTAGTTCTGATTTAGCTGACATCTACATCGCAGATAATGCCAGTTCTGATGATTCTATTGCCTACGTAACGCACTCTTTTCCTTCTGTAAAAATTGTGAGAAATACCTTCAACGGGGGCTATGCAAAGGGCTATAACGAAGCGTTAAGATCTATTGAGGCGGATCTGTATTGCTTAATCAATTCTGATGTTGAGGTTACATCTAATTGGTTGACACCAGTAATAGAAGTTTTCAAAAGAGAAAAAAATACAGCCATTATTCAGCCGAAATTGCTAGACTACCATCATAAAAGAAAATTTGAGTATGCAGGTGCTGGGGGTGGATTTATAGATTTTTACGGGTATCCTTATTGTCGTGGTCGTGTATTTAATTGTTTGGAAAAGGATGAGGGACAGTTTAATGATACTGCTGAAATTTTCTGGGCTTCTGGCGCTTGCTTTTTTATACGAAGTCAGATATATGAACAGCTGGGAGGTTTTGATGAGGATTACTTTGCGCATCAAGAGGAGATTGACTTATGCTGGAGGGCTCAAAACGAAGGGCATGATGTAAAATATGTGGGTGCATCTACTGTATATCACGTTGGTGGGGCTACTCTACAGGAAAGCAATCCAAGGAAAACATTCTTAATCTTTAGAAATAGTTTAATTAATATTGTAAAAAATGTTCCCAAACAATGGTTCTTGTTTGTATTTTTCTCTAGGTTGGTTTTGGATGGATTTGCTGGAGTAAAATTTATTGTTGAAATGAAACCTATTCACACCTGGGCGATTTTAAAGGCGCACTTGAGTTTATATAAGAACTTTTTTAAGTTCTTAAAAAAGCGACAACGACTTCAAAAGAAGTATCAATACCACCTCCATACGAGTGTGGTTTGGCAGTATTTTATTCTTCGCAAAAAGAAGTTCAAGCATCTTCGTTAGTTTTATGAGGTTATAAGCCATTAGAAATGATATTACATGAGTGCTAGAGTGATTTTTCATGCTGAATTTTAAGATGCAACGAATCTGTATTAAAAAAACCAACTAGATGATAATTAGTTCTAAAGCTGAAAAAGTACTTACAGGCTTTGTAATTCCTAGGATGTTAGTTCTTTCTTTTTTCTCAAGACGAGCCATAGGCCAACCATGACTAGGGGAATACTAAGCACTTGTCCTGTATTAAGCGAATTGAATACCCAGTCTTCTCTGCCGTCAACTTGTGCTTCTTTTAAAAATTCGATGACAAATCTCAACGACCATAAAGCGATCATAAAGATTCCAAAAATAAATCCTACATGGTGTTTTCTGTCAGTTTTCCAATAAATTCTCCACAAAGTAAAAAATAGGATGAGATAGCTAAATGCCTCGTATAGTTGTGTAGGGTGCCTGGGAACAGTTTCTTTAGCTGCCCTAAAAATAACGCCAAAATTGGAGCCTGTTTCCTTACCATAAATTTCAGAATTAAAGAAGTTTCCTAATCGAACAAAAGCGCCTCCTAATGCTACTACTATGACTAGGCGATCCAAGATGTACAGCATGGATTTTTTTAGATGTTTTTTGTTGTAAAAATACATTCCCAAAATAATAGCTATGGCAGCACCATGACTGGCAAAACCTGTGTACCCAACAAATTCCCATCCATCTATAAGCCCAAACAGGGTAGTCTCTCCGGCACGCTCTCTAAAGGGCAAAATAATTTCTAGCCAGTGATCTTTGTAATGGTCCCAATTGTAAAAAAATACTTCTCCTAGACGCATTCCTATGAGCATGGGAAAAAAGGTGTACATAAAAATTAAATCCAGTTGCTTAACATCTATATTGTCGTTGATAAAGATTTTTTTCATGAGGTATAATCCTAGTAAAAAAGCAGCGACAAACATCAAACTATACCAGCGTATAGTGAAAAATCCTAAGTCTATTCCTATAGAGGGATCCCAAACCACAGATAAAAAGTACATATTTTATTATTTTACTTTTTTGTCATTTTTTTCTAATGACAGTTGTATTGATTTCTTTTTTTTCGGGGACTGGATCATAGCCGCTTTTTCCCCAAGGGTGACAACTAGAAATTCTCTTTATCGCCAGCCAACCACCTATAATCAACCCTCTTTTTTGCAATGCTTCAGTGGTATATTGAGAGCATGTGGGGGTGTGTCTGCATGTTGAGGGTGTGTAGGGTGAAATAGCAAGCTGGTAAAACCGAACCAAGACTATAAAGGGGTATGCAAAAAGTTGTTTGATCTTCAAGTTATCTAAAATTAGTTCGTGGTATATGTCGTACCATCTTTTCCATCTTTTAATTGTATACCCAAGGCTGCCAGTTCGTCTCTGATTTGATCTGAAAGTACCCAGTTTTTGTGGTCTCTTGCTTCTTTTCGCAATTTAATCAGTAATTCTATGGCATCATCAGCTTTACTGGATTCTTCTTCTTTGATATCATTTAAGAGACCAAGAACGTCATAAACAAAAGCATTTATGGCAGTTTTGAGTACACTTAAATCGTTGGAACTGATTTGCTCTTTCCCTTCTTTTAATTGATTGATACATTTCACACTTTCAAACAGGTGTGAAATTAATACAGGTGTATTAAAATCATCGTTCATGGCATCGTAACATTTTTTTCTCCAACCTAGAACATCAATTGATGAGGACTTACTTGGTGCGATCTGATCCAGATTCTTTATTGCATCCATCAATTTTATATATCCTTTTTCGGAGGCTTCAAGAGCTTTGCTAGAAAAATCTAGAACGCTTCTGTAATTCGCCTGCATATTAAAAAAGCGTACTACACTTGCAGAGAATGCTTTGCTTAAAATAGTATTTTTTCCCGTTAAAATTTCCCCTGGAAGAATAAAATTTCCTGTAGATTTTGCCATTTTCTGACCGTTTAGGAGTAGCATATTGGTATGCATCCAATAGTTCACAGGGTCTTTGCTGGAGCAGGTTTTTGATTGAGCAATTTCACATTCGTGGTGCGGAAACTTAAGATCCATACCTCCTCCGTGAATATCAAACTGTTCTCCCAAGTATTTGGTACTCATTACAGAGCATTCTAAATGCCAGCCTGGGAAACCGTCTGACCACGGTGACGGCCAACGCATGATATGTTTGTCCTCTGCTTTTTTCCACAAGGCAAAGTCCTGTGGATTTTTTTTGTCGGACTGACCGTCTAAATCTCTTGTATTATTGATTGAATCTTCTATATTTCTTCCAGATAGAATTCCATAATGATTGGTTTTGTTATATTTTGATACATCAAAATATACAGATCCATTCACTTCGTAGGCAAGATTTTTATCAAGAATTTCTTTGATCATTTCAATCTGCTCAACAATATGTCCGGTCGCTGTTGGCTCTATACTTGGTGGAAGAAAATTATACTGGCTTAAAACGTTGTGGAAGTCAACGGTATATTTTTGGACTACTTCCATAGGTTCGATCTGTTCTAGTCTGGCTTTCTTTGCAATTCGATCTTCTCCTTTGTCTGCATCATTCTCTAGATGACCAACATCAGTAATATTTCTAACATAACGAACTTTGTAACCGAGATGACGAAAATAGCGAAAGGCAACATCAAAAAACATAAAGGTTCTTAAGTTTCCTAAATGCGCGTTACTGTAGACTGTGGGTCCGCATACATACATGCCTACATAACCGTCTTTTAAAGGTTTGAAAAGTTCTTTTGACTTGGTCAGTGAGTTGTATATCTTGAGTTGATTCTCTTTGTAGAGTTCCATGAAAAGCAATCGATTTAGCTGTGGCTAAAGATAGGGAGTTTCTTATGAATAGAGAAACGGAATTCTGGTAAGAACTCAATGTTTTCTTTGAGGTTTTTGGGGGTTATTAACGACTGAGTATGAATGGTGGATTGTTGTTTGTTCTTTGCTAAAAAGCTGCTTTGCAGGCTGCGTTAGCGATAAAAGCGGCATCCTTTTTTGCCTGAAAGTGCAAAAAAGATATAGCGGATAGCGCGACCCGTAGGGTAACGCCCAAAAATCATTAGGGATGACTTGTTTGTTTTGGATTTTTGATATGGTGAAATCAATTAT
>CAXRAW010000114.1:0-27841 GCA_964228785.1 Flavobacteriaceae bacterium
AGATATAGCGGATAGCGCGACCCGTAGGGAAACGCCCAAATACATCAAAATAAGGTTTTATCCTAAAAAGTTGGCATTCAAATTTTATCACCTCAATAACTGTTTGTATGTTTACATAGAGATTTTTTTGACATGTTAGAAGATTTAAGCGATTACAGAAAATCCTATGAACGACAAGCGTTGCTGGAGAGTCACTGTCCTGATCATCCTATAACGCTCTTTCGCGAGTGGTTTGTGGCTGCTGACCGTTTTGAGGTTGTGGAGGAAGCGAATGCTATGACCGTTAGCACTATTGGTCGCGATGGTTTTCCAAAAAGTCGGGTGGTTCTGTTAAAAAAATATTCAGAGGAGGGGTTTGTTTTTTACACTAACTATGCCTCCGAAAAAGGACGGGCTATTCTTGAGAATTGTCGTGTTTGTTTATCTTTTTTTTGGCCAGGACTGGAGCAGCAGGTTATTATTAAGGGGAATGCTGAAAAAATTGCCGAAAATCTTTCTGACAGTTATTTTGAGTCGAGACCTAGAGGCAGTAAATTGGGTGCCTGGGCGTCTAGTCAGAGTTTGGTAGTGACTTCTAGAGATGAATTGGATGAAACCTTAAAAACCTATCAGCAGAAGTTTGAGGGAAAGGAAATTCCACGTCCGCCACACTGGGGTGGATTTATTGTACATCCTTTCTCTGTAGAGTTTTGGCAGGGAAGACCTAATCGAATGCACGACCGAATACGGTATGCTCTTTTGGATGATTTTTCATGGAAGTTAGAAAGATTGGCTCCCTAGTAGATTTGGGTTGATATCTCATAAAATTATGATAAACCCCTTGGAAATGGACTGGTACAGTAAAATTCCATCCGTCAATAAAAGGAAATGTTTAAATCCCGTGAGGTTGGCATTAGTTTAAACCTATGAATAAAAGGATTGTTTGTGTGTTTTCTGTTTGCTTTCGGCCATATCAGTCACTTCTCAGAGTGACTTTATTCAGCAACCGAATTCCATTGTATTTGGGGAGTTTGGTTTTGGCACTGCCAGATTCAATAGCAACAGGGCTCTTCATGCAAACGCATCAATAAATTACCAGTATCACAACAATTTTTTTTCTTTTAGATATAGCGAAACCGCTATTTTACGTGTAGGTTTTTTATTGATCATTCCTTTTGTAACAACAGAAAGCCTTAATACCGAATATGCAATACTCTATGGTAAACGATGGATAGAAAACGGGCATTCTACAATATCCGTTGGCTTTTCTTATGATCAGTTTAAAGACGACTACGACATAAAATCAACTCATATGACATTAAGACCAATCATATAGGATTGCCTTTTGAAGTCCATATCCGTTGGTTTAAACAAACCAAAAAAAAGTAAGAATTTATGGGCTGATTCCTGTTGGAAGACCTACTGGACTGGGTGGTTCTTTTGGTTTTAAATTTAGCGGGAATCTTTCGAAGAAGAGTTATGTGGCACTAGACATTATTTATGGTTTTGGATTTCATCAATATTATTAAAATTATCGTTAATTTGGCTTGGTTAAATTTAAAGATGATAGCCGTTTTTCAATGAAAACAATCTACATTGTAAGACATGCAAAGTCCTCGTGGGCATATGGGGAAGTTGCAGACATAGACAGACCCTTAAAAGAACGAGGTATTAACGATGCTTATTTAATGTCGAAATACCTATCAAAAAAAATTGATAAACCTGATGTTTTTATTTCCAGCGTCGCAAATAGGGCGTTGCATACAGGTATTATTTTCTGTCGGAATTTTAACTCTCCTCTTTCTAACCTGCAAATCAAAAAAGAGTTGTATAGTTTTAGTGACGGGTACTTGGTAAAAACTGTAAAAGCTTTAGACGATAGTTTTAACTCAGCTATTATTTTTAGTCACGATCACGGGATCAACACCTTTGTCAATAAATTCGGAAGTCAGCCCATAGCTCACGTTACAACTTGTGGTGTGATTGGAATTCGATTTGATGAAAAGTATTGGAAAAATATGAAAAAGGGACGTACTATCTTAGTAGAATTTCCTAAAAATCACAGATAATTCGTTTGGTTTCTCTTAAAAAATACGGCGCGATAGACATTGGCTCTAATGCCATTCGGTTACTGATCTCTAATGTTATTGAAAGAGAGGATCACAAACCTCAATTCAAAAAATCTTCATTGGTACGTGTCCCTATTCGTCTGGGGGTAGATTCTTTTGTACATGGAGTCATTAGTGATACTAATATTCAACGAATGATTGATGCTATGGAAGCTTTTAAACTCTTAATGGGTATCCACGGAGTGGAAAAGTACAAGGCCTGTGCGACATCGGCAATAAGGGAAGCTTCTAATGGTGAGGAAGTAGCAGAATTTATTTTAAAAAAAACTGGGATTAAAATAGATATCATTGGAGGCAAAGAAGAGGCTGCCCTTATCTCATCTACTGATTTAAATGAACTAATTTCTAAGGATAAAACCTATTTGTACGTTGATGTAGGCGGAGGGAGTACAGAACTTAGCTTATTTTCCAGAGGAAACATCATTCACTCAAAATCCTTTAAAATTGGAACGGTTAGACTTTTAAACAATTCTAAGCAAGAGAACAAAGAAAAGTTCAAACACGTAGAGCATTGGATCAAAAAGCACACATCTAAATACAATAAAATTACACTCATTGGCTCGGGTGGCAATATTAATAAACTATTCAAAATATCGGGTAGAACAGAAGGAGCTCCTATCTCCTATATTTATCTAAATGCCCAATATCAATTTCTCAAAAAAATGAGTTACAGGCAACGAATTACAGAGCTTGGGCTCAACCCAGACAGGGCTGATGTGATTATCCCCGCAACCAAAATTTACTTGTCTGCAATGAAGTGGAGTGGCGCTAGAAAGATTTTTGTCCCTAAAATTGGACTTGCTGACGGACTTATAAAAAATTTGTATTACAGTAATTTAAAATCTGTTGATTAAACTCTGATTCTTGACTTAAAAATACCGACTCTATTTCAATATAATTCAGCTTGGCGATTTTTGTTGACAATCGCATGTAATCTTTTTCTGTTGTAAGCAATAGTTTTTTTGAGCTTGAAAGTTGATTGAATTGCTGATTGATATGACTGACCTCTCGCTGGGTGAATTCATGGTGGTCAGGGAAATTTAAATGAACGACTTTTATAGCATGCCCACTTAAAAAATTGAGTAATGGCTTAGGATTTGCAATCCCTGTCACCAAGCAAATCTCATATCTTTTTAGCTCACTTAACGAAATTTCTTGGTAACCTCTTATCTGATCTCTGTAGAAAATACTGGTGAAGAAAATAGATTGACTTGAGCTTTTGCAAAGTGTCTTTTTGATCTTTTCCTTTTCAGCATTAGATAACTGTTGCGGACACTTTGTAACAATAATTATATCAGCTCTCCTAGCCCCTCTCCTACCTTCCCTAAGGTTTCCTGTGGGCAGTAGAAAGTCAGTAGAAAATAAATCACCATATTTGGTTAAAAGGATATAAAGCCCAGCTTTGACTTTTCTGTGTTGAAAGGCATCATCTAGTAAAATCACCTCTGGATTTATTCCTCTTTGCAGCTCTTGAATTCCGTGTGCTCTATCAGCATCTACTGCAACAGAAATATTGGAGAACTTTTTATGGTATTGAAGAGGCTCATCACCCACATCCTCAGAAGTATGCCTGTCATTAACTAATATAAAACCGTTGGTTTTTCTTTTATAGCCTCTGCTTAAGGTTGCTACACTCTTGCTCTTAAGCAAGCGTATTATGTATTCAATTTGTGGGGTTTTCCCAGTTCCTCCAACACTTAAATTCCCCACTGCTATTACAGGAATATCAAATTTTTGAGACGATAACAGTCCCCAATCATACATTGTGTTGCGAATGGTAGTCACTCCGTTATACAGCACTGCAAATGGAAATAATAGATATCGAATTGCCTTCATCCATTACGAAAGTACATTAAAAATAGTAACTTTGATTTTAAATCATCAATTTATGACTATTAGAGATGTTGCCAACTATCTAGAGGAGATTGCTCCGCTGAGTTATGCTGAGGATTTTGACAATGTAGGGTTACTGGTAGGAGATTATACAACTGAGTTGACAGGAATTTTAGTCACTCTAGATACCTTGGAAGAAACTATTGATGAGGCAATTAACAAGCAATGTAATCTAATCGTAAGCTTTCATCCAATCATTTTTAGCGGGCTTAAAAAGTTAAATGGGAATAATTATGTGGAGCGTGTGGTTATAAAAGCAATCAAGCATCACATTGCAATCTATGCCACGCATACTGCTTTGGATAATAGTCATGTAGGTGTTAGTGCAAAGATGTGTGAAGTTTTAGGCATTCAAAATACTCAGATTTTACTCCCCAAGAAAGACATCATAAAAAAGCTTATTACTTACGTTCCAAAATCTAATGCAGCATCTTTACGAGCCAAGTTATTTAAGGCAGGTGCTGGAAATATAGGGAACTATTCAGAGGCGAGCTTTAACGTTGATGGTATGGGTACCTTTAAGGGGAATGAAGCCTCCAATCCGACTGTTGGGCTGAAAAACAAATTACAGCAAGAAGATGAGACCTGTATTGAAGTGATTTTTGAAACACAATATCAATCATCGGTGATAGGAGCGCTCTTAAAGTACCACCCCTACGAAGAAGTGGCTTACCAGATTATTTCTACTGAAAATGTACATCAAAATGTGGGTATGGGAATGATTGGGGAATTGGCAGAAGAAATAGAGGAAAATAACTTCCTTAAAAACGTAAAAAAAATCTTCAAGACAGGGTGTATTAAACACTCTGCATTACGGGGAAGACCCATAAAAAAAGTGGCTGTTCTGGGTGGGTCTGGAAGTTTTGCAATCTCCGATGCCATTAGACAACAAGCTGATATGTATATTAGTGCAGACTTTAAGTACCACGACTTTTTTAAAGCTGAGGGAAAGATTGTATTGGTTGATGTAGGACACTACGAAAGTGAGCAATTTACAAAAACCCTTTTGGTAGAGTATCTTATAAAAAAAATTACTAATTTTGCACCGCTCTCGTTGAAAAGCGGGATTATTTTATCAGAAAAAAATACAAACCCAATTTATTACCTGTAACATGGCAAAGAAGAAAGAAATCACTGTTGAAGAAAAATTAAGAGCACTTTATGACTTGCAGTTGATTGATTCTAGAATTGACGAAATTAGAAGCGTTCGTGGAGAACTTCCATTAGAAGTTGAAGATTTAGAAGATGATATTGCAGGACTTAATACAAGACTTTCTAACTTGTCTGAAGATGTTGCCAACTTAGAGACAGATATCAGCAACAAAAAGCTGGCGATTGAAGAATCTAAGTCTTTGATGAAAAAATATGAAGAGCAGCAAAAAAAGGTAAGGAACAACAGAGAGTTTGATTCTTTATCAAAGGAAATTGAATACCAAGAATTGGAAATCCAACTTTCTGAAAAACGCATCAGAGAATTCAATGCCAAAATCGAGCAAAAAAAAGAAGTCATTGATAGCACTCAAGAAAAGTTAGATAAGCAACAGCAACATCTAGAACATAAGAAATCCGAACTAGACGCAATTTTAAAGGAAACAGAAAAAGAAGAAAAAGCGTTAATTTCCAAGTCTGAGGAATTTTCAAAAACCATAGACAAGCATTTGCTGAATGCCTACAAAAGAATCCGTAGCAAAGTAAAAAATGGTTTGGCGGTAGTATCTATAGAAAGAGGAGCTTCTGGTGGTTCTTTTTTTACTATACCACCACAGGTACAACTAGAAATTGCTACTCGCAAAAAAATAACGATCGATGAACATAGCGGAAGAATCCTTGTTGATGCTGCATTAGCTGCTGAAGAAAAAGAAAAAATAGCCCATATGTTTGCATAGTTTTCTAGCTTTAAAAAATCATACTAAAAAAGTTACGCTTAGCGTAGCTTTTTTAATAGTCTAAGGTTCTTAAATAATGCTGTTTCTGTCTCCAAATATCTAAGTCTTCCTTAAATTTTCTAATACTATCAAGGACATTTTTCACCAATGGATTATCATCAGAAACATTGGATATAAAGCTTAAATTGTTCTCTAATTGCTGAATCTCTCGAACACTTTCGTCGATTTTACTTCGAATAAAGGCGCGCTCAGAATCTAATTTTCTCCGATCGTTATTGGCTAAATATCCGTTTACAATATTCCTAAACTTTAGCATCGCAATCTCATCTTTGCTGATGGACATATTGCTCAAAATGCTGTTGATCGTCTTATTGAACTGGAAATCTATACTTCTAGCACTCATAGGAAGTCTTCCCAGTGTGGACCATTCTTGTATAAGATAATCTACCTCTGCTTTGGTTTTGATTTCACTCTCTTTGAGACGTTCTAGAAATGCTTTTTTATCCTCAACAACCTCCTGCTGTTCTGGGCTTAATGCATTTTTTTGCTGGTGGTATCTATCAAAATAGTAATTACACGCTGCTTTAAACCTTTTCCAGATATCATCTGAGAATTTTCTGGGAACATGACCAATTTTTTTCCAATCGGATTGAATTTTTTTAAACATATCTGTTGTAGAAGTCCAATCTTCGCTATCTTTCAAGGATTCTGCCAATTTAATCAACTCCAATTTTTTATTTAAATTCTCTTGCTGCACACTTTTCTCTTGCTTGTAGAATAAATTCTTAGCTTGGTTGAATTTTTTTGTTGCTGTCTTAAACTTTTGCCAAACCGCCTCACTTTTAGAGAAAGGCAGTTTTCCAGCATCAAAATACTTTTGTCGTAACGAATTGATCTGATCTATACTCCTCTGCCAATCACTATGTGACATATTTTTTGAAAAGTCGTGCTGAAAAATTTCTTCAATTATAGCCAGTTTTTTTTCGATAATCTCACCATAATTAGATTTCATTTCTCTGAAGTAATCATGTCTCTTATCATGAATTTTCTTGGTAGCGGCACTAAATTTTTGCCACACTTCGTCACGAACATCTCTAGCTACAGGTCCTATGTCTTCCTTCCATAGTTTGTGTAACTTTTGCAACTCTTTAAAAGCATAGTGAATATCCTGATGTTCTGAGAGTTCTTCTGCACGTTGGATAACTTTTAATTTTTCTTCTAAGTTGTGCTTAAAATCTGAGTCCCTGAAATCGTTACTAAGATGTAATAAGTCATAGAATCGCTCAACATGATGATGGTACGTTTTCCATGTATCGTTATATTTATTTTTGGGAACTGCTCCAATGTCTCTCCATGTTTTCTGAAGTTCACGAAACGACTTATACATGGTTTTTGTATCCGCATTTTCAATCAATGCCTTTAAATCTCTAATAACTTGATGTCGCTTTTCTAGGTTTTCTTTGAGTTGTTTTTCGAGGGCAGAAAAGTAAGTATCTTTTTTCTCTTTATAGGCTGACATCAACTTATTATATCGCAGTTTAATGGGACTTGAGAACTGAAAGTCAATCGAATTTCCTCCTTGGGCTAAAAAGGCTTCTTTTTTTTCCTTGAGAAGTTTACCAAACTTTTGACTAAACACAAATTTAATCTCTTCGGCTGGTGTTTTTATCTTTTGGACAGGGTTCTTGTTGATGAGTTTTTCTAACTCATCAACAAGAACTTCTAGCCCCATTTGGGTATAATCCTTTTTTGATACTGGCGTAGCAGTCTTACTCACTTTATTTGAAACTTTATCCCCTGCTTCATTTGAGATCTTTTGGGGCTCCTTTTGCTCTGTTTGATCACCATTAGTGTCGGTTTCAGACGATGTGCCTGATTTAGATTCAGAAATACCTTTATCTTCTACCTTATCATTTTCTTCAATTTGATCTTCTCTTGAGTCTAACATATCTACAATGTTTAAGGTTCCTACAAACTTTCTATAAAGATAGCGATGTATTACAAAATAACAAAAGTTAATTCCTGAGGTTCGTTAATACGATTGATTCCAAAGGTGCCAAGATGCTTCTGCCTGAAGTTCTAACATCTCCAATCCGTTTTTAATTTGAGTGCCTCTTGACTTTCCTTCTTTCAAAAAAGAAGTCATCTTTGGGTTATAGACTAGGTCGTACAAAAGGTGACTTTCATTTAAAAATCGGTAAGGGAAATTTGGTTTTAAAGCTATATGAGGAAACGTTCCAAGTGGTGTACAATTAATTATAACGGTATGCAAAGTAAGGAACTGATTATTTAGTTCTGTATACGAAATTTCACCCTTTTTCTTCGGATACCTAGATACTTTTAAATATGTAATGCCCATACTTTTTAAAACATATGCAACAGCTCTAGATGCTCCGCCTGTTCCTAGGATCAACGCTTTTGTGTGCGATGCTCTCAGCAATGGTTTTAATGAGTTTCTGAAGCCAATTATATCTGTATTATATCCTTTAAGTTTCCCTTTCTTAGTCATGCAAACAGTGTTAACCGCACCTACTTCTTTGGCAACTTCATCGATATCATCAAGAAATGAGAAAATATCTTGTTTGTAAGGGATTGTTACATTTAGTCCTTTGAGATGGTTTTTAAATTCATGGATTACACTTGGAAACTCGTCTATGGATTGGATATCAAAATTCACATACTCATGGTCAGAAAGTTCCTCCTTTGTAAACTTCTCTGTAAAATATCCTCTTGAAAATGAATATGAAATATTCTTTCCTAGAAGTCCCATGATCTGTTTGGGTTTATTTTCTCTTCCTACCATAATAATCTATTCCTAAGATGAGAAGAATTCCTACAAGTATGTAAAAAATGGCGATCCAACTAGCATGGTTGGTTAAATCGGGTAAGAACCGTTGATAGTTTTCAATAATTTTATTTCCTTGTTGATCAAGTGAGTACTCTGCATGCACTACTTTGTACTGTTCTGTTTTCCATGGCCATACAATTCCTAAAGATCCCGTGATAAACCCTATAATGATCGCTGTAATAATCTGATTCCATCGCTTTAATAGGTAACCAAGCACATGTGAAATGGAAACCAATCCAAATGCAGAACCTGCAGTAAATACTCCTATAATTTTAAGATACCTCACGCGGTTTGAATCATTCATAAAACTAATATCACCAGAGAATACATCGGTTATTACACTAAAAAGTTCGTTTACAGAATCTACAAGTAACAGCACATAATTTCCCATTAGAATAAGAATAAACGACCCTGAAAGTCCTGGTAATGTCATTCCTGATACACCTACAATACCGCAGATAAAAACAAACCAGAGGTTATCATTCTCTGCCGCAGGGGTTAAAAAACTAATCCCAACTCCTAGGATAGCTCCAATAAGAACAGCAACTGTATTCTTTAGGTTCCAATTATAAAACCCTTTACCGATATACCAAACAGATCCTATTATCATTCCGAAAAACCAGCTCCATACATAAAGCTCGTAGTTTTTAAGAAGGTAGTCAAGAATCTGTGAAATACTAAAATAACTAAAAATACTTCCTCCTAGAACCAACCCTAAAAAGCGCGCGTTGATATAGAGAAAAAAACTTTTAAAACGCCCTTTTAGTAGCAATGTAAATGCTTTTAAATTGATTCGCTGAAAGGAAAAAATTAGCTCTTCGTAAAATCCTAGAACAAAAGAAACCGTACCACCAGAAACGCCTGGAACTTTATTTGCAGCACCCATGGCAAGTCCTTTTACAAACAAGAAAATGTTCTCTGATAAACTTCTATCTAGTCGCATTATTTCTTTTGAATTGCCCCCCGTTCTAAAAGTAGTATCAGCCCAAAGCCAACTACCGCCAATAGCACAGCCCACAAAAGCTGTGAATCCCCATTATAAGAACTCGGTAAAATACTACTCTCTAACAATGGTTTTTCTTCTCCATACCGATCTATGTATGTTGTGATGGTTTGCTTCCATGGCCATATTTTATTGATAGATCCCAACATGATCCCTGTTAAAACAGCCAACATCTGACTCTTAAACTTAGTGAAAAGCCATTTTAAAACTCTAGAAAACGACAGTAAACCCAAGATAACTCCAATGCCTACCACAGCAATTACGACGTATTCTTTTTCTGTAATCGCATTTATAACAACAGAATACACCCCCATAAGGAGTAGAATATAGGATCCTGAGATACCCGGTAAAATCATGGCACAGGATGCTACAACACCAGAAAAAAATAAAAAAGATAATCCAACGTTATCTGATGAAGCTGATGGTACTATAGTAATCGCATAACCAAAAGTGAGCCCTAAAAGTGTCAATAAAAATATGGGAAAACTCCACTTTTGAATTTGTTTGCCAATGTACCAAACACTTGAAAGGACTAAACCAAAAAAGAAGGACCATAATAAGATAGGTTCATTTTCTAGCAACCATGTAATGAACTTTGCAAGCGATACAACGCTAATTCCGATTCCTATGAAAAGGGCCAGTAAAAAATTCCCATTGGCTTGGATCCAAGCCGATTTGATTCCCTGTTCTCTGAGTGTTTTTATTAACTTAAAGTTGAAATGACTGATGGTTTCCAGCAGCTCTTCATATATACCAGAGATAAACGCAATTGTTCCACCAGAAACTCCTGGAACTACATCGGCAGCTCCCATGGCAATACCTTTTAATGAGATAATGAGATAGTCTGTAAAAGATCGACTCATAGATGATTGTTTGATTGAATACGAAGATAACAGAAAAAGGCATTGATTGCCCCAAAGAAAAGATTTGATTTTCACTCGCAGCGTTTAAAGTATACCAATTGCCAGTTGTGATACTATTTTTGATGTTAAAGCCCATTGATGAATAGTGAGAATTTGGTCAATCATTTCAAATCAACTCCCTCGAGGCAAGCCTTGGGGAATTAAACCCTAGGCTATCGCCCTGCGATTAGGAAATTTATTATGTAAAAAATAGTAGGTTTACTCTGCTTTACCAATTTACTGTAAAGGCTTGTTAGAAAGTGCGTTAGCGATAGCAGCGGCATCCTTTTTTGTCTTGGCAAAGCAAAAAAGATATAGCGGATAGCGCGACCCAAAGGGGAACGCCCTACAGCAACAAAATTGAGTTAAAAAACTGCTCAATACTTTTGGTCAAAGGAAAGACGCTACTTTATGGATGTATTGAAATTTTCCAAGAGTTGTTGTACATCTTGTCGCTGAAATACCAAAGGAAATAGTTCTTTTGTGACCGCATGATACTCGTAGTCTATTTCCATCCCAAGAGTTAGATGCGTTATTCCGTGAGCTGGCTTTGACAGGATAAAAAACAATCCAGAGAGTCTATATTCTATTTCTGCATGGTTCTCGTGCAGTTTTCTTGCTTTGTGTAGGACATCCACAGCATCGTTAAAGTGCTTTGAAAGAAGTAGAAGATCGGATAGTGCGATAAAATTATATAAAGATTCATCACCCAATCGAAGACAGGTCTCGAAGCCTTTAATTGCCTCTTGGTAAAGGTCTAATTCTTGATTGATATCTGCATACTTTCTCCAGTACACCGAGTGATCATTATCAATTTTCAGAGCTTTGGTAACGTAATAAAGTGCTTTATTGTAGTTCTTTTCTTCACAACACAAATCTGCAAGTAAAATCCAACCCTTGTCTTGTAATGGATCTTCATGAACTGCTTTTTTATAGTAGGTTGCTGCTAAATCATTTTTTCCAAGTTGCTGATAACATTCTCCTACTCGAAGGCATGCAAAAGCTGTGGGATCGTCTAGCTCTAATGTGATTGTATAGTTTTTAATGGCATTTTCGTAATCTTCTAGCTGTTCATAAATTTTTGCTTTCTCTAAATAGGCTCCTAAAAAAGATTCGTCAATTAATACTGCATAATCAAAACACGAGAGTGCTTCTTTATACATTTCCATTGTAAAATATTGCCTACCTAACTGATGCCATGCCACCTCACAATAAGGGTTTTTATCTACATACTGATTTAAGAAATGAATCGCCTCCTCGTGTTTATCAACCATGTCAAAACAATACATCACATTGTAGAGCGCAGAGTAATCTTCATAATCATTATCAATGCATTTAGAGAAACTTAGGCGTGCATTGTCAAAATCATCGATATATAAGTATTCCATTCCCATCATAGACCAGATATCCTGCTTATCATCTGTGTGTATTAATGCAATTTTTAAATTTTGAATAGCCTCTCTATGCCTTCCACTCTTAGATAAAATTGTAGCTTTTTGTATGTAAACTTCTTCATTATTGGGAACAAGCTGCTCAATTTTCAAGATTTTTTTTGAGGCTAGTTCTAAATGATTATCAAAAATTAAAATTTCAACTTCTAGCAACCTTAAATCAACCGAAGTGGGGTGTTGCTCTAGTCCCAATTTTACGGCTTTTTTTGCTAATGAGTGTTTTCCTGTATCGAGATAGTGAATGATAATCTCCTCAAATTCTGATAAATCAAAAAAATAAATACTATTTGTTTTGAGCATCGATTCAAACTTGGATAATGGCATACACAATAGTGATTTGAATTATTTTTAAATGTACCATTCATCTAGTGCTCCTTCAAATACATCTGGTTTTGTTTTCAACAAATTAATTAACAACTAAAAAATAGCCTACTGATACGAATCCAACTCAACTTACAGGTCTTAAAATACCATTTTTTGGGAATAACTATCAGTTAGTTCTTTCGTTATTGTTGAAGGGCGTTCCCCTGCGGGTCGCACTATCCGCTATATCTTTTTTGCCTGTTCAGGACAAAAAAGGATGCCGCTGCTATTGCTAACACGGCATTAGAACACCTTTTTAACTTCACGATGAGCAGGATCAGTCGTTTTTTAAAAATCCATGTGAGTACCACCATCTCTAATGGCATGAATCAATTATTAACTACGGGGTAAGTCCACGAAGTATTCAAAGGAAACTATTTTAATCATTTCAAGTCAAACCTCTGGTAATTAAACATTTGGCTATCGCCCTGCAATTAAATAAACAAAGGATCATCTGGGTCATTCTTCAAATTAAACGATTGGTTGTTGCGCTTTAAAACCATTTATTACCTATCAAACACCACTCAATGTACATCATTTAATGAGCTTGCGTATCCATGTTTTTTACACTAGCTTTGTCCTTGGGTTGTTATTAGTTGTAACGACGCGTTTCTCATGAGCAAAAAAGTACTACTCAACTCAAAAGAAATAGAAATCATCCTACATCGATTGGCATGTCAGTTAATTGAAAACCACAACGATTTTAAAGATAGTGTTCTCATTGGGCTTCAGCCCCGCGGAACGCATTTAGCGAAACGGTTAGCTCTTATTCTCGAAAACGATTATAAAGTGAAGAATCTTAAGCTAGGTTTTTTAGATATTACCTTCTACAGAGACGATTTTAGGAGAAGAGATGAGCCTTTGGAAGCGACAGACACAGCAATAGATTTCTTGATCGAAAACAAAAAAGTAGTTTTAATAGATGATGTATTATTTTCCGGGAGAAGTGTTAGAGCTGCCTTAACAGCCATCCAATCTTATGGAAGACCAAACCATGTGGAGCTTTTGGTCTTAATCGATAGAAGATTTAGCAGACACCTTCCCATCCAACCCAATTATAAAGGCAGACAGGTAGATGCCATTAATGAAGAACGTGTCATTGTAAACTGGAAAAGTCTCCACAAAAAAGATGCAGTATTTATAGACAGCAACTCATTATGAAGCAGTTAAGTGTAGAACATTTACTAGGAATCAAATACATTAACAAGAACGACATCGATCTTATTTTTGAAACTGCCAATCATTTTAAAGAGGTTATTAACAGACCAATTAAAAAAGTTCCTTCACTAAGAGACATTACCATTGCCAATCTATTTTTTGAAAACAGCACACGTACCAAACTATCTTTTGAACTGGCAGAAAAAAGACTTTCTGCAGATGTCATCAATTTCTCAGCAGGGCAATCTTCTGTAAAAAAAGGAGAAACGTTGATTGATACCGTTAATAACATTCTTTCCATGAAGGTGGATATTGTGGTGATGAGACATCATCATGTTGGTGCAGGAGTCTTTCTTTCTAAACATGTCAATGCTAAAATCATTAATGCGGGCGATGGAACCCATGAACACCCCACTCAAGCTTTGTTGGATAGTTTTTCAATAAAAGAGGCTCTTGGAACAGTCAAAGGAAAAAATATAGTCATTGTTGGTGATATCCTTCACTCTCGTGTAGCGTTATCGAATATTTATGCATTAAAACTTCAAGGTGCAAATGTTAAAGTATGCGGTCCCAAAACACTAATTCCTAGATATATAACAAGTTTAGGTGTTGAGATTGAGAGTGATATAAAAAAAGCACTGCAATGGTGTGATGTGGCAAATGTTTTAAGAGTTCAACATGAGCGAATGGACATCAAGTACTTTCCATCTACTAGAGAGTACACCCAACTTTTTGGAATTAACAAAGAGATGTTGGATACGCTTGGAAAGGAAATTGTGATTATGCATCCAGGACCTATTAATAGAGGTGTAGAAATCACCAGTGATGTTGCTGATGCTAACCAATCTATTATTCTTAATCAAGTAGAAAACGGAGTGGCTGTTAGAATGGCCATTATTTACTTATTAGCACAACAAATAAAACGCTAAATCATGGATGTCCAGATAAAGAATAACTACACGTTTGTCAGTGTTAATGAGCACTCTCTTGAGAAATTTAAACTCGAATGGAAGGCTTTAACCTCGAATCACCTGGTACTTGAAATTTCTGAAAACCTTAATATAGATGCAATAATCTCTTTACTTTTAATCATAGCCAAGGATTTGAATCAAAAAGACAGGTCTTTTGTAACGATTAAACCGTCAATTAATATTGACGATTTTCCAGAGAATATCAACATCGTACCCACATTACAAGAAGCAGAGGATGTGATAGAATTGGAAGCTATAGAACGTGATCTTAGTTTTTAATTAGAAAACTTTATGATAAAGAAAATACTTTTTACTCTCTCACTATTTTGTACTACAATAGCGTTTTCTCAGAAATCGCTCTCTGAGGTTTCAGTAGCTCCCAACCCATTTACTACAAATACCAGCATACGGTTTACTTCAGACAACGAACAAATCATTCTTCTAAAGGTCAAAAATATCTTAGGAAAGATAGTCTATGAAAAACGACTTAAGGCTATCAGAGGAAAAAATGTAATCCTTTTCTCCAAAAATGATCTAAGATCTGGAATGTATATTTATGTGCTCCAAAACAACAAAGAACTCATTTCTAAACGCTTTGTAATTAAATGAGCATAGCACTTACGATTTTAGGCTGCCATTCAGCAACTCCTCGCGTGAATGCTTATCCCACCGCTCAATATTTAGAAATTAATTCGAAACATTTTTTAATTGATTGTGGTGAAGGCACACAGCGTCAGATGCGAAAGTTCAAAGTTGGATTTTCTAAAATCAATCATATTTTTATCTCTCACCTTCACGGTGATCACGTTTTTGGACTTGTGGGACTGGTCTCAACTTTTGGACTCTTAAACCGTGAGAAGAGCTTAACCATTTATGGACCCAAAGGAATTCGCCAATTCATCGAGAATCAGTTGCATATTTCTCAATCTCATGTAAAATTTGAACTTATTTTCCATGAATTAACCTCCTCAAAAAGTGAACTCATTTTTGAAGATATCAAGGTAGAGGTGTGGACCATCCCATTACATCACAGAATTTATACAAACGGGTACTTATTTAAGGAAAAGGTGAAGCCTAGAAAGCTCAATATAAATGTAATCAAACAGTTCAGTGAGATTGAATTTTGCGATTATAACAATTTAAAAGCAGGTAAAGACTTCGTAATATCCAATGGAAAAGTTCTCAAAAACGAGCAATTAACCTTTGATCCTCCCAAACCTCTCAGCTATGCATTCTGTAGTGATACTTGCTACAAACCAACCATTGCAAAAATTATAGCAAATGTAAGTCTTCTATATCACGAGTCTACCTTTCTGTCTGATCGAGAAGACTTAGCTGAACTAACCAAGCATTCTACTGCAAGACAGGCTGCAAAAATTGCTAAAACTGCAAATGTAAAAAAATTGGTTCTGGGACATTATTCCAGTCGATATTCCGATACTAAGCTATTTAAGAAAGAAGCGCAAGAAATCTTTGATGCTGTAGAACTAGCAGAAGCTGGGAAAAAAATTAGTATTGATTCATAGCCAATAGTATCTGCATTCTTAAAATTCTAGTTCAAATCCATTTTTTGAGAATCTTTTAGCATAGAAAATGATCACAACTCAAGTAAAAAACAGCCAATATTAAGAAAAGTAAATATTTAAGCGCGCAATAAAAACCAATATCTCCGCCAAACTTATTACATATCAGACAAAAACCAGTTTGATGTTTATTTTTATTTGTTGATATCCTGTGTATTAGATTTCCTAAAAAACACCGAGTATTTTAAGGTTTTTTTATTAGTTTTGGATTGTTCTATAATATTTGAAATACATTACTGAAATGAAAAATATTCTTGTGACACTTGTGTTCCTAGTATTTGTAACTAGCATCCCAGCACAAATCCTGTCAAACAGACCAGATAACTTTGAAGTGACCGCAGAAAATTACATCGACTTTATCCCAATTGCACCCATTCAAATTAACGGTAATCTTACTGTTGCATCTTCTAGCAAAAAAATCGATGAAGTTACAACACTTCAAATGTCTATGGACAAGCAATCTGTATTAAACTTTTTACCAAATGAATCCATGGAAACGACCATACAGAGTTTCAACAGAAATGGTGAAGTTAATTATCTGTACTCTGGAAGATCTGTAAATAAAGGCACCTACAGATTAATCATTGATTACAACAAATACATTATTCAAACTGTCAAAGGTAATGGAGATGACAATTGCGTTGGATATGCTAAATTGGGTATTGGGCTAAGAATTATTGCAAACGTCAATGCTTTAAAAAACAATATTGATATCAGTAGTATGGTAGCTCTTGGTGCTGCTGCCTCGAGAGGTGAAGTTTCAGGAAGTGTTGGATACCAAGTAATAGGCATTGAGTCAAAAGAAATTACTGCTGTTATTCCAATTAATTCAGAAATTACCTCATCAATTAATCAAGTATTTTTACAAGCTATGGGAGTTGTAAAAGGAAAGATTTATGATAGTGCTTCAAGGCTATATCCTCAAATAATAGCCATCAAGCACGGAGATTGTGATTTGAACACCATTACAAAAAATCTAATTGGTCAATACCAAACAACAAACTAAACTAATCCAACTATTTATACTTTAAAAAGCTGTTTCAATTCGAGACAGCTTTTTGCTTGTGATCAATTCCTAATTCCAAATCACAGCAAGAGCCCTAGCTACCGATCAATGGTCAAGAATAAACTTCGCACAAATTTCAACCTTTAGAAAATATTACCATCGAATGATGACGCTACCCCAGGTAAATCCGCTACCAAAGGCTGCTAAGACAACTAAGTCTCCATCGTGAATCTTACCTTCCTCCCAAGCTTCGGTTAGTGCGATAATCACAGATGCCGCCGTAGTATTACCATACCTTATGATATTGTTGTAAACACAATCATTAGATAATTGGAATTTTTTTTGGATAAATTGAGAGATTCTTAGATTCGCTTGATGGGGAATTAGCATATCAATATCCTCTTTTTGAAGTCCGTTTGCCTGTAATCCTTCTACAATAGCTTCTGAAAAACGAACTACAGCGTGTTTAAACACAAACTGACCGTTCATATAAGGATAGTAGGATACATCATCTGGATTATTTTCTGCCAAAATTTCAGGAACCCACCTTCCAGTTGCAGGACCGTCCAACATTAACTCACGGGCATATTTTCCCTCTGAATGTAAATGAGAAGATAAAATCCCCTTCCCTTTTTCTGAGGATCTTGATAAAATTGCAGCTCCAGCACCATCACCAAAAATTACGGTGACACCTCTACCACGCGTGGAACGTTCCAGACCTCCGGAATGATTTTCAGAACCTATGACCAAGATATTTTTATACATCCCTGTCTTGATAAACTGATCTGCTACAGAGAGTGAGTAAATAAATCCAGAACACTGATTGCGAACGTCAAGTGCTCCCACAGTAGGCATATCTAACATATCTTGCACTCGAACTCCTCCACCAGGAAAATACATATCTGGACTCAGGGTCGCAAAAATGATAAAATCGATATCTTCTTTGGTAAGACCAGCCCTATCAATTGCTATGCGGGCGGCCTTTACTCCCATAGACGAGGTGTTATCTCCAGTTGCGGGATCAATCCACCTTCTTTCTTTTATCCCTGTTCTCTCCTGTACCCATTCATCGCTAGTATCCATCCATTGCTTAAGATCGTTATTTGTAACCACATTCTCTGGCACGTAATATCCCAATCCTGTGATCTTAGAATTATACATTATTTTACCGTATGATTTTGATTTGTAAAAACTAAGATAAATAAAGTTATCTATTATTCATATATTTATTGAAGTGATTTAATAGACTCTTAGCAATATAACGAAAATGGATAGAAAAAAATTTTAAACCTCTCAGGAAAAGCTGCACTCTTCTTAGGAATTACCTCGCTAGCTGCCTGCGATAAGAATCGGCACGGTAAAACACGGGAAATGCTTTTGGTCTAACATCACCTAGGATCAAAACTGTACGAATAGGGATTATATTGGAGCAGGAAATAGAGAGAATACGTTAATTCAAATGTTTCAATGGCTAATTCAACATAAACATGCTAAAGTTGTTGCAATCTCAGATCTAAAGCAAGAAAAGGTAGAAAAATTCAATACACACCTAAAAAATGTACAATCCAAAGGCGCTGATATATATTTTGGGGATCAAGAAGAATGGAGAAAGCTAGCCAAACGCGACGATATGGACCTACTTATGATCGCCACACCTTGGGAATGGCACGCAAAGATGTGTATATATGTATGGAAAACGGAAAACATGTTGCCTGTGAGTTGCTTATAGCCTACACGCTAGAAGATTGTTGGAAACTTATTGAAACAGCAGAACGCGCACAAAAATTTTTATCCCACACACGGTTTAGGTCCCATTAGCCAATATATGAATATTGGTCGTGGAGATATCCAATATTTCACTCGTTACTTGTAATTCTGGAAAATACAAAATAACATATTGCTATTTAGAGATCTAAATCCTTTAATGATGAACCAATTTCAGTATCAAGACAACATGTCCAAGGGAAAAACTTTAGCGAACTCCACGAAAAAATATGTGCTAAAAAACACTAAACTCTCAGGCATCTTGACACACTAGCACACTTGAAATGTCATCTTGTCAGCATTCCTAGTTTGGTATTTTTTTTGAGTATTCCGTTTGCAGTAAACTATCAAAACGAAACAAACAATGAGCAAAGGAAATATCAATGTATCAGTAGAAAATATCTTTCCGCTAATCAAAAAATTCTTGTATTCTGATCACGAAATCTTTCTAAGAGAATTGATTTCAAATGCTACAGATGCAACCACCAAGTTAAAACATTTAATTGCTATCGGTGAGGCCAAAGTTGAATATGGAAGCCCTCAAATAGAAATTAAAATCGATAAGGACAATCAAAAGATTCACATTACAGATCAAGGATTGGGAATGACTGCTGATGAGGTTGAAAAATACATCAACCAAATTGCATTCTCGGGAGCCGAAGAATTTCTTGAAAAATACAAAGACGAAAAAAATGATACAGGTGTCATAGGGCATTTTGGTTTAGGATTTTACTCTGCCTTTATGGTAGCAGAAAAGGTAGAAATTATCACCAAGTCATACAAAGAAGAAAAAGCAGCACACTGGACTTGCGATGGTTCTCCTGAGTACACTATTGAAGCCCACGACAAGACGGACAGAGGTACAGAAATCATTTTGCATATTGCCGACGATTCCAAAGAATTTTTAGAAGACTCTAAAATTAAAGACCTACTCACAAAGTACAACCGTTTCAACCAGATACCCATTAAATTTGGAACCAAGAAAATAAACGATCCCGACTTTACTCCCAAGACCACCAAAGACAAAGACGGTAAAGAGACTACAGAGCCTCACAAACAAATTGATGTAGATAACATCATCAACAATACCAATCCTGCATGGACAAAAAAGCCTGCAGATTTAGAAGATGAAGACTATAAAAACTTCTACAGAGAATTGTATCCCATGCAATTTGAAGAGTCCTTATTTCACATACATCTCAACGTAGATTATCCCTTTAACCTTACTGGAATCCTGTACTTTCCTAAACTAACGCAAAACTTAGACATGCAGAAAGACCGAATCCAATTGTACCAAAATCAGGTTTTTGTTACCGATAATGTAGAAGGGATAGTCCCAGATTTCTTACAAATGCTCAAAGGCATCATCGATTCTCCAGACATTCCACTCAATGTCTCTCGCTCCTACCTACAAGCAGACGGTGCAGTAAAGAAAATCTCAGGCTACATCACTAAGAAAGTAGCAGATAAGCTGGCTTCACTTTTCAAAAAAGACCGTGAAGATTTTGAAAAAAAGTGGAACGATATCAAAGTCATTATAGAATATGGAATGCTGTCCGAAGAAAAATTCTTCGACAAAGCAAAGAAATTCGCCCTATACCCTACAGTAGATAACACCTTTTTTACCTTCGAGGAATTCATAAAAAAGACCAAAGACATACAAAAAGACAAAGACGGTAACCACATTATCCTCTATGCTGCCAGCAAAGACGCACAACACAGTTACATTCAGGAAGCCAAAGCCAAAGGCTATGAAGTCCTACTGTTAGATTCTCCCATTGTCTCTCACCTCATGCAAAAATTAGAAACTTCCGAAGAGAAGATACGTTTTACACGTGTAGATGCAGATCATATCGACAATCTCATCAAAAAAGATGACACCGCCATCTCTAAACTCTCCAACGAAGAAAAAGAGAAATTACAACCAATGATCGAAGCTAACATTCCAAAAGAAACCTACACCGTTCAGTTAGAAGCCATGGATTCCAATGCCTCACCCTTTCTAATTACAGTTCCAGAATTTATGAGACGTATGAAAGAGATGAGCGCAACAGGTGGCGGTATGATGGGTATGGGAAGCTTGCCAGAAATGTATAATTTGGTTGTCAACATCAATCACCCGTTAGTGAGCGATATTCTAAACACCAAAACAGAAAAGAAGCGCAATAGATTAATCAAGCAGTCCTTCGATCTTGCCAAGCTATCTCAGAACCTACTACACGGCGAAGAACTAACCAACTTTATTAAACGTAGCTACGATTTAATCAAGTAAATCCGTGGCGTCATTTGTACAAAGTGGCGTAACATTCTCTATATATTCATAACCTCTGTGTCCATGCATGGAGGTTTTTTCCTTTAAGAAACCTCACACACATCTGGTAAATACAAGCCCTATTTTTTAGGGCGTTCCCCTGCGGGTCGCGCTATCCGCTATATCTTTTTTGCCTTGTCAGGACAAAAAAGGATGCCGCTTCTATCGCTTACGTAGCATCCGAACTCACATGTAAATTTAAAGGATTACATTGGTCATCAGTCATGCATGTTAAATCGGTATGTCAGATACCAGCACAAGTATAGCGTTGCTCTTTTCTTTTTTAAAGAGCTCAGGGATTTTTAGTAAGTTTGTTTGAGCAATTTATTGTGTTTCTTTTTATGCAGACAAACAAATACCAAGAACTTAAGATTCGTAACAATGCACACCATCAAGTTCAAGACCATTTGGTCGTAGCAGCACCACTACAAATCAACATCAACAATACCCCATATACAGTGGTGATGAGAACCCTAGAAGACGACATTGATCTTGTTCGAGGCTTGCTATATGCAGAAGATATTTACAAAAAAGAAACCGATCCTTTGATGCCTATTCTAAAAAAACAGGACCAAGTTCCCAGTGTGATTCATATGACCATACCCAAAAGTGACAAAGGATACCTGAACAAGCGAACCCTACTCTCTGTCTCCTCCTGTGGGATTTGCGGAAAACAAGAGCTAGAAGATATGACACTCAAAAACAACCACCATCACCATAAAAAACAATAAATGGATAAGTTACTTCTACTGTCTTGTATGCTCACTTACTGCTTGACATTCGGGCAAGAAAAGAAGATTCCCAAGAAACAAATCCATAAAGGCTTCTTTGCCGTGGATTATGTATCTGTTGACATGCCTACCAGTGATCTAGGCTTAGATGAACCTCACATGGCACTAACAGGTATTCATTACCACCTAGACCTCACTCATTTCTATGCTGGACTCGGTATCTACGGCGCTGTTCGAGGTAAACGCGGGGGATTCTTTACTTTAGGCGTTGACCTTGGCTTTAGATCTTATTTGAATGATACATTCTTTCTTGATACAGGCATTCATTTTGGTGGAGGAGGTGGTTCAGGTGCTCCTGACGGTGGCGGTGCTTTTATCCTTCCTCATTTGAGCTTGGGAAATACATTCCAACACGTTTCTCTGACAGCAGGATATAGTTATATCAACTTTTTTGATGCTGGAAATATCAAAAGTCACCAAGCACACATCGGACTCCAAATTCCTCTCACGATCGATTACAGTGCGATTGATTACGCAGAAACGACCTTCTCAGCCTCAGAACTTCAACATTCTGAATGGGGGAAAAAGTCGAGACGAATGTCTTTTATGCTGCATCTAAATTACCTATCCCCCCGTGGAAATTCACAAAATAGTGATGGAGAATCACTCGTTGGAAAGACCATTCGCTTAGCTGGTTTTGAAATGAATGCCTATCTAAACAATGATTGGTTGCTATTTGCAAAATTTGATGGTGCTTACGATGGTATCAGAGCGGGTTATATGGATATTGTACTGGGAGGTGGTTATCACCTTGGTTTTCATCAGAATCGCACCAATATCCTAGTAAAAATGGGAATGGGAGCCGGCGGTGGCGGTGGTGTGGAAACCAAAGGAGGTATCCTGATGTATCCTGATATTTCTATAGAACAATACCTCCTGAGCCATGTTTATTTATCGATCAATAAGGGTTTTTTGATCAGTCCTGATCCTTTTTTTGAGAGTTCTACCTTCGGAATAGGACTAAAATACTACACCAATATGAATGGTGTTGCAGATCTTCCACGAGATCAGAAAGTACATTTTAAAGGATTTGAGGTTGTTGTAAAGCATGATGTTTACGCTCAGGCAGATCGCATGACAGATCCCACAGAAGACCTCCACCAGCTATCTGTTCAATTTAACTATTATTTAGGTAAGCATCACTACCTAGCAGGACAAACATCCTTTGCTAATTTTGGGAATGCTGGCGCCTATGCAGAAGGAATTGTGGGCTTGGGAATACAGACTCATAGGGTATGGAATGGGCGTGTCACCTTTTTTGTTCAAGGCTTGATCGGCGGTGCTGGTGGAGGGAATATCAGTACAGGCGAGGGGTTGATTGTGAAACCAAGTGCTGGCATACAAACTCAACTCTCTTCTGGTCTTTCCTTGCGAGGAGCTTTGGGGTATGTAAAAGCCATCAACGGGGGATTGCGTAGTCCTTTTGCCAGCCTAGGACTTAGCTACCGATGTTCAATGCTCGCTTCCAAATAATTTTATGCGTTATCATGGTGTTTTTTAGCCTCAGAAAAGTTATTCATCAATAAAAGCAGAAAGGTGTTTGTTTTGCTCAAATCTTGCTTCCAATTCATCATCTGTTTATTTATAAAAATCGATGCCCGTTACCTGTTCTATGCTGCCGATTGACGTGGCAAATTTAAAAAACGGATCCTTTGTCGTTTCATACGCTTAAATTGACATTAACTATTTGGTGTTTTTCAATTTCCTTCTGTTGAGGTATTGACCTTTATTTGATTAATCCCTCTAGGAGGGTTTCATCCTTTAATAAAAAACCAGTGCCTGTTATTTTGTTATCTTCAAATCGAACAATAGTTTTGTAATCACTTTTAGGAACACTCACGTTGTTCTTCCCTGTGATCCCAATGGGATGGTTTGGGACAGGATCTGTGACCAGATAGAGTGAATGACTCTCTTTAGACTATGGATAAACTTGCGCCAAACTGCCATATTCCACGGTTGAACATGCTTACCTGCGGATTCATATTGCTTAGAAGAAAACTCGCTTTCATGGATTCTTTACTGTATGATAAGGCTTTGACGAGAGCTAAATGTCCACGATCGTATCCTAATTTCAAGTAATCAGCTAAGCTCGCTGAACCCTTTTTAACCATAGGATCTGGTCGAAATGCATCTTTCCTTTTAACAGCTAAACTATCGGGAAATGGATACATTTTGTACGCTACCCAGTCGGCCTGTTCGTGATCATTGTTGTAGGAGAAGGTATAGTAAGGTCTTTCAATAATTTGATGATCTTCTACCTTGGATGGCAGATGGTACACTCGAAGTGAATCTGCATGAGTGTGATCGTTATTTTTGGCTATTTTAATGGGTTTGATGTTTGCCATTTCAATCTCTACAGTGGTTTGATCTGACTGTCCGTAAAAATAAACGACACCACCTATGATGTGTAGTGTCATAAACGTATATCCAATGTATTTTTTTGATTTTATCATTGCTAAGTACTTAATGCGTAACAATTTAACAAGAACTTTTGAAATCAATACTGTAGTGGGTTGTTTTCCCCCTAAAAAAAGGATTTATATTGAGAAGCGTAGGTCATTTATGATGTTGAGTCGTTTCTTACTGTTGCCACCTATTATGCAACAATGAAAGTTGATTTTTGATTGCTTATCAGCAGAGTGTTTTGGGAGTGCGTTAGGGATAGCAGCGGCATCCTTTTTTGTCCTGAACAGGCAAAAAAGATATAGCGGATAGCCCGACCCGCAGGGGAACGTCCTTAGTTATCGGAGTAGAGATATGAGTGAAATAACTCTAGACAATCAAGAATTTCCTGAGACGATGAAACCTTGTGATCACGTTGTAACCTTACTCCGTTAGTTTGACTTCATCCCTCGAGAGATAAAACTGAAATATTATTATTAAGTTCCCGCGACTACTGTCATACTGAACTGTTCTACTGAGTTTCTCGAAGTGTACTCCAAGATTGCAGTAACATGTTTAAAGGAAACTCCAAGATTGGTCCCTCAGGAAATTCTTGTAGATTAAAAAATGTAACTGTTTGCTTGTTGCTAAGACATTTTAAATAGAAACGTGTTTGAGATCTTTTGTACTTGTAATAACAACTCTTAAGTAGCTGTTTTTAAGTGATCATTGATTCTTATTTTTCACATCCCTATTTTTGAGGAGAAAAAAATTTCATTAGTTATAGGGATTGACAAATATCTAAAACACTTTATACATTTAATTTTAATTTAATATTTGTGTATGCGTTATACTACAATTATTAACTCTAAAGTTAGAATCTAGTAAGAAGCTTAGAATCATACTAAATAGTGGCGAAGCCATGTGATTTTCTCAAAAATCGTATCTAAAATTTCACCTAATTAAATTTCACAAGCTGTCTGAAACGCTACCAGCTTTAAGATATTGGTAAAAGCATTTTCCTTTCTAAATTAAATGATGGGATATTGTTTTGATCCTAAGGCTAAAGAAGTTGGTATTGATTGTAATAGACTTCTGTTGATGTCTTTTTTAAATAAATATCCTTGAGTATATTATGTCTCCGAGGACATCTACCTAAACCAATTTAAGAATCATACTCAGCTATAGATGGCACTATGGTTGAAGGAACTCAACCCTGTATTTGAGCACAACCGATGATTGCCAAAACACAAACTCTTTGAATTAGTTAGTCACATGCTGCTGAGGATAGGCGGGTAAAAATACCCCAAGACATGAAATATAAAAAGTAAAAACCCTTTATTAAACAATTAAATTATGAATTATCAAACATCAAAACAATGGATAGTTACACTATTATTATGTGTACTAACATTTAACTCTGTAACGGCACAATTTTATAAAAAATTCTACGACAAGGTACTCAAACAGGGGACTGTGTATCTTACCACAAATCTCTCCAATTCTATTGAAGCGAGCAACAGAAAATACGTAGTCGTAAATACCAGAGACTATGTTTACGGAATTGATTTAGCAGACAATACTGAGATATTTCCTTTTGACTACAGAATAGGATTTGGGATTAGAAAATTAGCAAGATTTGACTATGAAAGAAAGCCTTTTAACTTTTATAATGGGAACGAAACTCAGTTAACATATACGGCACCTGGATCTGGAGTATCTGGTATCCTAGAGTATCAATTTCATATAGAAAAAGAACGTTGGAGAGGTGAACTATTTAACAATCATAGAGTTTTTATCAAACACACAGACAACTATCATGTCTTTAAAGTAGAATCAAGAGAAGTGGGCAAGATCAATCTTAAATATCAGTCCGCAGAGATAAGAGGTAGGTTCCTTATAGGTAAAAAATTTCATGTTTCAGCAGGAGCTATTGTAAGAACACATGAGAGAGCATATGGGTATAACCCCATCGAATTGTGGCTTAATGGAACAGATGAATATGGTAATACTAATTACTGGTGGTATCTTGCAGAGGCAGATGGATATTCATATGTTTATTACGAGGCTTATGTAAACAGTGGATTTATTTATGATGATTATATCTGGAAAGACTCAGAAGGTACCATTGTTGCTCACACAGATGCACAATTCTTGGAAAATGTATTCCCCAGCCTTATGAATCAGTACAATCGCGAACAGTGGTCTCTGCTGGATACTTTTGTAGAGATAGCACCTGTTGTGGGATTGGACTTTTATCATTATAAGAAGAAATTTTGGCCACATGCTTATGGAAATTTAATTCTACCCTATCATGCGTATATTCATGGGGATAAAGAAAAAAGTTACTTGAATAGAAATAAATGGGTAGATGGTCAACTGCTTGATGGATCAAGACCAGAACAATGGTTAGACTACTCCGCAGGATGTAATGTGGGATGGAATATTAAAAGGCATTTTGGAATATTTATTGAAAGTGAATATGCTAAGATGTGGGACAGCAGACTATTTAATGCAATGGTAGGAATTAATTATCAATTTAACTAAGATGTCAAAATATATTAATGAAGATACTAGAGTCACTCTAGATCTAAAAACAATCGGAATGGTACTTGTTGGGGCTGCTTCTCTAATATCGCTCTATTTTTCGCTCCAATCTGATATTGAAGAAGCAAAAGGACTTCCAAAACCTGAGGTAACTGGTACAGAATACCATATGAAAGACGAATACGTTAGAGAATCGATTCAATTAACACAAGAAGATATTAAAGAAATCAAGGAAGATTTAAAAGTGATAACGGATCGATTATATGAGATAAAATCAAAGTGATATGAAAAATTATGTAAAAAAAATAAGTGTCACTTTATTATTATGTATTTGTTATCACAGCTATGCACAGCAAGAATTTTGGATAACAGATTCCCTTTTTGATACGACTATAAATAATAATGACTCGTTTGAAGATGGTGCCCCAGATATTATTGTGGTCGAATTTTGGACGGAATGGAACAGTAAAAACGCATTTGATGACTGGAAAAAATTAACTGGAGTTCGATATTATAGAATGGATTTTGAATCATCGCAAGAAACAGCGAAAAAATACGGTGTAAGAAGAGCTCCTCACATTATTATATTTAAAGATGGGTATGTTGAAGAAGAATATAAAGTTGATCTAAGTTTTAAATTATCAGTAACTGTTGAGAAAGTACAAAAAAGGATAAATGAGCTGTTAGAGGCCTCTAAATTTTGATGGTTCACAGCATTTTATTTTTTAAAAGACTAAAATTGAGTGGCGAATGCTGATTCACTGGCATAGAGCAATTTGTGTATAAGCCAAACAGCACTCAATTAAAGATTCATCTCCTGTCTGTATCCTCCAAGCACACTTCAGAAGCGAAAAAGGAAGGGAACGCTCTGCCA
>CAXRAW010000115.1:0-3088 GCA_964228785.1 Flavobacteriaceae bacterium
AACAAGTCTACATCAAATGCATCAATATAAGGTGCTAAAGGTTCTCCTCCAGATAAAGCTACTCGAGTAATTTCAAGTTTGTGTTGTTTGATAGAGTTTAAGACCCTGACTCCCGTTTCGGGACTGTTTCGGGACATTACAACTACTTCGACTATGGGTTTATTAGCTTGTTTATTTAATTGAAGTAAACTCTGAACTAAATGAAAAGCAGTACCAGGTTCTAGTAATTCGTTTTCGTTTTCAAGTTGATATTTCCTAAACCCTTCAATTCCTTCATTAGAAAATACTTCATTTTCTTTTTCCAAATTGAAAAGTGCTCTAGTCGAAACACCGATCACTAATATTTCCGATAAGTCTACTGGCATCTAATTCTCTTTATTTGATATTATTAATTCTTTCACGTCTATATCCAAGATTTCAGCAATACTCATTAGTATTTCTAGTCTAGGTTGTTGCCTGTTCTGCACATAAGCATTCACCATATTGTAGCTTTTACCCAATTTCTCGGCAAGCCAAATTTGTTTAATACCTTTTTCCTCCAACACTTCCTTAATTCTATTCATTTTCAGACGTTGTTTATTCAGCTAACAAGATAGGAATTAATTCATTTTATATCTCAAAAAACTGTGAGTTTTATTCTCAAATTACTGTATGGGTGGTGGTGGGGAAGTGAAAGCTCTTTTGGTGCTGATTAACGAAGCGACAAATGTGCTTGAACGTGTGGTGGCTTTTCCTTTTTTTCAATGGCATACAACGGTCTAGTATATGAAAAGTAGCGGATTTTGAAATGCTGTCTTTTCGGCTTAGTACATACCTTTTTTATATTTACGTACTTTCGTTTTAGCAATTAAACCGCTATTATTTTTATACATTGTTGGCAAATCGTTATTTATTCATCGATAGCCCAAGTTTTTACTATTTCGGGAAGCCTTGTTACAACTTCTTTTCCAAAAATAACTTCAGTTACTAATCCCATATGTATTGAGTCAATCAATCGACAGAGATAAGAACGTCCCATTCCCCACCAAGTAAAATGGTCATCAACAAATAAATAGTGTTTTACCTCAATTCCTGTATTTTCTTTTGCTTCCCACAATTCCCAACCATCCAATTGAGTTTCATAAACTCCGTCCGCTACACGACTACCAAATGTTGTTGTATAATAATATTCTTTTATTTCCCAAATTGCTTTAGGGTCGATAACAGATGGAAAAGCTCCGTCAACTCTTCGTGATAAAGTTCTTATTGGAAAACCATCTTTGGTTATTGCTGTAAGTTCTTTTGGGTCGTAATCACAATCCAATTCGCCTTTGTTCTTTTCAACAATCATATTGACCAAACCAGTTAAAAAAGAGTGGTCTCTTTTTTCGTTCTTTTGTTTGTTCATTGGAAGAGGACACTTTGGATTATTCGCTTTTTTCATATCGTAGAACAGTTTTTTGGCTTGGTCTTTATTCATAAGATTTGGCTCAACTTCGTTGGTCAAAATTTCTCCTCTGAATTCCATATAATCTACTACTAACTGACCAAAATCGGTAAGTTTTCCATTTTCGATTAATCTTTTGGTTGACAAACCTTCTTCTGAAAATACTTTTTTTATATCTTCTATATTTGGGACTACAAAACCTCCTTCTGGATTCTTTTTAGTTTTTCTTATTGTGTAACCTAATCTTTGATTCAGTAGCTTGATATTAGCCCAAAATTCCAAATCAAGATTCTCAAATTTATTATTTGCTTTCATCCACGTTTTTTTCAAATTCTGCAACAAACTCCGACAATGTTGCTCCCATTGCCTCAACAACTATTTTTAATTCTACTAAATCCAAACCTCTTTCTCCAGTTTCAATCTTACTTACAAAAGATTGAGGAACGTCTAAAATATCAGCTAAATCAGTTTGTTTTAAACCAGCTCCCATACGAAGACTATATAATGTCTTTGTAAGTGCAAGTTGTCCTTTTTTGAGTGCTTTTTTATTCACAATGCTAAAATATATCCTATTTTCGGATATCCGATATTAGGATAAGGACATAATAAGTATTACATTTACCAAAAATCTTAATTATGCAGTTAACACTCGATAGTAAATTCGCTACTTATACACCACCAAAAAGCCAATTGTTGAAATGGGTTGGTAACAAACAAAGGTTTGCATCTGAAATAGCAAGGTTTTTCCCGACAGATTTTAATACTTTTTATGAGCCTTTTCTTGGTAGTGGTGCTGTTATGGCAACAGTTGCTCCAAATATAGGTGTTGGTTCTGATGCCTTTTTACCATTAATTGAGATTTGGCAACAATTAAAATCTGACCCAAATGGTTTGGTTGATTGGTATGCAGAGAATAGAAATAAGATAAATGGTGAAAATAAAAAAGAAGTTTACGAAAGTGTAAAAGCATCTTTTAATGCAAATCATAATGGTAAAGATTTTTTGTTTTTGACAAGGTCTTGTTATGGTGGAATTGTTCGTTTTAGAAAGAGTGATGGTTATATGAGTACACCTTGTGGACCTCACACACCAATTTCAGTTGATAGTTTTGCAAAAAGAGTTCAGAATTGGAAAGGTCGAATGAAAAATGTGAATTTTATTCACGCTGATTACAAAGAAGTATTTGAACTTGCTCAAGAAGGCGATTTAATCTATTGTGATCCACCATATAGCCATAGTCAAGGAATTTTATATGGTGCTCAGTCTTTCAAATTAGAAGATTTGTTTATAGAAATTGAGAATGCCAAAAATAGAGGTGTTCGAGTTGCTTTGAGTATTGACGGAAGTAAGAAATCTGGAAATTATCTTTGTGATTTGCCAATTCCAGAAAATGTTTTCGAGGAAGAAATTTTCGTTAGTGTCGGACGCTCAATGTTGAGAAGATTCCAAATGGAAGGTGAGACTTTAGAACAGGAATTAGTCTCGGATAGACTGCTTTTGAATTATGCCGTATAATGTTTGCCAACTTATATTTAAACACTACAAATATAGTACTTTTGGTTTTGATTAATGTAAATTATAACTATATTTATCGTGTTTATGAATCATTTTGAAATACAAATAAAAATTGTCAAACACAGAAAGCATTTAGTCTACATGTGC
>CAXRAW010000116.1:0-2345 GCA_964228785.1 Flavobacteriaceae bacterium
TTGTGCAGCGATCCCAAGCGAATTAATAGAAAGTGAATTATTTGGACATGTTAAAGGCTCATTTACTGGTGCTGTTAAAGATAAAGTTGGGAAATTTGAAGCAGCTCATAATGGTACAATATTTCTTGATGAAATTGGTGATATGAGTTTGTCTGCTCAAGCTAAAGTACTTAGAGTTCTTCAGGATAACTGTATTCAAAAAGTTGGAGGTGGAAAAGACATAAAAATAGATGTTAGGGTAATTGCTGCAACCAATAAAGATTTAAAAAAGGAGATTGAAGCTGGTAAGTTTAGAGAAGATTTGTATCATAGGTTAGCAGTGATAATAATCGATGTACCCCCTTTAAATTCTAGAAAAGATGATATACCCTTACTGATTGAACATTTTTGTCAAAATATTGCTGACTCGCAAGGATCTGATGTTAAGAAATTTTCAGAAAAAGCAATTGACTTGATGAAAAAACATGACTGGTCAGGAAATGTAAGGGAATTAAGAAATGCAATTGAAAGATTAATTATCTTAGGTGATAAAGAAATTTCGCCTAAAAATGTAAAAGATTTTATAAAGATTTAAAATGAGATTCATATTTGTTTTATTTATTTCAATTTCAACACTTGCTCAAACCGACGAAAAGGTATTTAGAGAAATATATTCTAATTCTCTTACGCAGGGAAAAAGTTATGAATGGCTAGACTACTTGTCAAATCAAATCGGAGGTAGGTTGTCTGGATCACTTAACGCTGAAAGAGCGGTTAATTGGACAAAATCAGAATTAGAATTACTTGGATTAGATAAGGTGTGGCTTCAGCCAGTTATGGTTCCAAAGTGGGTTAGGGGCGCTCCAGAATTTGCATACATTGAAACAGCTCCAGGTAAAACAACACAGGTAAATATTTGTGCATTAGGCGGATCAATTTCAACCCCAGTTACAGGTTTGAAGGCAAATTTAGTTGAAGTTAAAAGTTTCGAAGAACTAGAAAGTTTGGGTAGAGATAAAATTCAAGGTAAAATAGTTTTTTATAATAGACCTATGGATCCTACTCTTATTGATACCTTTAAAGCATACGGAGGATGCGTAGATCAAAGATATGAGGGGGCAGTTCACGCTTCAGAATATGGTGCTGTTGGGGTTATTGTTAGATCAATGAATTTAAAAATCGATGATTTACCACACACGGGGAGTATGACATATGGAGATGTAGCAGTTGAAGATAGAATCCCATCGGCTGCAATAAGTACCCAACATGCTGATTTACTTAGCTCAATGTTAAAAATGGATAAGGATATTCAATTCTATTTCAAGCAAAATTGTAAACAAATGGAAGATGTATTATCTCATAATGTAATTGGTGAGATAACAGGGTCTGAGTTTCCTGACGAATATATTGTTGTCGGAGGACACCTAGACTCATGGGATATAGGAGATGGTTCTCATGACGATGGTGCAGGATGTGTTCAGTCAATGGATGTTTTAAGGTTATTAAAAGTTTCAGGAATAACCCCAAAGAGAAGTATTAGGGTTGTATTGTTTATGAATGAAGAAAATGGTCTAAGGGGAGGAAAAAAATACGCCGAGGAAGCTTTTAGAAAGGGTGAAAATCACATCTTTGCCTTAGAAAGTGACGCTGGAGCATTTACTCCCAGGGGTTTCTATTTTGACACCGATGAAAGTAATTTTGCTCAAATTTTGAGTTGGAAAGATCTTTTCAAACCCTATTTAATACATTTTTTTGAGCTTGGTGGTAGTGGTGCCGACATAGGGCCTCTTAAAACTCCATATAATGTACTGAGTGGATTGAAACCTGATTCACAAAGATATTTTGATCATCATCATTCTGCTAATGATGTGTTTGAAACAATTCATAAAAGAGAACTGGAACTAGGCGCAGCAACTATGACTGCATTAGTGTATTTGATAGATAAATATGGAATAGTGAATAAAATAAAACTTTAAGAGTTAAAAGAGTTTATTGTTTTTCTTATTGACACAAGACGTTCCAAAATTTCCTCAAGTTCATCAATCGGAAGCATATTTTTTCCATCGCTTAGTGCATTTTTTGGATCAAAATGGGTTTCTATAAATAAGCCATCAACTCCATTAACAACTCCAGCCCTTGCAATTGTTTCTATCATTTCTGGTAAGCCTCCAGTAACCCCAGATGTCTGATTAGGTTTTTGTAATGAGTGAGTTACATCAAGAACAGTAGTTGCGTAAGATTTCATAGTTGGAATTCCTCTAAAGTCCACAACTAAGTCTTGATATCCGAACATGGTTCCTCGATCAGTTATCATAACATTTTGATTTCCTGAATCAACAATTTTTTTTACTGCAAACTGCATACTC
>CAXRAW010000117.1:0-8207 GCA_964228785.1 Flavobacteriaceae bacterium
ATTCGAGAAAAGCAGATAGACATTATCAACAACTCTTCGAACAATGCGCATGTAAGCGCGTTGAATGAAAAAGTTACGGAAGCCGATGCCAAGGTAGACAAGCTAGAAAAAGATGTACAAACCAGTATCGGTACTCTTGAAGATCTTTTAACAACTAGTAATAATAGAAAAACCGAGATAGATTCAGCAAAAGTAGACGCAGAGACGGCTAGAAAAAACGCCCAAGCTGCAGAAGCTAATGCAAAAATAGAAAAAGAACAAGCTGAGGCAGCTAAGACGGCTGCGGAAGCGGCTCGACAAAATGCTCAGGATGCAGAAACTAATGCGATAAGAGAAAAAGAGGAAGCCAAGGCTGCTAAGACAGCTGCTGTAGACGCTCAAACGAAGGCTGATAAAGCAAAAGAAGCTGCGGAAGCAGCAGTGCAAGATGCAATTAATGGAGGCGCTGAAGAAAAGAGAAAAGCTGAGGCAGCTAAGACGGCTGCAGAAGCGGCTCAAGCAGCAGCCGATGCCGCAAAAGTATTGGCAGAACAAGAAAAAGAGGAAGCCGTGCAAGCTAAGACAGCTGCTGAGACGGCTCTACAAAATGCTCAGGCTGCAGAAACTAATGCGATAAGAGAAAAAGAAGAAGCCGAGGCAGCTAAAACTGCTGCAGAGACAGCTCAAAATGCCGCTGAGCAAGCTAAACAGGATCTTTTGGACGCCGCTTCAGGGACTAATGGACAAATTGGTTTTTCAGATGGAGAAGATAGATCGGTTAATAGAGTACTAGGACCTTCAACTATTTCTAATGGAACGTTAGGTGAATTTTTTACTGGTGTTATTGATACATTCAAAACCCTATCTGCCAACATCAAAGCCGTAGATGATGAGGTGGATGCCCGAGCTGCGGCTTCTGATTATATTGCAGACCAACAAGAAACACCTTTCCCATTAGTTGCTTCGGTATGTGCATTAACCCATGATAATGAACCGGCTGCAGGTGTGGTTTGTGGTGTTTCTACATCCAAACTACAATTTACGCTAAACAACATTGGTCTATCGCCTGTCACTTTTACCGAAAATGCGGAGTTTCGGTTCATCATTCCTAAGGGGGCTGATGCTGACAAAGCTGGTGCTGACAAACTTGTCAAAACATTGAGTGAAGCGGGTACCATGGAACCACAGAGTGGTAGTCCGTCAGAGGTTTCAGATACCGTAGTCTTTAAATGGAACCCAGGTAAAACAGCAAATGAAGACAAAGTGATCGTAAATGGAACTACCGGAACCCTTTCTATTGCAGGGAAAACCATTTCATTTACGTTAGAAAGTGGTACTGTAATGGTGGATCACACTCCCACAGTTAGCTATAACCAAACTACAGAGGGAGCAGCAAGGGTTGCCACTTCAATAAATAATGGTAAGTTATCAGTCACGATTACAGGGAAACGAGTTGGAAATACAGATACATGGCCATCAGTTGCAGATTTAGAAAATAGCCTTAACGGACTATC
The DNA here is from genome assembly GCA_964228785.1 of Flavobacteriaceae bacterium. GTDB lineage: Bacteria > Bacteroidota > Bacteroidia > Flavobacteriales > Flavobacteriaceae > Polaribacter. Next base: position 1,494 of record CAXRAW010000117.1, read on the forward strand.
TGGAGTCTCTGGGGCTTCTGGCGGTACTGGAACCCTTGAACCTAATACTGTTTCTGGCAGTATCGCCAGTAGAGAAAGCAAAACCTTTACCATTTCAGGAATTACTCCCAACGCTACACCAGGTTTTGTCACTATTTTTATTGAATACCAGGGTATCGTAGGCTATCCTTCGGGCAAGCTTAGCGTAGCAGTCTCTAAAGTGAGTACAGATATTGCTCAACTAGTAGGCGGTGGAAATGTAGGCATTGGGACGAATGATCCACAGATGAAGTTGCATATAGAAGGAGCAAATCCAGAGTTATTAATCAAAGGAACTTCAAACGATGAGAACGCGACTCTAAGTGTTTACGGTCCTGGTCAGGGTACGGGTAGAGTCTATGTAGGTCAATCCTCTAGTTATGGTGGTGGTATTGAGTACAATGGTGATGGTAGTCCAGTTACAACAGGTGCAGGATCAGATTATATAACTTTATGGAGGAGAAATAATGGTGATGATCAATGGACAGCAAGAAATCCATACAACAGTGATAATTGGGAATTTCGCGGCAACGTAGGCATTGGGATGACGGCCATCAATAGCGATATAAAGTTGCAAGTAGCTGGGAATATCAATACAACAGGTAAGCTCAAGGAAGACGGTCATGACCTTATCCCTGTGGGGACCATTGTAATGTGGAATGGAAGTCATACTAGTATTCCAGGTGGCTGGGTACTCTGTAACGGTGCTAACGGATCCCCAGACCTTCGAGATCGGTTTATTGTTGGCGCAGGTAATAGTTATAACAAAGGAAATACAGGTGGCGATAATACGATCACCCTAACAGAGCACCAAATGCCCTTCCACAGTCACACCATTACTGTGGAAGGTGCTTCTGTGATAAAAAGTAATCAAAGTAGTCAATCTGTCGTGACTGATTTGATTCGTCGTGGTGATATTGATTCAGGTTCTACTAGATCTGCTTATAACGATAAATCAACTAAGAAGATTTCTGACATGATTCATGATTCTCATAATCATAGTGCATCTTGTGATCCAAAAGGAAGTAGTCATGCGCACGAAAACAGACCCCCTTATTATGCTCTTGCCTTTATTATGAAAACTTAATTTGTAAATCAGTTTAAAAATGTATTCTTATTCAATGATTATAAGCTCGATTTTGAACATCCCCATTAAAGTTGTTTCTTACAATAAAATGAACCGTAGGGACAATGTGCAAGTAACTAAATTTAATTTGCAAAAATCTAATGGGGAAATGTTTTCTCTATTTGCTAAGCACCTTAACTATGAGAATGGTATTTATATACGAGAACCTGATTGGTATAGTGAAAAGCTTGCCTACAGTTTTTTATCGACCATACGCAATGACTTTGACCTTTATCCGCAGTTACTCGGTGCTAATGATGCTTTTTTATTACTAGAAGATTTAGGAGACAATGACTTCTTATTTAAGAAAGAGGAAGAAGCTCAACAAGCACTACTTGACAGCCTAGCAAAGTTACATGCAGCCAGCTTAGGTAAAAAAGACACCTACCTAGAGATGGAGAAGGAGATAAATAAGCTCCAAATAGGATACGAGATTATTGAATATGATAATTTAACTGATCTTTTTAATCAAGGGATGAGTTATTTGCAATCCTTTATAGATCCCTGCAATAATTCAAGAAGAATCTTCTCTAATATCAAGCAGGATGTCTTACAAACTGTAGAAAATCCCAAATTTCAAGCATTTATTCATAATGATTATTGCGGTAAGAATCAATCTTTAGACAGCAACGGACAATTTTACCTATTTGACTTTGGATTTTCTATATTTTCTCATGCTTTAATTGATTTTTGGCGTCTCTATATAGGTAAAGTCAGGTTAAAATATACTGATGGGGTTTATATTCTTCAAAAATTCGAATGGTTGCCAGATGTGGAACAATGGTACCGATCTAAGTTAGAGACCTATACAGGTTCTCGCATAGACGAAATGGAGTGGAATCAAAACATCTGCGCAGTTGCAATATATTTAACCATATGCAACGTGGGTAAATTGAGAAGTATGCCGTTATATTTAAGTCAAGAAAATTTAACACTGCAACCAGATATTCCTTTTCATAGCAATTTATATATTTCACTCAAATTTTTAACGGGTTATCTCACCAAAAAAAAAGGAATATTTGATGATTTTAGAAGGATTTGTGATCAACATTTACAGCGTACTTATCGAATAGTGTAGAAAATAGTGTAAAACAAATATCAATATCGAAATATATCAAACCAATTAAACAACATTAATACTAAAAATTATGAGTACAAAAAACAAAACCGATCTAAAAGCAGACTTTCAAACAGGAAGTGACATTACCCAAGAAAAATTTGAACATCTTATTGATTCTTCCGTAAACAAAGTGGATGATCTTAGTATTGATACCAACGGCAACGTAGGTATTGGGACGACGAATCCAGAGGCTAAATTACATATTGTTAATGATAATGACCCTCCTGAAAATATTCCCTTTCAAGCACTTTTAAAATTAGGTGCTAACCAAAATAAAGAAAGTGGTAAAGATGTCTTTGATGAGAGTAAGCCCTCTTACGGAATTGAATTTTACAGACATTGGAATTCTGACAGTCGTGGCTTTAAACCACAAGGAGGAATTTATGCTTGGGGAGGTTCTGTGTATAGTTCTGGATTGGCATTTCGTACTGCCCAAAGTGCGGAGCAGTTGAATACAAATATGGTTATAACTGGTGAAGGCAACGTAGGCATTGGGACGACGAGTCCAAGTGAGAAGTTGGAGGTGAGTGGTAATATGAAAGTCACTCATATTGTACAAGAAGATTGGCAAGATCTCACCTTGGCAAATGGTTGGGCAAGGTACAATACCACTTATAATCCTCCTCAATATTTTAAAGACAGTCAGGGAATTGTTCACTTGAGAGGGCTAATTAAAAATGGAACGGCCGCAGGTATTTCCACATTGCCAACAGGTTACAGACCCCTTTTTAGAGAACTTCATATTGGTTCTACAAATTCGAATGCATCGTGTCGTATAGACATTACAAAAGCTGGAGTAATTACTTTAATCGATAACTATAGTGCATTATGGGTGTCACTAGATGGGATTACCTTTAGAACAGTATAGCAATTTTTTTATCAAAAAACCAATTATTAGTCGGCTGCTAAGGAATATCTTCCATACTTGAGACAAGTATATTTTTGAAGATCTTTTTATGCTCGTAATCACAACTCCTTGGTAACCATTTTAAATGTTTAGTTCGCTAGTGCAGATCTAAAGATACTTTTCGTGCAAATCAAAAATTAAAATAATGTATCTTAAAATTAAATATTATGAACAAAATCAATTTAACCCTAACCCTAGAAGAAGTGAATAGTGTACTAAACGCTTTAGGCACCCAACCTTACGCTCAAGTACATGCTTTAATCGCCGATATACAAACCCAAGGGAGTACACAACTGCAAGCCGCACAAAATGGGCAGGGAGAGGTTTCCGAAGCGCCCAAAACGGGTAGAAATTCAAAAGAAAAAAGCAACGGCCAAGTAGTCTTTTGATCGTATAAGCTGTTATTAATGGACCGCTAAGATATTTCATATACACGTTCAACAAAAAAGCATTGGGGGTTCTTTTTGTGTTGGTGGTGAATCACTACTTAGTAGCCATTTTTAATCGCAGCGCGATAGCTAAGGAGTTAATTCCCATAGGCTTGCCTCGAAATGATTAAACTAGTTTTCCTTGAATACATCGTGGGCTTGCCTTGAGGTAGTTAATTATTTGTACTTCAATATACATCCTACCTATTTTTGGGGATGCTAAAATTTCATTAGTTTAAGGGATTGGCAAGTATCTAAATACTTTGCATATTTACAATATCTATTACTATAGATATAACCTATCGCAAACTGCAGCTATCTTTCTAGTTTCAAAAGTGTTTCCTAAAATGCTTTAATATGTACTAGATAATGGCGGAGCCTTGTGTTGAATACAAAAAACTAAAGTTACAATCCTGTTGTTCTACTGATTTTTCGTTAAATATTAAAAACAACCCATCCATTTTATCATTAAGGGGTATGAGTCATTTAGATTGGACTCAGTAGTTTTTGCAGACCTCTCGTGAGTTTCCAATTCTATTCACTCCTAAAAACAGATTACAAGTCCCTTACAAAGAGATTAATTAACTAATGGTTAATGCTTTAGTAAGATAAAATAGCGAACTACCCACTAAGTAGCTCGTATCAACTTAAATGTATAAAGTTAAGCACAAGCATGTTTTCCGTGTAAACTAATACGTAAATAAATTTACTACGAAGGTAAAAGCCAACACAACAAATAAGATTCCGTATTAAGTACGGAATAACAAGTCAATCTACTTAATGGCACAAAACTATTTTTCTTACCAACTGAAAATACAAAGATGCTATTAAAAGTATATTGCATTAAAGACGGATCCAGTCTGTATATAAGAATAATATCGCTTTTTATTTCACTTTACTCACTAATGTCAGACAGTTTACGAGTGAGTGTTCAACGATAGAGCGGCATAATAGTCCAAATTATGAATGTAAGCAAATGCTGTGGATGGCATGATGAACAAAGGACAACTCATTAGCTTAGAAATGTTTTCCGAATGAATCAAATATTATTTTTAATAATTTATAACAATAGACAACAACTCTTAATTTAAAAACAAAATGATCTTAAAAATAGGTTCAAAAGGCAGTCAAGTTGCCTTATTACAAGAATTTTTAGAACTTCCTTCAGACGGAATTTTTGGCAGTGTTACAGAGGCAGCCGTTAAAGAATTTCAACAGCATAACGGTCTGGAGTCTGATGGCATAGTAGGTCCCTCTACTTGGGATACCATGGGCTTAGGCACTACCGACGATTCAGAAAAAGTGTATGAAACCGATAATGGACTTTTTATCCATCGCTATTTTCTACCTAAAGGGGAGTATAAAGATCTCATTACCAAAAAAGAATATGTTTTTATACACCATACCGCAGGATGGCACAATCCTTACAAATGCATTGACCAGTGGGGCAGCGATTCAAGAGGTGCCGTAGCTACGGAATTCGTATTGGGAGGGCCTTCTGTTAAAGGGAATGATGATCAATATGACGGAATAATGCTGCAAGCATTTCCCGACGGGTATTATGGATGGCACCTTGGAAAAAATGGCTCTCAACACATGCATACGCATTCTGTAGGGATAGAGGTGTGCAACTTTGGTTATGTAAACAATGGAAAGACCTATGCAGGGACTACCGTTCATGAATCTCAACTGGTAGAATTGGAAAAGCCATTTAGAGGGTTCAAACAATGGCATAGGTATTCTAACGAGCAAATAGAATCTCTAAGATTATGGTTGTACTATATCGCAGAGAGAGACGCTATTGATATAAGAAAGGGACTGGTAGAAGAAGTAAAAGCGAAAGGAGCGGAAGGATTTGAATTTAACGAAAACGCATATTATGGAAAGGTAAAAGGATTGTGGACCCACACAAACACCAGAAAAGACAAGTTTGATATGTTCCCACAACAAGAATTATTAGACATGCTAGTGAGTTTATAATAAACGACTTGTATCAAAAAAATCAACACTAAAATAATCAACAATATGTGGAATTCAATCAAAAATTATTGGAACAAAATGTGGACACTCCTTTGGAGTAAAACAACCATAGATGAAAAAGCGGTAGCAACTGCCAAAGAAATTAAAAAGCGATACCATCTAACAAAACAAGAACTGTCTGATGTAGCAGATGCTGTCAAAGAAGTAGGGAATCAGATAGGAGATGTAGGTGATTCAGTCAAGGGTAAGAATAGAAGGGGACGAAAAAACAGAAAGAAAAGTAATTGATCATTTAAAAATAATCCATTTAGAATAGAAACTTATACTAAAAATAGACGCAATTATGAGCAAAAAAAAATTTAAAGAGACGACTGTTGGAAAAATGCTTTTAGGAGCAGCTAGTCTTGTAAGTCCAACTTTAGGCAACGTACTACAGGGGGTAACTTCTCCTAAGGATGCTATTGCAGAAATTACCAAATCGGATCTCTCTAATGAGGACAAGATCAAGCTACAACAATTAATCTACGAGCAACAAAATAAAGAGATCGAAGCCATCACTACACGATGGGAGGCAGATGCGGCGTCAGACTCATGGTTGTCGAAAAATGTACGGCCACTGGTCTTAATTTGGTGTATTTGTATTTTTTCCTTAGCAGGAATTTTAGACAGTGTAAAATCTATTCCTTTTGATATAAGTATAACGTGGAATGATACCTTTGAAAAGGTGATGATGGCAGTGGTTTTAGCCTATTTTGGAGGAAGAACTACAGAAAAAGCGAGTAGTATTATTAAGAAGAAATAATGAATGTGCAACAGTGATCAGTATTTACAGGTAATTTTTAACGATATTCCTGAATTTTGATGGTAAAAACAGTAACATTCTAATGTGATAAAATAAAATAGATCATAGAAAGATTGTGGATTTTTCCATCAAGATATTTGTTTGTAAAATCCAATTCTCCACTAACTAAACCACTATGGACTCAAGTCCATAGCATAGGTTTGGGCTAACGACTATAAGTCGTTGCTGTGGTCACCTCTCAATGATAAAGTTTGAACCATCACTAGAGTCTAGTTTTCTATGATGCTCTAAATATTCATTTACCATCTCGTCTGTAATATTGCCTGTACTCCA
>CAXRAW010000118.1:0-19616 GCA_964228785.1 Flavobacteriaceae bacterium
GCTTCAGCAACTTGAAAAACTTTTTTTAGTTGATACGTTGTCAGCCCAGAAGGGCCACCCCAACTAAACGAAGGAATAAAATTCCTTGGGTATCCACTTCCGTAGATATTAGCACTCACTCCTACCACCGTTCCTGTATTAAACATCATATTGATTCCACATTTAGAATGGTCTCCCATCATCAAACCACAAAACTGAAGTCCTGTTTTTGCAAATCGATCACTCTCATAATTCCAGAGTTTTACCTCTGCATAATTATTTTTCAGGTTTGAGGTATTGGTGTCAGCACCTAGATTACACCATTCACCCAAAACAGAATTTCCCAAGAACCCTTCGTGCCCCTTACTAGAAAAACCAAAGAGCACCGAATTATTCACCTCACCACCTACTTTACAATAAGGTCCTAGGGTGGTAGGCCCATAAATCTTTGCCCCTATTTTAAGCACAGAATTCTCACACATAGCAAATGGCCCTCTTACAATGCTTCCTTCCATAATTTTCGCCCCTTTTCCAATGTAAATAGGCCCTGTAGAAGCGTTCAAAATAGCGAACGAAATCTCTGCACCCTCCTCAATAAAAATATGCTCTTTGTTAAGATAGCGCACACCTTCAGGAATTGGTTGTGATCTTCTACCTTGGGTAAGAAGTTGAAAATCTTGATCTATCGCTTCTCTATTTTTAGAAAAAATATCCCAAGTATGATCAATCTTTATCACATCATCCTCAAATTCAAATTGCTCGTATGTATCAAAATTGACCTCTTCCTGCGTTTTTTTTGCAAAAAACGCAACGACCTCTCCATTGTTAAAAATAGCTTGATTTTCTGATAGCAATTTTACTTGCTCTACAAGGGCTTTGGTAGGCAAGTAAGAGCTATTAATTAAAATATTTTTGGCCATTTCAACCATTGGATATTTCTCCTCCAAATATTCCTCTGTTATTGTTGTCGTAGTGAGCCCCAATCTATGTTCCCATTTCTCGCGAATGGTCAAAATTCCTATTCTAATATCTGCAACAGGACGGGTGTAAGTAAAAGGCAAAAGCGCATTTCTTACATTTCCATCAAACAAAATATAATTCATGATCTATGATTGAGTACGATTCTTGTAAAATTAATTCAAAAAAAGTACAAGAAAACCAATTGTTAACAATTGGTTTTAATTTTTCAGTTGATTTCTTTATTTCTTAATCAATTTCTGAATACCTACCTTTTCATCAGTTGAGACACGAATCAGGTATATTCCGGCTGCTAGATCACTCACATCTAACTGATTGTCATAAAGTGATATCCTTTTAGCATTGACCCTTCTTCCTGTGTAATCAAAAACTCCAGCTTCTGCTTCTGTGGTTCCGGTTGGTAGTTCAATCTGAACCAGATCAGAAGACGGGTTCGGATACATATTAAATACCAATCTTTTGGCTTCAGAAATCCCCAATGATGGGGCGGAGAGCGAACTCGTAACAATTTGATCACCAGATGTCGCTCCATCGCCATTGGCGGCATTTCCGGCAGCATAAAATGTCACGGGACCCTCATTTGTCGATGGAGAAGTCCAAGTAAAAGTCCATATACTTCCGCTATCGGCATCAGATTGGGTAATATTCGCACCGCCATTCACCAACCTAGTCGTAGAAGTTGGGGTAAAAGTTCCTACTTTAGCGTTATCAGCGTTCTTTTCTGCTGTGAGAGCAAAACCGTGCCTACTAGCCCCCGACTGATTCAACAAAACAGTGATATCATACTCCGTATTTGGCTCATACCCTGTGGTAGGGATGTTTGTAGTAATAGAGACAGACGCACTAAAATTTCCCCCCGAATGGCAGACAGAACAGGTATTCCCAGAATCACCTGGTGATCCTGAGTAAGCACCGCTAACTCCAGAACTATTTGACATTAAAATAAAGGACGTTAGAGGGATTAATAGTAAGAATAGTTTAAAAATGTAGTTTTTCTTCATAATATCTAAGTTTAAAAGATGATTGAACAGTCGTCAATTTGTAATTCCTTATAAATGTAGCTTTTTATTTTTAATGCATCGATTTTTACAACACTATTACTTGATACATTTTTTGTGGTCTAAGGGCGTTTCCCTTCGGGTCGCGCTATCCGCTATATCTTTTTTGCTCTCTATTGCTTTGTATAGATAGTCATATCACATTTAAATTACCCTTGCAAATCAGCAATAGTATGAGATTAAAAAGCAAAAAAGGATGCCACTTTTATCGCTAACGCAATATGGTAGAAACTTTATAAATGATAGGTAAACAACAACGTAGATCAATTATTTTTGTCAGATCGTCAACCCTAGAAGATTATTGAATTATCCGCATTTAGAAAATCAACTACCTAGGGACAAGTCCACGAAGCATTCAAAGGAAACTATTTTAAACATTTCGAGACAAGCCTCTGGAAATTAAACCCTTGGCTATCGCCCTGCGATTAAAATTACTTGCTTAAGTACATTTTACGCTTGGCGTACAAGTCATAAAAATCATCGTCTCTTAAACTGTCTATAAACAAGATACTCTCACCCGTAGATTTCATCTCAGGACCTAGTGTTTTATCAACATTGGGGAACTTATTAAACGAAAATACAGGTTGTTTGATGGCATATCCATCCAATTCTGGTTTAAAATCAAAGTCAGTAACTTTATAATGACCCAGCATCACTTTTGTTGCAAAGTTCACATAAGGTTCTTTATATGCTTTTGCGATAAAAGGTACTGTTCTGGATGCCCTAGGATTTGCTTCAATAATATACACTGTATCATCTTTAATTGCAAACTGGATATTTATGAGTCCCACAGTATTTAAAGCCTTAGCAATGGTATGAGTGTGATCTATAATTTGTTGCATGACAAGATCTCCGAGGTTAAACGCTGGTAAAGTAGCGTTTGAATCTCCTGAATGAATTCCACAGGGCTCAATATGCTCCATAATTCCAATAATATATACATGTTCTCCGTCACAAATGGCATCTGCCTCGGCTTCAATTGCACCATCAAGATAATGATCTAACAACAGCTTATTATTTGGAATTTTACGCAGTAAGTCCACCACATGCTCTACCAAGTCTTCCTTGTTAATCACAATCTTCATTCCTTGTCCACCTAACACGTAAGAAGGTCTTACTAGAATTGGAAAATTCAACTGGTCAGCCAATGCTAATGCCTCATCAGCACTTTCCGCTACACCAAACTCGGGATATGGAATGTTATTGGCTTTAAGTAAGGTAGAAAAACTCCCCCTATCTTCTGCCAAATCCAAGGATTTAAAACTAGTACCAATAATCTTAATTCCATAGCGATCTAGCTTTTCAGCTAATTTTAATGCAGTCTGTCCACCCAACTGAACAATCACTCCTTCTGGTTTTTCATGCCGGATGATATCATAAATGTGTTCCCAGAATACTGGCTCAAAGTACAGTTTATCAGCAGTATCAAAATCAGTGGAGACTGTTTCTGGGTTACAATTAATCATAATGGTTTCGTACCCACACTCAGCAGCAGCCAAAACACCATGAACACAGCAATAGTCAAACTCAATTCCCTGTCCAATTCTATTGGGTCCAGATCCCAATACAATAATTTTTTTCTCATCGGAAACGACACTTTCGTTCGCAACGGTTGTAAGGCCATCCTTGGTTTGTATCGTACTCTCAAAAGTTGAATAGTAATACGGTGTTTTTGCGGTAAATTCTGCAGCACAAGTATCTACGAGCTTGTAAACTCGTTGAATATTCATCGCCTCTCGTTTTTTATACACCTGGCTTTCTAAACATCCTAGCATATGAGCGATCTGGCGATCTCCATACCCTTTTTGTTTTGCCTCTAACAACAGCTCTTTATTGATCGTCTTGATGGTATAGGTAGAAATCACTTTTTCCAGTTGAAACAGTTCTTCATACTGCTTCAGGTACCACATATCGATCTTGGTGATATCATAAATCTGACTTAGTGGAATTCCCATGGCAATAGCATCATAGATGACAAATACACGATCCCAAGAAGCATGAGTTAATTTTTCAATAATGGTACTGTAATCCGTATATCCTTTTCCATCTGCACCCAGTCCGTTTCTTTTAATTTCAAGTGATTGTGTCGCTTTGTGAAGTGCCTCTTGGAAAGAACGTCCAATACCCATAACCTCGCCTACCGCTTTCATTTGGAGTCCTAGCGTTCTATCCGATCCTTCAAACTTATCAAAGTTCCATCGAGGAATTTTTACAATCACATAATCTAAGGTGGGTTCAAACAAGGCAGATGTGGACTTGGTAATCTGATTTTCCAATTCGTCTAGCGTATATCCTATGGCTAACTTGGTAGCTACTTTGGCAATTGGATAGCCAGTGGCTTTACTTGCCAACGCTGATGATCTTGACACTCGTGGATTAATCTCAATGGCAATTATTTCTTCTTTTTCGTCAGGACTCACTGCAAACTGCACATTACAACCCCCTTCAAAATCGCCAATGCTTCGCATCATTTTAATGGCCATGTTGCGCATTCTTTGATAGGTAGTATCCGATAGGGTCATAGCTGGTGCTACTGTGATTGAATCTCCTGTATGAATCCCCATAGGATCCATATTCTCAATGGAACAGATAATGACAACATTGTCGTTTTTATCTCTCAATAGCTCCAACTCATACTCCTTCCACCCCATCATCGCTTTATCTATCATCACTTCATGGATTGGTGAAATTTCCAATCCTCGACGTAGATTTTTATCAAAGTCGTCTTCATTATATACAATGGCTGCACCTGCACCTCCCAGCGTGTAGGACGCTCTAATACACAAGGGAAAACCAAACTCCTGAGCAATCTCTTTTCCTTTGAGAAAAGAAGTTGCCGTGGCTTGGGGTGCCATAGGAACCCCGATTTGCTCCATCAGTTCTCTAAACTTTTCACGATCTTCAGTAATGTTAATCGCATTGATATCTACACCAATCTGTTTCACTCCAAAATCGTCCCATATTCCTTTTTCATCAGCTTCAATACACAAGTTTAATGCAGTTTGGCCTCCCATTGTGGGGAGAACTGCATCAATTTGAGGGTGCTCCTCTAAAATTTTGATGATGGATTTAGTTGTTAAAGGTAGTAGATACACGTGATCAGCCATCGAAGGATCTGTCATGATCGTTGCGGGATTTGAATTGATTAGAATAGTTTCAATTCCGTCTTCTCTTAAGGATCGTAAAGATTGCGATCCTGAGTAGTCAAATTCACATGCCTGACCAATAATGATAGGACCTGAACCAATGATTAATATAGATTTTAAGTCGTCTCTCTTTGGCATAATTGTCTTCGTTTAGCTCAGTTCGTAAAAATAGTTTGCAGTGCGATATAAAAAAAGGTGCTACTTAAAAAAGTAACACCTTTATTATTAACAATTGTTAATCATTATTTCTTGTGTCTAGTCTCAGATGAAACCGATAATTTCTTTCTTCCTTTGGCTCTTCTTCTTGCAAGCACCTTTCTTCCATTAGCAGACGCCATTCTCTCCATGAAACCGTGTTTGTTTCTCCTCTTTCTTTTGGATGGTTGGTAAGTTCTCTTCATTTCAAATAATTATTAAACTATTTTTTGTCTATTATGGCTTTTTTATCATCTGCAAAAGCGATGGCAAATATACAACTGTTTTGAATTCTTACAAGCCTATTTTTTATTTTTTTCTTCATTGGATTCACTGCTTGTAAAAGTTGGTTTGAGTTACAAAACGATGATTAGAGTACCGTTGAAATTGGTGTATCTCGATTCTAATTTAACGCATGAATCTTACGTGTTTATATCATTCTTTTACTACTTCAATGAGAATGGCTTGAGCGTATTTTACCAGTTGTCAAAAACTTGTTTACTGTTTTTCCTATTTTTTATTTGTAAGGAATTTTAGAGTTAGTACTTTTGCTCAAACCTAGAGAAACCATGAGCAACACAAAATACGTTTTCGTCACAGGAGGCGTAACTTCGTCCTTGGGGAAAGGAATTATCGCAGCATCTTTAGCCAAACTACTTCAGCAAAGAGGATTTTCTGTTACCATACAAAAACTAGATCCTTACATTAATATAGACCCCGGAACATTGAACCCTTATGAGCATGGAGAATGTTATGTGACAGACGATGGTGCAGAGACCGATTTGGACTTGGGACATTACGAGCGATTTCTAAACATCCCTACTTCCCAAGCAAATAATGTAACTACAGGTCGTATCTACCAATCTGTCATTGATAAAGAACGTAAGGGTGAGTTTTTGGGAAAAACGGTTCAGGTAATTCCCCATATTACCGACGAAATTAAACATCGAATCCAAATTCTAGGCAATACTGGCGACTACGATATTGTAATTACAGAGATTGGAGGTACTGTAGGGGATATAGAGTCGTTGCCTTACATAGAATCTGTGCGTCAATTACTATGGGAGTTTGGCGAGAAAAATGCCATTGTCATTCACTTAACCTTAATCCCCTACCTCTCGGTTACAGGGGAACTAAAAACAAAGCCCACGCAGCACTCTGTAAAAATGTTAATGCAAAGTGGTTTAAGTCCCAATATCTTAGTCTGCAGAACAGAGCACGAAATTTCTGATCATATCAAAAGCAAGCTGGCGCTATTTTGCAATGTAAAGAAAGAGGATGTTATTCAGTCCATCGATGCAGAAACTATTTATGATGTCCCCAACCTTATGTTAGATGAAGGTCTCGACGAAGTTGTTTTGAAAAAATTAGATCTCAAGACTCATAACAAACCTCAACTTGAGGCATGGAATAATTTTTTGAAAAAGCATAAAAATCCTACTTCTCACGTAGAAATTGGATTGATTGGTAAATATGTTGAACTTCACGATTCCTACAAATCCATAACAGAGGCGCTTTCGCATGCGGGTGCAACAAATGAATGTAAGGTCACCATACGATGGATCCATTCTGAAAACCTAAATCCCAAAAATGTTACCTGTGAGTTAAAAGGTGTGCATGGTATTCTGGTAGCTCCTGGCTTTGGAGATCGAGGTATTGAGGGAAAGATCAAGGCTGTACAATACGCCAGAGAACAGAATATTCCTATGTTTGGAATTTGTCTAGGGATGCAAATGGCAGTGATTGAGTTCTCACGAAATGTATTAGGGCTTCAAGGAGCTAATTCAACAGAAATGGATCCTCACACTCCTTACCCAGTGATTAGTTTAATAGAGGAGCAAAAAGATATTACTAACAAAGGAGGCACAATGCGTTTGGGTGCATGGGATTGTAAGCTAGATCAAAATTCTCGGGTATTTACCGCTTGTAAAAATGAATTGATTAGTGAGAGACATAGACATCGCTATGAATTTAATGACGAGTTTAAAGAGCAGATTACCAAGGCTGGAATGGAGACAACAGGAATAAATCCAAAAACAGGACTGGTAGAAATTGTAGAAATTCCATCGCATCCATGGTTTGTTGGAGTTCAATATCACCCAGAATACAAGAGCACTGTATTAAACCCTCACCCACTGTTTGTGGATTTTGTGAGTGCCGCACTAAAGTATGCCAAGTAAAGCTATCAATTCAGTCAGTAGCTCTTTGGAATACTATTTGGACTAACAATATAGATGATTAAATGTGATCTTAAATACTAAATACAAGTCTATTTTACTACTTTTGTCACCGATTATTTGAAATATCCACTGCTTAGTAGTACAACAATCTGACATGACAGTTTATGGAACAAAAAAAATTTGATTTTACTTCATTTATAGGAATGATTTTGTTGGGAGCCATTATTTTATGGTGGATGAACGACATCCAACCCAAGACACCTGAAGACCCAAATTCATCAACTGAACAGGGGGTAGACACCCTAGCTCCAACAAACACGATCCAGCCTAAAACTACAGATGATCCAATTGTAGATGACGCTTCCAAAGCTATTGCACTTCAAAATCAACTTGGAGCATTTGCATATAGTGCTTTGCATGGCGAGGAAGGAACTACAGAAATTGAAAATGACTTATTAAAACTGACTATCAGTAATAAGGGAGGTCAAATTGTAAAGGCTCAGCTGAAACAATTTGAAACATACGATTCGTTACCTGTTCTCCTTATCGACAAAAATAATGCTTCTTTCAACATTAACTTTGGAACTACGGATAATAGAATCTTGAACACCAAAGACCTATTTTTTATACCTGAACTGACAAAAAATGGGGAAAATCAGATTCTATCGATGAAACTGAAGGTTTCTGATACTCAATTTTTAGAGTACCGTTATGAGATGCGCCCTACAGAGTATATGGTAGATTTTGCAATTCGATCTCAAGGATTGAGTACTGTGATTAATTCTTCAAATGCGATTACACTGGACTGGGATCTTCAAGCTTTTCGCAATGAGAAAAGTAGAAGTACAGAGAACATGTACTCCTACTTGCATTATAAATCTGAAAATGAAGTGGATTATTTATCTCCCACTGACAGCAATCTAGTGAGTACATTAAATTGGGTTGCTTACAAACAACACTTCTTTTCTTCTGTCCTAATGACTGATAAGCCTTTTGAGAATGGCACTGTTACATCAAAAGATCAGAAGGAAATTACAGTCGACTCACTGTTTACAAAAAGCTACACTTTTAAAACACCACTAGAATTGAGTAGTGGGGAGCTGAGCTATGATATGAAATGGTTCTATGGACCTAATGATTATGAGCTCCTTAGTTCTTATGAAGGAACAAAGTTAAATGAGATTGTTGATTTAGGTTGGGGAATTTTCGGAACAATTAACCGTTGGATTTTTAATCCCATTTTTGGAATGCTAACAAAATTCATCGGTAATTACGGTATCATCATTATCTTAATGACTATCGTGATCAGAATTTTGATGTCGCCCTTGGTTTACAAATCTTATGTGTCTAGTGCAAAGATGAAGGTAATTCGTCCGGAGCTCAACGAATTGAATAAAAAGTATCCTGGGAAAGAAAACGCAATGAAACGTCAGCAAGAAACAATGGCTGTTCAGCGCAAAGCTGGTGTAAGTATGATGTCTGGATGTATCCCTGCCCTATTACAGATGCCAATTTTCTTTGCCTTATTTAAGTTCTTCCCTTCCAATATTGTGTTAAGAGGAAAGCGTTTCCTATGGGCAGAGGACCTATCATCTTACGATACGGTTTTCAATTTACCATTTGAAATTCCATTCTACGGAAACCACGTGAGTCTTTTCCCTATCTTAGCATCTATTGCAATCTTCTTTTATATGAAGATGAACCAAAGTCAGCAGATGAGTATGCAAGCTCCCACACAAGAGGGAATGCCAGATATGGGTAAACTAATGAAGTACATGATCTACTTCTCCCCTATTATGATGTTATTTTTCTTTAACAATTATGCAGCGAGTTTGAGTTTGTACTATTTTATCTCTAACTTACTAACGATTGCCATCATGCTGGTCATAAAAAACTATGTAATTGACGAGAAAAAAATCATCGCTCAAATTGAGGAAAATAAAAAGCGCCCTGAGAAAAAGAAAAGTAAATTTAGACAGCGACTAGACGATGCAATGAAGCAAGCACAAGAACAACAGTCTAAGCAAAAAAGAAAGTAGTTTTTAAAGGGACTTAGGCTCTAATTTTATATCAATAAGTAACTTATAGCTTATTTTTATAATTCATTAAACCTACACATACCAAACCCTCATAGTGGGATTTGTGAAGTAAAGGTCATTTCCTCAGCAACAGGAAGCAGACAAAAAACAAATTATTAACATAAATCTAATCACTTGAAAATTCGAATTCTATCGGTACTGGCGTTTGTCATTACGACTTCTTTTTCTGCTCAAAGCATTCAATCACCAAAAGAGTTTTTGGGCTACGAACTAGGAGAGCGATTTACACGTCACCATAAAGTTGTGGAATATTTCTCATATCTGAGTAATCAACTTTCCAATGTGCAACTGGAAAAGTATGGTGAAACCAATGAACACAGACCTTTATACGTTGCTTATGTATCTTCTGAAAAAAACATGGCCAACCTTGAGCAAATTCGACAAAAAAATCTTGGTCAGACTGGATTGAAGGAAGAGAGAGGAGCTGGTGAAATTGCCATCGTTTGGCTGAGCTATAATGTTCACGGAAATGAGGCTTCTAGCACAGAGGCAGCTATGAATACGCTATACCTTTTAATAACAGAAAAAAAATCATTGCTAGAGAACACCTTGGTCATTATAGATCCCTGCGTTAATCCTGACGGTCGTGATCGTTACGTTAACTGGTTTAACCAGGTGAGCACTTCTCCATACAATCCTGATATCAATGCAAAAGAACATCAAGAACCTTGGCCAGGTGGACGTCCCAATCATTATCTGTTCGACCTTAATCGCGATTGGGCTTGGGCCACTCAAGTTGAATCTCAACTTAGGTTAAATGTTTACAACAAATGGATGCCTCATGTGCATGTTGACTTCCACGAACAGTCTATGAACAGCCCCTATTATTTTGCTCCTGCTGCTGAGCCTTACCATCAGGTAATTAGTCGTTGGCAGCGCGATTTTCAGACTCAGATTGGTAAAAATCACGCCAAGTATTTTGATCAAAATGGATGGCTATACTTTACCAAAGAAAGTTTTGATTTACTGTATCCGAGCTATGGTGACACTTATCCTACCTACGTGGGCGCCATTGGAATGACCTATGAGCAGGCTGGACATGGTCGTGGTGGTTTAGAGGTGAATACAGATCATGGCTATGAGCTAACACTAACAGATAGAGTGGCTCATCACACCACAACAGGAATTTCTACAGTTGAAGTTTCGTCTAACAATGCCTCAAAATTGAATAGCGAGTTCAAAAAGTTCTTCAATAATGAAGAGCTGATCTATAAAAGTTATGTTTTAAAAAATGATCACAAAGACAAGACCCAACGTTTGATAAATCTTCTCGACAGACATGAAATAGCATATCATTTTACCAGTGAAGGTCAGGTTCTTGGATACGATTATCAAAGCCAGAAAGAGGGTCGTATGGCTGTCACTGACAGAGATTTAGTTGTCCATACCGATCAACCTAAAGGGAAGATGGTAAAGGTATTATTTGAACCTAATGCAAAACTTGTGGATTCTCTTACTTATGACATTACTGCTTGGTCTATTCCTTACGCACATGGATTTAAGGCTTTAGCCTCTAAGGTTAAGGTAAGCTCTAGAAAAGGTGTACTTAAAAATACAGTGTCTAACAATGCTAGTCCCAACTCCTATGCATATATATCGAAATGGAATAGCTTAGAAGATGCTACCTTTTTGGCACAAGCATTGTACCTTGGAATAAAGGTGCGAGTGTCTAAAAAAGATTTTTCTGTAGAAGGTAATTCTTATAAAAAAGGGAGTCTCCTATTCTTGAGGCACGACAACCAAGAGGGTGATTTTGATGATAAACTCATTGCTCTCGCCAATCAATATAAAAGGAAAGTAACACCAGTTAAAACTGGATTTGTAAGTACTGGAAAAGATTTTGGATCGTCGAGTGTCATCCCTATCAATCGACAAAGAATCGCTTTGCTATCTGGAGAGGGCACCTCTTCGCTAAGCGTTGGTGAAATTTGGCATTTCTTTGAAAAGCAATTAAAGTATCCGGTGACCATTATCAATACAGAGCGTTTTAGAAATATTAATTTGGGCGATTACGATGTACTTGTGATTCCGAATGGATATTACGGCCAAGCGTTGAATAAAAACGTATTGAAAAAAGTGAGTGAGTTTACTCAATCGGGTGGTACTGTAATCGCAATTGGTAACGCCCTAAGGGCTTTTGCTGATCAGGATGGCTTTGCCTTAAAGAGTAAGAAAAATAAAACCGAAGAGAAACATACAGCAAATTTAATTCCATATGCAGATCAAGAGAGGGAAAATGCAAATTACCTGATTACAGGGGCGGTTTTTAAAAGTAGTGTGGATAGCACCCACCCCCTAGCCTTTGGGTATGATGCTGAGTATTTCTCTTTAAAGTTAGGAAGTAGCTCTTATAACTATCTACAGAACGGCTATAACGTCGCTTACTTTTCTAATGATGTCACGAATGTATCTGGGTTTGCTGGGCAAAAAGCTATGAAAAAAATTCCTGAATCTTTATTGATTGGCGAAGAACGTAAGGGACGCGGAAGTATTATTTACTTTGTGGATAATGTGCTTTTTCGTTCGTTTTGGGATCATGGGAAATTATTTTTTGTAAATGCTATTTTCTTTCGGAATGCTGATGTAATTAGACGTTAACCTCTATCAACTTTAAAAATTGCTATGAATGAACTAAAGCTATTTAGAGGTCTATCTTTGATATGCACATGAAACTTTCGCAACAACTCGCTCATCATTTTAGGGAGGTGATTTTTGATGGTACTTGGATTGCTGGCACTAATTATTTAGACCAGCTACAAAATCTTACATAGCAGCAGGTCACTACAAAAGGTGGGGATTACAACACTAGTGCTCTGTTAACTTTTCACATTGACTATTACATAGAGGGTGTTTTACAGGTTTTTCTTGATGGAACCTTAACTATTGGAGATCGTTATAGTTTTGACGCTTCGCAATTGATATCTGAAAAAGATTGGCAAGATCTTAAAATTCCTGAAAAAAGTAACATCATTTAAACTTTTAGAGCGAGCTATAAAGGTACTCCATATAGGTCAAAATCTCCAGCCTCATGAATTTTTATATGTACAAACTCTCCAATGTTAATATAGTGTTCTCTAGCATCTACAAGAACCTCGTTGTCCACATCGGGCGAGTCAAACTCTGTCCGTCCATAAAAGTAATTGCCTTCTTTTCGATCAAATAAACAACGAAAGGTTTTTCCTACTTTCTGTTGGTTGATCTCCCATGAAATCTGTGATTGAACTTCCATAATCTCATTGACTCTTCTAAACTTAACTTCAGCAGGAACATCATCTTCTAGAGCGAAGGCTCCTGTATTTTCTTCATGAGAGTACTCAAAAGCACCTAGACGTTCAAAACGCATCTCCTGTACCCATGCTTTAAGCTCTTGAAAATGCTCTTCAGTTTCTCCGGGATATCCTACTATTAGAGTCGTACGAATCGCCATGTTTGGGACGACCTCACGAAATTTATGAATCAGCGTAGTAGTTTTTTCATGAGTGGTTCCTCTCTTCATAGATTTTAGGATCTCTGTATTGATATGTTGAAGTGGAATATCTAAATAATTACAAACCTTCTTCTCGTTTTTCATTACATCTAAGACGTCCATTGGAAATCCTGTTGGAAATGCGTAATGCAAACGGATCCACTCAATTCCTTCAACTTTTACTAGGGCTTTGAGTAATTCTGCCAATGCTCTTTTTTTATAAATATCCAACCCATAATAAGTCAAATCTTGAGCAATAAGCATTAGCTCCTTGATTCCATTGGCCGCCAGCTTTCTGGCTTCTGTAACGATTGCTTCGATAGGGGTAGATTTGTGCTTTCCCCGCATCAACGGAATCGCACAAAAGGAACAGGGGCGGTCACATCCTTCTGCAATTTTTAAATACGCGTAGTGTTTGGGCGTGGTCGTTAGACGCTCGCCGATCAATTCGTGTTGATAATTAGCCTCTAAAACTTTGAGTAAGTTGGGAAGATCATGTGTTCCAAAGTACTGATCCACATTGGTAATTTCTTTCTCTAAATCTGGTTTGTACCGTTCACTTAAACATCCTGTTACAAAAACTTTATCTATATCTCCGGCTTCCTTCTTTTCTACGTAGTGTAAGATGGTATCGACAGATTCTTCTTTGGCTTTTCCAATAAATCCGCAGGTATTGATTACCACAATGTTTCCTTCATCAATCTCACCCTCATGAACGACTTCTTTTCCATTGGCTATTAACTGCCCCATTAAGACTTCAGAATCATAGATGTTTTTAGAACATCCTAAGGTAACTACGTTAATCTTATTTTTTTTGACCGTTTTTGTGCGCATATTTTGGATTATGGCGTAAAAATAACGCTTAGAAACTGATTCTTATTGGTAATTTACTAGTAATTTTCTGTATGCTGTTTATTTTTCAAAGGCATATCCAAGCATGAATAAATCTAATTCTGATGTTGGTTTTCCAATAAATATCAAACTTATGGGTTCACCTGTATTCTTGTAACCCATTGGAACAGTTAAGTTTGGATACTCTGCTACTGCTGAGTAAGCTGCATGATGATTGTTGATTGATAAAATGGCATCTAAATTTTTGTCGGATAATGGTTTAAAATAATCACGAGCGTTGTTCATCAGGGTCTTTTTTATCTTTTGAAACTCTCCAGCATTCGTGGTATCTGCAACTATTTAAAGATCAAGCAAAAAAACTGTCAACAAACTCATGTTTGTTAAAAACTTGTAGATCTTCAATACCCTCTCCTACTCCAATATACTTTACGGGGATCTGAAATTGATCCGAAATTCCAATCACTACACCTCCTTTGGCAGTTCCATCTAATTTGGTGACTGCTAGTGAGGTGACTTCAGTAGCTTTGGTAAATTGTTTTGCCTGCTCAAAGGCATTCTGACCTGTTGAACCGTCCAGTACCAAGAGTACATCATGTGGAGCCTCGTTGACTACTTTTTGCATAACACGTTTAATTTTGGAAAGTTCGTTCATTAAATTTACCTTGTTATGTAAACGTCCAGCAGTATCAATTATGACTACGTCTGCATTCTGTGCTGTAGCTGATTTTAGTGTGTCAAAAGCTACAGATGCAGGATCTGACCCCATTTCTTGACAGACAATGGGAACTTGGGTTCTGTCTGCCCATACCTGTAATTGATCAATTGCAGCCGCTCTAAATGTATCTGCAGCTCCCAAGACTACTTTCAGTCCTTTTTTCTTAAACTGAGAAGCCAACTTCCCAATAGTTGTTGTTTTCCCAACGCCATTGACTCCCACTACCATTAACACATAGGGTTTTGTGTTAGATGGTATCACAAAATCGGTATCTTCTCCAGTATTGGTTTCGGAGAGTAACCCAGCAATTTCTTCTCGAAGTATTAGGTTAAGTTCTTCTGTTCCTAGGTATTTATCTCTCGCTACACGTTCTTCTATGCGTTCTATGATTTTTAAGGTAGTATCCACGCCAACATCAGAAGTTACAAGCACTTCTTCTAAGTTATCCAGTACATCATCGTCAACTTTTGATTTCCCTGCTACGGCTCTGGACAGTTTGTTAAAAAAACTTGACTTAGATTTCTCTAGTCCTTTGTCTAGTGTTTGTTTTTTTTCTTTTGAAAAGATATTTTTAAAATAGCTCATTCTGAGTTGAAATTACATCTTTCAAAAATACGTCATTTATAGACACAAAAAAAGCTACTTTCCGTAGAAAGCAGCTTTCGTATATTATGAAAAAATTTATTTTTTTGCTAAAAAGTCGTTCACTTTTGATGGATCCATAATGGCCTCAACAAACGTGTAAGCTCCTGATTTGGGAGATTTCACCATTTTGATCGCTTTTGTTAATCTTTTTGAACCTGTTTGTAAGGATGCTACCGCTTTTTTTGCCATGACCTATATGCGTGTTTGACATTGATTAAAATGTCGTGTTATTTAATTTCTTTGTGAACTGTCATTTTCTTTAAGACAGGATTGAATTTTTTTAACTCAATTCTGTCAGGAGTATTCTTCTTGTTCTTTGTGGTGATATATCTAGAGGTACCCGATTTTCCTGTGGCCTTGTGCTCTGTACATTCTAGAATTACTTGCACCCTATTTCCTTTTTTTGCCATATTACGTTGCTTTTAGAAATTTATTTCGTTAAAAATCCTTTTTCTCGGGCTTCTTTGATTACTGCAGAAATTCCTTTCTTGTTGATATTTTTTAACGCTGAAGCTGAAACTTTTAAAGTAATCCATTTATCTTCTTCAGGAATGTAAAACCGCTTTGTCATCAAATTAACATTGAACTTTCTCTTCGTTTTGTTCATGGCATGGGAAACGTTGTTTCCAACCATTGCTTTCTTTCCTGTTAATTCACATATTCTAGACATCTTCGTGCAGTTTTAAATTCTTATCCTAAAACGAGGTGCGAATTTACGATAAATTTGAAATTTCACAAAGACAATTTTAGTTATTTTTTAGAATTTCTGTTTTGAGTATTTGCAGTGATTTATTCACGGTTCTGTTGATGACTTTTTCTCTTGGTTGACCAAAATTAAATTCTTGACAGACGAGACCATGGGCAGAAGCAATTGCGATGTACACAATTCCTACCGACTTATCTGTATTGTCTTTGGTGGGACCTGCATTGCCTGTGACAGCAATAGCGTAGTCAGATTGGGTTTTATCCCTTGTTAGAGTAGCCATCTCTTGTGCAACTTCTTGGCTTACAACAGAAAATTGATCGATAGTTGTTTTGCTAACACCTAGTAGTTGTTCCTTCATAACTCTTGAATATGCGACAAAACCTCCACTAAAATAAGCAGACGCTCCTGGTACTGAAACGATCGTAGAGGCTATTTTACCCCCTGTTAAACTCTCAGCAACCGATAATTTCAATCTTTTTTCTTTTAATAGTTTACCAACATAATTCTCAATTGCTCCCTGCTCATCTATTCCTGTGATGATATCTGGGATGATATTGTACAGTGCCTTGATATTTTGATTTAGCGCCTGTTCCAATACTTCTTTTTGAGAACCTTTTGCAGATAGTCTTAACCGTACCCTTCCAAAGGATGGCAAATAGGCTAGCTTAATGAAGCTAGGAAGGTTATCTGCCCACGCTGCAATCCGTTCGGCTATTAAACTCTCTCCTTGACCATAAGTCATGATTGTTTTGTGAATGATAAACGGCAAATGGAATTTTTCTCGTATCCTAGGAAGGACATGGTATGTCATAAGACCTTTCATCTCGTAAGGAATTCCTGGCATCGCCACAAAAACAGTATCGTTTTCATAAAACCACATCCCCGGAGCAGTTCCTAAACGATTCATCAATAATGTTGCTTTAGATGGTAGCTGTGATTGATATTGTTGTACTTTATTGTAGGGGATGTTGTACTTTTTGAACATCTGCTTGATAAAGTTAGTCACCTCAGGATAGTCAATGATTTTATCATCCTGAAAAAATTCAGCGATGGTTTTTTTTGTGATGTCATCTTTGGTGGGGCCCAGACCTCCTGTGATCAACACTATATCTGCTCTCTCTTGTGCTTCTTGAAGGGTAGTGAGAATGTGAGTTCTCTCATCTTGAATAGATGATATCTGATGCACTGAAACTCCTATTTTGTTCAGTTCAGTAGCAATCCACTGTGAGTTGGTATCTGTAATTTGCCCAATAAGAATCTCATCGCCTATGGTAATGATTTCAGCATTCATGTATTTGTCTTTATTTATATTTCTTTTCCAATATCGTCTATACTTACCTTGTCTTTTAGGGCATTTTTCTTCCAACTCCTTTCCAATAGATAGTACAACAGATATGTTCCTCCTAGAGCAAAGGGTATACTAATTATAGTCAAATTCCAATCGTTGAGATCATCATCTAAAGCCAAAGGATTGTTCATGTAATAGATTAAGGTGTAAACCAATGCCACTGTAAAAAAGATTCCGTAGCATACTACCAAACCAAGAATGGCATATTCCCACTTGCTTTTTTTATATTTATCGGCAAGCCTGTAAAAATACTTGCCAACAGTAATCACTAATATAATTTCTAACATGGTGTTTTTTGTGATTTGTTTATTGACTATTTCACCTTGATTTGGAAGGATTTTTTTCCTTCCATTACCCCAGTGAGTTCGTCATTTTCCGAGACTTTACCGACACCTGCTGGAGTTCCTGTAAAGATAAGATCGCCTTTTTTTAAAGTGAAATATTGAGAAATATAGCTAATCAGTTCATCAATTTTCCAAAGCATTGCTTTGGTATTTCCATTCTGAACCACCTCGTTGTTCTTTAGCAACTGAAAAGAAAGGTCCTCCAAATCGAATTCTTCTTTTGGAAAGAATTGTCCTATGACAGCACTCCCATCAAAAGCTTTGGCTTTTTCCCATGGCAATCCTTCCTCCCTACAATAAGCCTGTACATCACGCGCAGTAAAATCGATTCCCAATCCCACTTCATCATAATATTTATATGCAAATCTGGCTGCAATATGTTTTCCTACCTTGTTTATTTTTATTAATACTTCAACTTCATAGTGCACATCTTTGGAAAAGGGTGGAATGAAAAAAGGATGATTTTTAGGAAGGATGGCTGAGTCTGGTTTGAGGAATACAACAGGGTTCTCTGGTCTTTCGTTTTCTAGTTCTTTGATGTGCTTCGCATAATTACGGCCTATACAGATTATTTTCACTCGTTTAAGTTTACAGTAACTATTTAGTATTTAATTATTTTATTTTGTTGAGGCTTATTTATGGAATCCACTTCTTATCAAAATTGGGTTGGCGTTTTTCTAAGAAAGCATTTCTCCCTTCTTTTGCTTCATCGGTCATGTACGCCAAGCGAGTTGCTTCGCCCGCGAATACTTGTTGCCCAACCATTCCGTCGTCAGTTAAATTCATAGCAAACTTCAACATTTTAATTGAAATAGGTGATTTTGCGAGTATCTCCTGTGCCCAATCGTAGGCGGTACTCTCTAATTTCTCATGTGGAATGACTGCATTGACCATTCCCATTTGATAGGCCTCTTGGGCGGAATAGTTTCTTCCTAAAAAAAAGATTTCTCTGGCTTTCTTTTGTCCAACCATCTTTGCCAAATATGCGGATCCGTATCCTCCATCAAATGAAGTCACATCTGCGTCTGTTTGTTTGAAAATAGCATGTTCTTTACTGGCTAATGTTAAATCGCAAACTACATGTAAACTATGTCCACCTCCAACAGCCCAACCCGGAACAACAGCAATAACAGCTTTTGGCATGAAGCGAATAAGTCGTTGTACTTCTAAAATATTCAACCGGTGATATCCATCTTCTCCTACATATCCTTGATTTCCTCTCGCTTTTTGGTCTCCACCCGAACAAAAACTCCATACACCGTCTTTGGTAGAGGGGCCTTCTGCGGATAGTAAGACAACTCCTATGGAAGTATCTTCATTGGCATCGTAAAAAGCATCGTATAATTCGCTAGTTGTCTTGGGTCTGAATGCATTTCTAACATTAGGTCTATTGAATGCTATTCTTGCAACACCATTACTCTTTTTGTAAGTAATGTCCTCATACTCTTTGGCAATGATCCACTCGGGATTTGTCATGGTAAAAACTTTAAACGTTAACACTTTATTTGTCAGCTACAAAAGTAAAACTTTCAAAATTGGCACAGGTAATTTTTGGATGTAATATTGCTTTTATTCATTGTACTCTAGAAACGGATGCTTTTAATTTTATCCTATGGTCTCTGATAGAAGTATATAGTTGAAGGTTAAAATAGTTGATACATCTTTGTAGCTTGATTAAAGGATATTTGAATGCTGCGTTAGCCCTTATGTTTGTAATATCTAACCCAAAGTTAAGTGTTTATCTTACCATCAATATCATATAAACACGACAATCATGGAAAAAACAGTTACAAAATTAGATTACAGCGGACAAAATATTTATATTGGACTAGATACGCATTTAAAGAGTTGGAAAACGACCATACGAGTAGGCGATACATTTTACAAGACCTTCTCTCAAGATTC
>CAXRAW010000119.1:0-3662 GCA_964228785.1 Flavobacteriaceae bacterium
GCGAGAAATGTTACGTGCCACCAAAATCAACTACCTCGGGGAAAGCCCATGAAGTATTCAAAGGAAACTATTTTAATCACTTCGAATCTAGCCTCGGGGAAATCAACCTTTGGCTATCGCCCTGTGATTAAAATTAATGCGATACTAGATACAAACTTACTATAAAATTGGATGGTATTGACAAGGATTTTATTTTTTTTGTAGGGGCTTCCTCTGCCTTTTTTTCTGTATTGTGGTCACGTTCTTGAGAATTCCATTCAAAAGAACTACCAAGAGGACGATGGAGGCTCCCATATAGAAAGCTGCATTCATTTTCTCATCTTCTCCAAAAATCATCAAGGCCAGGATGATGGCATATACGGGTTCTAAGTTAATGGTCAGCATCACAGTATACGGTGTTAAGCTTCTCATTACATGTACTGAAGCGATCAACGCATAGGCTGTACAGATACTACTCAGTAAGATGAGATAGATCCAGTCTGTTTTGGTTAACGTAAATATATTTTCGGTGAAACCTCCTGAAAACATCATATAGATGGTCATGAAAAGTGCCCCATAGACTAGCTGGTAAAGAGAAATGACTGCAGCTTCATTTTTTGTGATAAACAATCCGTTTAATACTGCAAAAAGAGCTCCTAAAAACGAGGAGATAAGCGCGTAGATCATACCCCAAGTATATTGAGCTTCAAAACTAAAGATAATGTATAACCCTACAATGACAAGGGCTCCCAAGAATATTTCTATCACTCTTATTTTTCTTTTAAAAAAAAAGGGCTCTATAAAAGCTGTAAAAAATGCTCCGGTACTCATGGTGACGAGTGCTACTGAAACATTGGAAATTTTAATCGCCTTAAAAAACGTGATCCAATGTAGTGCTATGAGGATTCCTGAAACGACAAATTTGAGTCCTGACTTTCGATCGACCAAAAAGCTTTTTTTTCGCAACAAAAAATAGATGATGATGAGGATGGATGCTAGGAGCATGCGATACCAAACCAATGGAACAGCATTTACGGTGATTAATTTTCCCAAAATTGCTGTAAATCCCCATATAAAGACAATGAAATGGAGATGTAGATAATCGCTGAGCTTACTTCTTCGCATTCACGTATAGATAGACGGCTAATCCTCCAAAGATACTATTTGGAATCCATACATAGACTGACGGTGTTGCACCTGCTACTGCTCCCAGCACTTCTGCAACTTTCATAAAAAAGATATAGATAAACATGATAGAAAATCCAACAGCTAGATTCATCCCCATTCCTCCTCGTTTCTTTTTAAATGCGAGTGCGACTGCGATAATGGTTAATATATAGGTTGACAATGGCAAGCTAGTTCTCTTGTAAAGTTCTACCAAATAGGCATTTAAGTTTTTAACACCGCGTTTTTTTGAAACCTCTATAAACCCCGATAATTCATCAGACGGCATTTCCTGAGAGAGCGCTGATTTAAAAAGCAGATCTTTGGGTGTGAAGGCAAAGACAGTATCCATAGTTAACCCCGAAAAAATACTGTCCTGTTCTTTGTACACCTTTCTAATTTTATAGTTGGTTAAGATAAAGGTAGCATCGTCTTTGTTCCATCGAATATTATCGGCTGTTAGTTTTTGTTTTAGCTGAATTCCACTGTAGTTTTCTATGGCAAAAAAGGTCCCTACAGATGTCTTAAAATCATACCTCTTAATATAGACATAAGTACTGTCGTTCAGTTGTAAACTAAAGTTTTGAACTGCGTTATCTGAACTCCTTTTAAAAGTGAGGTATTCCTTTTCAAATGCTTTTCTCTCTTTACTGCTACTGGGAACAACAAAATGATTCATGAGTAAGGCAAATACAGTCACAAGTGTCGCTCCTACCATATAAGGACGCAAAAATCGTGTAAAGGAAATTCTTGCACTTGTCATGGCGACAATCTCGGTGTTATTGGAGAGCTTTGTGGTGAATAAAATGACCGCTATAAAAAGTGCCAAAGGCATGAACGTATTGGTGTAGTATATGATAAAATTCTTATAGTATTCATCAATGATTTGCATAGCAGTTAAATCACTGTGAGATAGAAATTTATCTACTTTTTCAGAGATGTCTATGGCTACTGCAATAGGGATTAAAATCAAGATCGTAAACACAAAGGTGACTAGATATCTTTTTAATATGTACCAATCAAGTATTTTCATCCGTATAAATCGATATTCGCTGTTTGGTATTTGATTATTTCCTTTTTTGTAGAAGTTTTGTCATTTACTGAACTCATCCCTTTACGAGATTTTTTTTACAAACGTTTATTCATTTGATTTACCATGTTTGTTTTCCAAGCGTGAAAATCACCTGCAATAATATGCGTTCTCGCTTCTCTAACCAACCAGAGATAAAACCCTAAATTATGAATTGTGGCAATCTGTTTTCCCAACATTTCCTTCGCTGCGAACAGATGTTTTAGATACGCTTTTGAGTAATATGTATCTACATAGGTGATGCCCATTTCATCGATAGGTGAAAAATCATTTTCCCACTTTTTATTTTTGATATTGATCGTTCCATGAGCAGTAAACAACATCCCATTTCGCGCATTTCTTGTCGGCATCACACAATCGAACATATCTACGCCAAGAGCGATATTTTCTAAAATATTTATCGGTGTTCCAACGCCCATTAAATAACGTGGTTTATCTTTGGGCAACACACTACAAACAAGATCTGTCATCTCGTACATCTCCTCTGCAGGTTCTCCAACAGACAACCCTCCGATGGCATTTCCCTCTGCTTCTACAGACGCAATAAACTCAGCCGATTGTTTTCTCAACTCTTTGTATGTACTTCCTTGTACAATAGGGAAAAAGGTTTGCTGATACTGGTATTTTAGAGGGACTTTTTCTAAGTGATCGATACATCTTTTTAACCAACGATGTGTCATATGCATCGATTGCTTTGCATAGTGCTCATCACAAGGATAAGGAGTACATTCATCAAAGGCCATGATGATATCTGCCCCTATGCTTCGTTGTATTTCCATGACATTTTCCGGAGTAAAAACGTGTGATGAGCCATCAATATGACTCTTAAATTTCACACCCTCCTCATGGATTTTCCTTCTTCCGGACAAGGAATATACTTGGTAGCCACCACTATCTGTCAAGATATTTCGTTTCCAGTTCATGAACCGATGTAACCCGCCCGCTTGCTCTAAAATAGGAATGCTAGGACGTAAATAAAGATGGTAGGTATTGCCTAAGATTACATCTGGATTGATCTCTTGCTCCAGTTCTGTTTGATGGACTCCTTTCACACTTGCCACTGTCCCAACAGGCATAAAAATTGGCGTTTCAATCACACCATGGTCGGTAGTCATGATTCCTGCTCTGGCTTTAGTCCCAGTGTCTGTTCCTATCAACTCAAACTTCATAGGCTGCAAATATACACAAATCGACTTGCGGGTTTTATTAAAAGATTCAGTTCTATGTCGAATTCAGTGGGTAAAAAGAGCATGCTCCTTGTGATTGATCAACCTTTATTGTAGCATTGAGGTCTTGACCTCAGAGAATTTTACGAAAAAAAATGAATTGAAACGTAGGGTAAAGCAAAAATATTGAATCCTATAATGATTATTTAGCCTTTAATTGTCAGATCATTAGAAAATAATCTTTGAAGATACAGTGCTTTATT
>CAXRAW010000120.1:0-6574 GCA_964228785.1 Flavobacteriaceae bacterium
AAATGAAAAAACTGCCAAACAAGGAGTGAAAGGAAAACGATTTAAAGCAGCTCTGGACAATCAGTACCTTAGAAAAATAATCAGTTTATAGTGCTTTTGCCCTGAGGCTTATAATTTACGCATTGTTTGATGGATAAAAGACCAATTTCTAATCTCAATAGTTCGTTAAGCTTTCAAGCAGCTCTAGCTCCATAATACGGGAGTTGTTTTATTTCACGTCAAAACATCTTCTGAGTAGTAACTCATTGTGATATATGGTTTTAATCTGTTCGATAGAGAAAGCTTCTCTTTGTGACTTAGGAATCGACAACCAGTGTGTTATCTTGGCAAGGTTGATTGCTGTTAGTGAAGTATTCCAGTGAAAATGTAGCTTGTCTGCACTTCTTGCCTGACAGTGATTCATTCCCGTATGCTGTTTAGCGTCTCTAAAGGGAAACTCTATTTGGAAACGAGTTTGATACCACTTTAATAGTAGTTTTGGGTCTAATTCTAAATCAGTACAAAAATAGAGATAGCAGCGGCATCCTTTTTTCCTCTTTATGTGCTATTACTTCAGTGAATTTAACCATTAAAATTGAGTGTATAACTCTTGACATGAACAAGGGATAGAGCGTATATCGCGACCCGAAGGGGGAACGCCCTAACACATATAGACAAGGTTTTACTTAGATTGAGGTAGGCTTGTGATTTTTGTTTTTGATTAGACGTTGAATCTGAAGTGCATCACATCTCCGTCTTTCACAATGTATTCTTTGCCTTCTATACGCATTTTACCTGCTTCTTTGACTTTGACTTCGGTACCATAGGTGATGTAATCGCTGTAGCTAATGACTTCTGCTCTGATAAATCCCTTTTCGAAGTCAGTATGGATTACTCCTGCTGCTTGTGGCGCTAAAGCGCCCACCGCAACTGTCCAGGCTCTTACTTCTTTTTCCCCTGCGGTAAAGTAGGTTTGTAGGTTTAATAGTGTGTAGGCAGCACGAATTAAACGGGAAACTCCTGGCTCTTCTAACCCCATATCCTCTAGAAACATCTGGCGCTCTTCGTAATCTTCTAACTCGGTAATGTCTGCTTCTGTGGCTACGGCCAGAACTATAATCTCTGCGCCTTCGCCTTGTACAACTTCTTGTACAGCTTTTACATGGGCGTTTCCTAAAACTGCGGAACGCTCATCTACATTGCATACATATAATACGGGTTTTGAGGTAATCAACTGTAAAGGTTTTACAAATTCGGTTTCTTTTTCTGTGAATTCCAGGGTTCTTACAGAAGTTCCTGATGCTAGGGTTTCTTCAACTCGGAGTAATACTTCCAATTCGACTTGAGCTTCTTTTTGTCCTGTTTTTGCGGTCCTTTTTACGCGTTCAAGGCGTTTTTGAACGGTTTCTAAGTCTTTTAATTGAAGTTCGATGTCTATGGTTTCTTTGTCTCTTACTGGATCTACAGATTCATACACGTGAATAATATTGTCATTTTCAAAGCAACGCAATACGTGGAGAATGGCGTCTGTTTCACGGATATTTGCAAGAAACTGGTTTCCCAAGCCTTCTCCTTTGCTAGCTCCTTTTACAAGGCCTGCTATGTCTACAATTTCTACGGTTGCTGGGATTACTTTCTCTGGATTGACTAGGGACTCTAGTTTTTCAAGTCGTGAGTCTGGTACATTGACCACTCCGAGGTTAGGTTCTATAGTGCAAAAAGGGAAATTAGCACTTTGTGCTTTGGCATTGGATAAACAGTTGAATAATGTTGATTTTCCTACGTTGGGCAATCCTACGATTCCAGCTTTCATGTGTGACTATTTAAGGCTGCAAATGTAGTTAATTGTAGGAAAATATTGGAGTGGATTGGGGAAATAGTTGGTTCTTGAAACGGCCTAGACGTCTGATAGGAATTGATAATCAAAAAAGTTGCAACCTTAGATGACATGAGACAATAAAACTCACAATCAAGGTCATCAATTAGTATCATTGTAACTCGTGGCTTCTAACCACAGCAAGAAATTTTACTGGCGAAAGTGTACAAATCATTTCTTTTTTACAAGAGATCTAGTTCTCTTTTTTTGGCAAAAGTCATGTGCTTAATTTCTTATTGAATCTTCTCTTTGTGATAGATAATTGACAATTTGATAAAATAACTCACCTATGATCATCATTTAATTCTACAGCTGTTTTGAATGCCGCGTTAGCGATAAAAGCGACATCCTTTTTTGCTCTTTTCGTGTTATTGCTACAGTTAATTTCATATGAATAGTGAGTGTGTAACTTTACACGTAAGTACAAGATAGTGCAAAAAAGATATAGCGGATAGCGCGACCTGAAAGGGAACGCCCTAAAAATTAATACTAGGTTCGTCTTTATCATGATCTTTCATATGTTTGAATTTACAATAGCTATTTGATCTTTAAATATTATCCATTTGTATAGATATTGACTTTTTATTTGATCAATCCCATACGAAGGGTTCATTTTAACATTTTATAAAGAGTGAATGGATCTGTTTTTGGCTAACATTGTAAGGGTTAAATGCCTATTCTTTTATTGGTAAAAAAGACCTTAAAGAAGATCTGATGAGCGACTTTAAAATTGGCATCATTTTAGTACCTTAGCATTGCTTATAAATTATAATTTTTTAACGATTGTAGATTCATGAAGATGAAACTTTTTATCCCCTTTTTAACATTATTTCTTTTAGTAAATCACACAAGTATTGCGACTAGGCTTACCAATACAAATGATCCTGAGAAGGATAAAATACTAATTACTGTACTGAACTATATGCTTACACGAGGGCATTTTGTTGAAAAACAACTGGATGATACGTTCTCGGTAGAGGTGTTTGAAAATTTTATTGATGGACTGGATCCGTCTAAGCGTTATTTTACTCAAGAAGACATTGATATGTTTTCTAAATACAAGTATAGAATTGATAATCAGATTAGGGAATCTGACCTTACCTTCTATCATCTGGTATATGAGATGTTTTTACAGAAGATAAAATCTGCCAAAAATTATTATGGCAATATCCTAAACAACCCTTTTGATTATAAAAAACGAGAATCAATTGATATTGATTATGACAACGTTCCGTTTGCTGCTAACGAGAAGGAATTGATTGACTACTGGAGAAAACAGTTGAAATTGCAAACTATGAATAAGATTCAGGAGTTGGAATCTCTTCAAGAGGACAAGGCTAAAAAAGACAACTCCTACAAAGAGAAATCGTTTAAGCAACTGGAGAAAGAGGCTAGAGCTTCTGTTTTGAAAAGTATGGACGAGCTATACATTCGCATTGAAGAGTTGGAGCACAACGATTGGTTTTCTACTTTTTTAAATAGTGTGGTTGGTGCTTTTGATCCTCACACGACATACATGGATCCTAGAATTAAGGATCGTTTTGATCAAGATATGTCTGGAAAACTGGAAGGCATTGGTGCTCGCCTTCAGAAAAAAGGAATCTACACGCATATCGTTGAGCTAGTGTCTGGCGGCCCTGCATGGAAGCAAGGCAAACTAGAAACTGGCGATATCATTCTTAAGGTCACTCAAGATGGTGAGGGAGAAGAACCTCTAGATATTGTTGGAATGCGACTAGATGACGCCATTAAATTTATTAAAGGACCCAAAGGAACGATAGTTCATCTAACAGTAAAGAAAAAAATTGATGGGACAACCAAAGTAATCTCTATCGTTAGGGACTTGGTACAATTGGAAGAAACTTTTGTAAAGTCCTCTCTTGTAAAGATTAACGAAAAAACCTACGCTGTGATTGATCTCCCTAAATTTTATATCAGTTTTGATGATGAAAATTTTAGAGACTCTGCGAAGGATATGGAAAAAGAAATTGAACTATTAAAAAAGGAACACGTAGATGGTCTGCTTATTGATTTAAGAAATAATGGTGGCGGGTCTCTTAAAACTGCTATTGAGATTGCTGGGCTATTTATTGATGAAGGTCCTGTTGTTCAGGTGAAATACAGAGGTGAAAAGCCTATTGTAAAAAACGATCAAGATGATCAAATCCAATGGAATGGGTCGCTAGTGATTTTGGTGAATGAATTATCGGCTTCTGCATCGGAAATCTTCGCTGCTGCGATGCAAGATTATAACAGAGCGGTAATTATCGGAGGAAATCAGACTTATGGAAAGGGAACAGTGCAAAATATTTTAC
This sequence comes from Flavobacteriaceae bacterium, assembly GCA_964228785.1. GTDB lineage: Bacteria > Bacteroidota > Bacteroidia > Flavobacteriales > Flavobacteriaceae > Polaribacter. The sequence goes on from CAXRAW010000120.1 coordinate 4,171, forward strand.
CTATTAATCGATTTTCGGATTATGAACAAGACCTTGGATTCTTAAAGATGACCATTCAAAAATTTTATAGGATTAATGGAGGTTCTACGCAGATGGAAGGCGTTTACTCTGACATTGCTCTCCCCGATAAATACAGCTACATGAATTTTGGTGAGCGCAATCTAGAGGGAGCCTTGAAATGGGATATGGTGCCACGTGCCAAATATACTGAAGTGAACTCCTACAGTAATTTCTCTGATGTCGTTAATTCAAGCAAGGAGCGCATTGCCAATGATCCAAAATTTAGATTGGTAGATGCTTATGCTAAATGGTTGAAGAATGAACAAGATGACACTGTGTACTCGCTTAAATACAATGATTACATTTCTGAATTAGAAAAGAGAGAAAAATATGTAAAACGCTTTAAATCTGTCTTTGAATATGATTCTAAATTAGCATTTCAATCGCCTAAACACGAGAAGTCTCTTCTTGAAGCTGATGTAGATCTAAAGGAAAAGAGAGCAGCATGGCACAAAAATCTCTCTAAAGACATGTACATTGCTGAGGCACTCAACATATTAAGTCAATTAAAGTTAAAAACTGCCCAAGAAATTGTAAAAAATTAAGTAATTATTATCCTTTCTATGAAGTTGTGATTTTACCTTTTTAAACGATGAATTACCAATCCAAATCTCTATTACAGCTGTCCATTCAAAAGTTTAGGAAAAATACACTTGGTTTGGTCTGTTTTTGGTTAGTGACTCTTTGTGGTTTTATAGCCATTTTTGGTTATACTTTTGCTCCAGACAACAGTAGAAATGCCAATCAGATGCATCTGGAGATTCACTCTAAAGAACCGGGATTTTCCACGCTTATGCTTATCATACCATCTGATAAAATCGCAGATGATTCATTTTTGAATGGTATTCTGTATGGGAAAGTTAATCTAGATCAAGAGATTCCGATCAGGTCTTACGAAGTCAAGGATAAGCAACTGGAATATGTTCGATTGAGTGATGGATTGACAAAATCCATCCCACTGAACACCATTAAAAATGCACCTGAAAAATACATTCAACAACGTACTTTTTACTTTGGAACAGACAAATATGGACGCGACCTCTTGAGTCGATTGATTATTGGCACACGGATTTCTTTTTTTATTGGGTTGATCGCTGTGTTCATTTCGCTAGTTATTGGAATTAGTATGGGCGCAATTGCTGGTTATTTCGGTGGGAGAGTGGACACTTTTATCATGTGGATCATTAATATCACTTGGTCTATTCCGACATTACTTTTGGTAATTGCCATCACCTTGACTCTAGGAAAAGGGTACTGGCAAGTCTTTATTGCTGTAGGTCTAACAATGTGGGTGGAAGTTGCTAGGGTGGTTCGTGGACAAGTGATGAGCACCAAACAACAGCCATACGTAGAGGCTGCAAAAGCATTGGGTTTTTCTAGTAGAAGAATTATATTTCGTCATATTTTACCGAATATTACAGCTCCTGTAATTGTAATTTCTGCAGCAAATTTTGCAGCGGCCATCCTTATAGAAAGTGGATTGAGTTTCCTAGGTATTGGAGCACAACCTCCTACCCCATCTTGGGGTGCTATTATTAAAAATCATTATAATTATATGATTTTAGGAAAACCGCATTTGGCCATGATTCCTGGACTTGCTATTATGAGCTTGGTCATGGCTTTTATGCTGATCGGAAACACGTTAAGGGATGCTTTGGATGTGAAACAATAAGTAATGAGCTATACACTAGAATTTGGAAACCAAATTAGTAACTGATTAGTTACCTTTGTTGAAGCTAAGAAAGTCAAAAGGTTGATTGAACTGATTCCTGTAATGCTGTTCTGAAAAGTTCCCATAACAACCCAATTGAAGAAAGTTCAAACGTCCTTTACTTTAATGCTGATAAAAAGCAAAAAAACTTCTACTAAAAAATCATATAGCCATTGATTGATCGTTTTCATTTTGTTAAGGATCATTTTTATATGATCTTTATACTGGGATTTCTCCTTGAATAGTGTCATTTATAACTGTTTGTAGCTAATGCGAATCAAGGGTTAAGAATAAATATTGATTATCAGTGAATTACAAAACAGTTTTATATTAATTTCTAGTTATTGAAACTGTAACCTTCTGGTAATCAAAGGTATTTGAAATTCAACCCTTGATTCGAATAACTAACTATTAATTACTGAATATCAAGGAGGTATCCTAATTATTAACCCGAAAAATTCATTGCCTACTGATAAAAAAAGGGTGTAAAGCGTTATCTTTATTGATGTAAAGAGATAAACATAACGCTAAAAACTACACCCAAAAATGAGTGATAAATCTACAATATTTTATCGAGGAGACACAGCAGTTTCAGTTGATTTTTCTGCCGAAGAAATTAGTTCAGACGGAGCC
>CAXRAW010000121.1:0-13502 GCA_964228785.1 Flavobacteriaceae bacterium
AAACATCTCTTTAGTAAAGTATAACAAGGTTTGTTTTAAATCGGCAAAAGAAACATCAGTATCTATGTAGAGTCCTTCTACTTGATGAAAAATACAGTGAGACCTTGCCGAAATATCCTCGTTTCTAAACACCCTACCGGGAGAAATAGTTCTTATAGGAGGTTGATTGTTTTCCATATAGCGAACCTGAACAGAAGAAGTATGTGTTCTCAACAAAACATCGTTTTCAATTTCTTCAGATTTTGCAATAAAAAAAGTGTCTTGCATATCCCTTGCAGGATGATACTCAGGTAAATTTAACGCCGTAAAATTATGCCAATCGTCCTCAATCTCTGGCCCTTCAGAAATAGTGAAACCAATTCTGTTAAAAATAGCAATAATGCGATTTTTAACCAATGAAATAGGATGACGAGACCCCAAAGCAATAGGTTCAGCAGGACGAGTCAAATCACCATAAATACGGGTACCTTCATGAGATTTTTCAATCAATTCAGTCAAGCTAGCCACCTTTTCCTCAGCAGACTTTTTCAAAGAATTTAACGCCACACCAAGTGCTTTACGCTGCTCTGGAGCCACATTCCTAAACTCAGCGAATAAGCCTCTTAGTAGACCCTTGCTTCCCAAAAATTGAATTCTAAATGCTTCTATTTCCTCTTTTGATGAGGAGTGAAAACGATTCACTTCCTCTAATAGTTCTTGAACCCTGTCTAGCATATCAATGTATGAATAATCAGAGTACAAAGTTACATTTTTTCAAAAGATACAAATCTAGAAAAAACAAGAAAGTCCATAGCTTACGAAAACGTTTGAAACCTACAATTATAAAGCCAAAAAAATGGATGACCATATACGAAAAAAACTATCTTTGCCCTCTAGAAACAAACAAATAAACCTTAAATCTTTGAATAGCAATGGAAGCAAAAATCAATGCTTTTATGGAAATGGTCAAGAAAAGAAACGGCCATGAACCAGAATTTTTACAAGCAGTTCAAGAAGTTGCAGAAACAGTAATCCCCTACATTGTTCAGCACGATATCTATCATGGGAAAAACATTCTATTAAGGATGGTAGAGCCAGAAAGATTAATTTCATTTCGAGTATCATGGGTTGATGATCAGGGAGAGATTCAAGTAAACAGAGGCTACAGAGTTCAGATGAACTCAGCCATTGGGCCCTACAAAGGAGGATTGCGTTTTCACCCTTCCGTAAACGCAAGTATCTTAAAATTTTTGGCCTTCGAGCAAGTGTTTAAAAATTCACTAACCACCCTTCCAATGGGAGGAGGAAAAGGAGGATCAGACTTTGATCCCAAAGGAAAATCAGACAATGAGATCATGCGCTTCTGTCATGCTTTTATGACTGAGCTATACCGACATATTGGACACAATACCGACGTTCCCGCCGGTGATATTGGAGTAGGTGCTAGAGAAATTGGATTTATGTTTGGAATGTACAAAAAACTAAACAACACCTTTACAGGAGTCTTAACAGGAAAAGGAGCCTCGTGGGGGGGATCACTAATCAGACCAGAAGCAACAGGATATGGCACCGTATATTTTGCGCAAAACATGTTGCATCTAAAGAACAAATCTTTTAAAGGAAAAAAAGTGGTCATTTCAGGCTCTGGTAATGTAGCTCAGTTTGCTGCAGAAAAAGCCATCGAGTTAGGCGCCACTGTTTTAACACTCTCAGATTCAGGAGGCTATATTTTAGACGAAGAAGGAATAGACACCCACAAGCTCGCCTTTGTAATGAACTTAAAAAACAACCAAAGAGGGAGAATTCACGAATATGTAGCGCAATATCCCCATGCCAAGTATTTTAAAGGAGAAACCCCGTGGAATGTTGCTTGTGATATTGCCCTTCCATGTGCAACCCAAAATGAGCTAAACGGAGAAGACGCAAAAGCACTCATCGCTAACGGGTGTACCTGCGTCTCCGAAGGCGCTAATATGCCATCAACACCAGAGGCTGTTCACGAATTTCAAAACCACGCAGTATTATTTGCCCCCGGTAAAGCATCCAATGCAGGTGGGGTAGCAACATCGGGGCTAGAAATGAGCCAAAACTCATTGCGCTTAAGTTGGACCAGAGAAGAAGTAGATAACAAACTAAAGGATATCATGAAAGACATTCACGATGCCTGCGTAGAATACGGAACCCAAGACGATGGCTCTATTGATTATGTCAAAGGCGCCAATATAGCAGGTTTCGTAAAAGTTGCAGACGCCATGTTAGCACAAGGAATCGTCTAGAAAGAACAGAATTGTAGCTTTAAGAAGTCCATGTTGTTATCTATGGGCGTTTCCCTACGGACCGCGCTATCCGCTACATCTTTTTTGCCTTTTAAGGACAAAAAAGGATGCCGCTGCTATGCTGATAAAAAGCAAAAAGACTTCTACTAAAAAATCATATGGCCATTGATTGATCGTTTTCATTTTGTTAAGTATCATTTTTATATGGGCTTTATACTGGGATTTCTCCTTGAATAGTGTCATTTATAGCTGTTTGTAATTAACTATTAATTACTGAATATCAAGGAGTTGACCTAATGATTAATCACATCTTTTTAACTTATTTTGTTGACTTTCAATAACTTAAATCAAAACTTAACGAACTGTTGAATAAGGGATTCAGCAAGAATGAGATCGCATTTTTTAGCCTTTTTACAAGGCTAAAAAGATGATTGTTTGACTTAGTAGTCCCAATAGAAAACCAATTGCGAGTTCATTTGGGGAGTGTGCATTTAAATGCAGTCGAGAGCTGGCGATTAAACCCGACAGTACAATAAGGATTATGATTAAGAGTAATAGCGGCAACCCGTAAATATTCATCAGCAGAAGAAAAAATCCAATTGTCGTCCCCATAGAAAGTAGATGAAGGCTAGATTTTATTTTAAAGGAGAAGAGAATATAGGTGCAAAATAATCCTAAAGAGGCTCCGTAAAATAGATATCCTATGTCTCTTAGACTGTAAATATCTGCCAGAATATCACCCAAGGTAAAAAATAGAACAAGCATCATGAGAACTGGAAATTTTCGTTCCCTAATTGTCTCTACCTGAAAATTTTTGATAAATCTCAAAGATCTGAGCAAGATTAAAATCAGCATAGGAATCATGTAGGTAATTCCAAAGATGAGGGCTAGCAATAGAAGCTGTTGTGATTTCTGAATGGAGTGAGAAACAGACATAAAATAGAGTAAGATTCCCAAGCTGGGAATTACTACTGGATGAAAAACCGTAGAAATTACTTTGTGAATATTCATAAAATATCGACTATAAATTGAGAAAGTCTATCGTATTTTGTCTAATGTATTGAATCAAAAGCACCTAGTTTTCTCTGTTAGGCATGATGATGCCAATTATATTTCTTTGCGTAATCTGGCAACCGGGATATCAAGTTGTTCTCTATATTTCGCAACGGTTCTTCTGGCAATAGGATATCCTTTTTCTTTTAAGAGTACAGACAGTTTTTCGTCGGTGAGCGGTTTCTTTTTATTCTCTTCGCCAATCACCGATTCTAAAATATTCTTAATTTCTTTGGTAGAAACATCTTCCCCTTGGATATTTTTCATAGACTCTGAGAAGAATTCTTTGATTAATTTTGTTCCATAAGGAGTAGATACGTATTTGCTGTTTGCCACCCTAGAAACTGTAGAAACATCCATTTTTATTCGATCGGCAATATCCTTTAAAATCATAGGTTTTAGCCTGCGCTCGTCACCTGTTAAAAAATAATCATATTGGTAATCCATGATAGAATTCATGGTAATCAGTAGTGTGTGTTGACGTTGTTTGATGGCATCGATGAACCACTTTGCAGCATCTAATTTTTGTTTAATAAATAGAATGGCATCTTTTTGTGATCTGGTCTTTTCTGAAGATTCTTGATAGCCTTTAAGCATGTTGTTATAGGCTCTAGATACATGGAGTTCTGGCGCATTTCTAGCGTTAAGAGTAAGATCTAACTTACCATCTAAAATTCTGATGGTAAAATCTGGTACAATTTGCTCTGCAATTCTACTACTTCCTGCGTAGGAGTTTCCTGGTTTTGGATTTAACCTTGAGATTTCGCTGATGGCTTCTTTTAACTCCTCCTCAGAAATATTAAATTTCTCTAGGAGTTTTTTGTAATGCTTTTTTACAAATTGGTCGAAGGTTTTTTCTAAGATATCTATGGCTAAATTTCTAGATTTACTTTCCTTTTTTAATGTTAGCTGAATGATTAGACATTCTTTTAAGTCTCTTGCACCAACTCCTACTGGATCCATTGTTTGCACTACATCCTTAAGCAGCTTTTTTACTTGCTCTTCTGTGGTGTAAATATTCTGGGTAAAGGCTAGGTCATCTACCAAATCAATAATTTCCCTTCTCAAGTATCCGCTATCATCAATACTTCCTACTAGAAACTCTGCAATTAAACGTTCTTCCTCGCTGATGCGAAATGTATTAAGCTGGTTCTTTAATGACTGATGAAATGTTGTTCCTGCAGCATAAGGGATCTGCTTATCTTCTTCATCAGATGAGTAGTTGTTGGTTTGTGTTTTATAGCTTGGAATCTCATCATCACTTAGGTATTCATCAATATTAATATCTTCTGTGTCCATTTGATCTCTGCCATCATCCTCATACTCGTTGTTAAGGGAGTTATCAAAAGCATCAGAGTCTTCCTTACCGGTATCTAGCGCTGGATTTTCCTCTATTTCCTGCTTTAAACGCTCTTCAAAAGCCTGTGTAGGCAGTTGAATTAATTTCATCAACTGGATTTGCTGTGGGGAGAGTTTCTGTAAAAGCTTCTGTTGTAAATTCTGTTTAAGCATATGGAAAGGTACAAAACGTTGATTAAAATTCGGCGTTTTGAGGTGTTCTAGGGAATGGAATTGTATCTCTTATGTTAGCCATCCCTGTGGCAAACTGCACAAGGCGTTCAAAGCCAAGTCCAAAGCCTGAATGAACTGCGGTTCCAAATTTTCTTAGATCTAAATACCACCACAACTCCTTTTCATCAAGCCCCATAGCTTTAATTTTCTCTTTTAATACCTCTAGGCGTTCTTCTCTTTGACTACCTCCAGCGATTTCTCCTATTCCGGGGAATAAGACATCCATAGCTCTTACTGTTTTGCCATCGTCGTTTAAACGCATATAAAATGCTTTGATAGATGCTGGGTAATCAAATAGAATTACGGGGCGTTTAAAATATTTTTCTACGAGGTATCTCTCGTGTTCGGATTGCAGGTCTGCACCCCACTCATTGATAGCAAACTGAAACTTTTTCTTTTTATTGGGTTTTGAATTTCTGAGGATATCGATGGCTTCTGTGTAGCTTACTCTTTTAAAGTTATTATCTACTACAAAGTGTAATTTTTCTAGCAGTCCCATACTGCTCCTTTGTGTTTGAGGTTTTTGACTTTCTTCTTTGGCATATCGTTGGTCTAAAAACTTAAGATCGTTCTTACAATGCTCTAATACATAAGTTAAAACCGATTTGATAAAATCTTCGGCGAGATCCATATTTTCATCTAGTTCGCAAAATGCAACCTCTGGTTCGATCATCCAGAATTCTGCCAAATGACGTGTCGTATTTGAATTTTCTGCTCTAAAAGTGGGACCAAAAGTATATACTTTTCCCAAGGCCATTGCGTAGGCTTCTGCTTCTAGCTGACCGGATACAGTGAGGTTTGTTTCTTTACCAAAAAAATCTTGTGTAAAGTCCACTGTTCCGTCTTCTTTTAAAGGTGGTTCTTTGGGGGCTAATGTACTTACACGGAACATCTCTCCTGCACCTTCGGCATCAGATCCTGTAATGATGGGTGTATGCACATGATGAAACCCATGGTCTCTAAAGTATTGATGTACGGCAAATGATAGCGCAGAGCGCATTCTCATGACTGCACTAAACGTATTTGTCCTTACACGTAAGTGAGCACTTTCTCGTAAGAATTCCATACTGTGCTTTTTGGGCTGAATGGGGTACTCGTCGGGATTGGAATCGCCAAGAATCTTAATATGAGTAACTTGAACTTCTACGGATTGCCCTTTGCCTTGACTCTCTATTAAGGTGCCTTTGATACTTACTGCGGCTCCTGTGGTCATCCTTTTGAGTAACGATTCATCGGTATTTTCGAAATCGACAACGCATTGAATATTTTTTATGGTAGAGCCATCATTTAAGGCAATAAAACGATTACTTCTACATGTTCTTATCCATCCTTTGATAGTGACTTCTTGTAAGATGAGGTCTGATGCTAATATTTTGGCGATACTACTAACTTTCATAACGGTTCAAAGTTGATGTTGCAATTCTCTTTGCGCTTTATTTGTTACTACGTTTTAAACAAACGCCACAAAGATACTTTTTTGACTCTAACTGGGCAATTGTGGAATGAAGGAAAAGGATGATGATTTTGTCCTGAATGCTGCGTTAGGGATAGCAGCGGCATCCTTTTTTGTTCTGTACAGGCAAAAAAGATATAGCGGATAGCCCGACCCGCAGGGAAACGCCCACAAAAATAATGTATGTGCTTACCTCAGGAATTGATCATTAAAAGAGTGCCGTGTTTATTTTATTCTTTGGAATTTTCTCTTGGAATAATCTTGATAGACGGCTCTTTTAAAACGTTTTTATTGGCAATTTTATCTTGAAAAGTGAGTAATAGCGAAGGGAGTAATAGGAGGTTAGAAACCATGGCAAAAAGCAGTGTGATGGATACCAATCCGCCTAGCGCGATAGTCCCTCCAAAACTGGAAACGGTGAATACGAGGAATCCAAAAAACAGTACAATTGAGGTATAGAACATACTCACTCCTGTTTCTTGGAGGGCTGCATATACGGACTTGCGGATCTTCCAGTTGTTAGCGATGAGTTCTTGTCTGTATTTGGCTAAAAAGTGAATGGTATCATCGACAGAAATCCCAAAGGCAATACTAAATACGAGGATTGTTGAAGGTTTGATAGGGATGTTGAAAAAACCCATTAATCCTGCTGTAATTAGTAGGGGAAGCATGTTGGGAATAATTGAAATTAAAATCATTCTAAACGAACGGAACATCCACGCCATGAATAATGAAATAAGGACAATGGCTAGGGATAGTGAAAAGACAAGGTTACTGATTAAATAATTGGTTCCTTTTAGAAAAACTAGGGCTTTTCCTGTAAGTGAGACTTTATATTGTTTCTCGGGAAATTCTTTGGTGATTACTTGCTGTAGCCTGCTTTGGATCTTATCCATTTTATCGGTTCCAATGTCTTTCATAAATGTGGTGATCCGAGCATATTGTCCTGTGGAATCTACAAAATTATTGAGCATTCCTGAATTTCCATCGGAGTTTTTGATGTATGCAAGAATGTAGTTTTGTTCTTGGGTGGTTGGAAGCTGATAATATTTTGGATTTCCTTTGTAGTAAGCTTGTTTAGAATACTTGACAAGATTTACCACAGAGATGGGCTTTGATAATTCGGGAAAAGCTTCTATTTCTCGGTGAATTTTTTCTATGCGTTTTAGAGTGGATAACTTCATGACTCCTTTTTCTCGTTTGGTATTCACCAAGATTTCCAATGGCATAATTCCTCCAAATTCTTGTTCAAAGAACTTAATGTCTTTGTAAAATTCTTTGCTCCTAGGTAGGTCTTCAATTAAACTGCCAGATACTTGAATTTGATAAAGTCCTATAATTCCAAAAATGATGACGATAACTGTGGTAATGTAAACTGTGATTCGCTGCTCTCGAACCATTTTTTCCATCCAGTTGACTATATTTTCTATCCACTTCTTTTCTAAATGATTTAGATGCTTTTCTTTGGGTGGAGACATAAAGCTGTAAATAATTGGAATGATTAAAAGCGCTAGAATGAAGATACTAATGATGTTCAAAGATGCAAGGATTCCAAATTCACGAAGGAGTTGACTTTTGACGAATACAAAAGTAGCAAACCCAGAGGCTGTGGTAATGTTGGTCATTAGGGTGGCATTACCAATTTTGCTGATCACACGTTGTAGCGCTTTTCCTTGCTGACCGTGTTTTTTTATTTCTTGCTGATATTTATTGATTAGAAATACTGCGTTGGGAACACCAATCACAATGATGAGAGGAGGGATTAAAGCGGTTAAAATAGTAATTTCATATTCTAACAATCCAATGAATCCAAAGGCCCAACTCACACCAATGGTTACGACTAACAGTGTGATAAAAGTGGCTCTGTATGACCGAAAGAAGAAGAAGAAAATTAATGCCGTAATTAGCAGTGCTCCTAGCACAAACAACTGTATCTCATCTACGATATTTTGAGAGTTGAGTGTTCTAATATACGGCATACCTGAAACACGAATATTGAGGTTATTTTCGCGCTCAAATTGTGTTACTTTGGGGTTTAAAATGTCAAAAACTAAAGCTTTGCGTTCTTTGGTATTGACAATTTTTTTGTTGATATAAATCGCTGTTTGAATGGTTCCCGTTTCTTTGTTGTAAAGGAGGTTATCGTAAAAAGGGAGTTTTTCAAAAAGCTGTTTTTTTACCAAGTTGACTTCTTCTGCTGTCTTAGGGTTTTCTCTGTAAAGAGGTTCTAGAACAAATTTTCGGTTTTTGCGATCTGCGGTTAATTTTCTAACATCTGCAATAGATACTGTAAAATCAATTTCTTTTACTGAATCGAAAGATTTGGCGAGCTTGTTCCAAGCGTTAAATTTCTCTGGAGTAAAAATAGTTGTGTCTTGGATTCCTAGAAGAATCAAATTTCCTTCTTCTCCAAAGAGTTCTAAAAACTGACTGTACTCAACGTTGACTTCGTGATTCTCTGGCAGCAAGTTGGCTTCTGTGTAGGAGAACCTCATGTGTTGCATTTGACTGACTAGAAAAGCTGTGAGTCCTGCAATTACAATAAGAATCAGACACCTATTCCTTAGAATAATGCGTGATACCCTGAGCCAGAACCCCATTTAAGCAGTTTTTATCATGGTTGAGATATTGGTTAGAGGTCGTAAAAGTTGGCTAGAAAAGTTAGTCATATCGACTCATAATGATTGGGCGTTTTGTGGGGATGTGGAAGTGTAGTTTCTGTATTGATGATCATTTCTACACCGTCATGATCTCTTTTTCTTTAAGAACTAACTTCTGATCTACCTGTTGCACATAAGAATCTGTTAATGCTTGGATGTCTGTCTCTGTATTTTTCTTTAAGTCTTCAGAAATATCCAATTTTTTGAGATCATTATTGGCCTCTTTACGTGCATTTCTAACTCCAACCTTAGCGTACTCTGCTTCTGCCTTTGCTTGTTTTACGAGATCTTTACGACGTTCTTCTGTTAATGGAGGAACATTAATCATGATACTTTCTCCATTGTTCATTGGGTTAAATCCAATGTTGGCAATCATAATTGCCTTCTCTATTTCTTGCAACATGTTTTTCTCCCAGGGTTGCACACTAATAGTTCGAGCATCCGGAGTATTCACATTTGCAACTTGACTTAAAGGTGTTTGTGAACCATAATAATCAACCATAATAGTGGATAACATGGACGGGGTTGCTTTTCCAGCTCTAATACTTCTTAGTTCTTTCACCAAGTGCTCTATAGCATGCTGCATTTGTTCCTTAGCGGCGTCGATAATAAAGTCTATTTCTTCATTCATGACTGAAAGTTTCTATTGATTGACGATTGTTCCTATCACTTCTCCAGAGATGAGTTTAAACAAATTCCCGCTGGTATTCATATCAAATACAATGATAGGTAATTTATTTTCTTCGCTTAATGTAAATGCTGTCATATCCATAACCTTAAGTCCTTTGTTAAGAACGTCTTGGTAAGAAATTGTGTCAAATTTAATTGCGTTTTTGTCTTTCTCTGGGTCTGCTGTATAAATTCCATCCACTCGTGTTCCTTTTAAAATAGCATCTGCATTGACTTCGATGGCTCTTAAGACTGCAGCAGTATCTGTTGTGAAATATGGATTTCCTGTTCCAGCACCAAAAATAACCACTCGCCCTTTTTCTAAATGTCGGATCGCTCTTCTCTTGATATATGGTTCTGCAATTTCCTTAATCTCCAGAGCCGTCTGTAGTCGCGTGTAAACACCTTCATCCTCCAAAGCACTTTGAAGTGCTAACCCGTTAATACACGTTGCCAGCATTCCCATATGGTCTCCTTGCACTCGATCCATCCCATTACTAGCTCCTGCCACTCCTCTAAAAATATTTCCTCCACCAATAACAATAGCAAGCTCGATTCCTATATCAACAACCTGCTTAATTTCTTTGGCATACTCTTTTAACCGCTTCGGATCAATTCCATATTGTCGGTTTCCCATTAGAGCTTCACCACTTAATTTTAAAAGGACTCGTTTGTATTTCATAATTTGAAGGTTGAACAAAACTACGGATTTTTTTTCTTTTTTGTAAACTAGCTGTAAATGAAAAACCTCGCCTAATGGCGAGGTTTTTTTATTTAAAATTAGATACTTTATCCTAGTGTAACACGCTTGAATCCAACGATAGAAACATCTCCGTATGATTCAACGTATGCGGCAACACTTTTCTTCTCGTCTTTAATAAAAGATTGGTCAAGTAAGCATAACTCTTTGTCCAGCGTTGTATTGTCTGAAATAAATCTTTCCATCTTACCAGGAAGAATCCTATCCCAAATTTTTTCGGGTTTTCCTTCTGCCTTTAAAACTGTTTTCGCCTCTTCCTTCGCTTGGTCTAAAACCTCGTCAGTCAATTGGAACATGGAAATGTACTGGGGCACATTTTTTAAGCTCTTTCCTAGTCTTGCCAATTCTTCATTGTCTTTTTGGATTGCAGCAATTCTAGCTTCAGTTTCAGAAGCAATAAATGCAGGATCAAAATCTTTATAAGACAAGGTGGTAGCTCCCATTGAAGCAACTTGCATAGCGAGGTCTTTTGCTAAGACATCAGCGTGTTCAACTGTGCTTGACAAGCCTATAAGAGCGGCAATTTTACCAATGTGAGTGTAAGAACCAACATAAGGAGCCTCAATTTTTTCAAAGGAAGTGATGTCTAGTTTTTCGCCAATCACTCCAGTTTGTTCAATGAGTTTTTCAGCAACGGTTATTCCGCCAAAATCAGCAGCAAGAAAAGATTCTTTGTCACTGTAGTTTAAGGCGATATCTGCGAATTCCCCTCCAAGCGCAACAAAAGACTCGTTTTTCCCAACAAAATCTGTTTCGCAAGCTAGAACAATAGCCACACCAGCCGTTTTGTCTTCGTTAACTCTTGTTACGGCAACGCCTTCAGTAGATGCCCTGTCAGCTCTTTTTGCCGCAATTTTTTGTCCTTTTTTACGTAAAATATCAACGGCTTTATCAAAATCGCCTTGTGCTTCAACCAATGCTTTTTTGCAGTCCATCATTCCAGCACCCGTTGCATCCCTTAATTTTTTAACATCAGCAGCACTTATCTTTACTGTTTCCATATTCGGTTTTCGTTAATCTAATTTATTTTTTTCTTCTGTGGCTAATTCAACCGTGTCTGTAGTATTTTTCACCTCAACCTCTGTTTTCGCTTTCTCCTTGTCTGCTTTTCTATCAGCAAGTCCTTCAGCAATGGCATCGGTTACAAAACTCAATACCTTATCAATAGACTTTGAAGCGTCATCATTTGATGGAATCACAAAATCGATAGGTCTAGGGTCCGAGTTCGTATCTACCATGGCGAAAATTGGAATATTTAATTTTTCTGCTTCAGCAACTGCTATGTGCTCTTTCTTGATATCTATGATAAAAATTGCACCCGGCAAACGTGTCATATCAGCAATAGAGCCTAAATTTTTATCCAGCTTTTCTCTTTGTCTATTGATTTGTAGTTTTTCTCTTTTAGACAAAGCATTAAAGGATCCGTCTTGCTTCATTCTGTCGATAGAAGCCATTTTTTTAACTGCCTTTCTAATCGTTACAAAGTTTGTGAGCATACCTCCAGGCCATCTTTCAGTAATGTAGGGCATGTTCACTGAGCTTGCTTTTCCAGCAACAATATCCTTGGCTTGCTTTTTGGTCGCTACAAATAATATTTTTCTACCCGAATTTGCAATTTTCTTCAGTGCCTTGGAAGCCTCTTCAATCTTTGCTGCCGTCTTGTACAAGTCGATGATATGAACACCATTGCGTTCTGTGTAAATATACGGAGCCATATTTGGATCCCACTTTCTTGTTAAGTGTCCAAAATGCACTCCACTTTCTAATAGTTCTTTAATGTCTGAATTTGCCATTTTTAAAATGTGTTTACTTTCTGTTACTAGCAATATATAAGTAGTCTTTAAGAGTCTTATATATTTAGATGCTAAACGGTTATATAGTTAATTATAAGAATTGAGAATTGTATTCTAACGTTTCGAGAATTGGAATTTCTTACGTGCTTTTTTCTGACCAAATTTCTTGCGCTCTACCATTCTTGGGTCGCGAGTTAATAGCCCTTCTGGTTTTAAAACGACTCTATGCTCTTCGTTAATCGTAACAAGAGCCCTGGTAATCCCCAATCGGATAGCTTCAGCTTGTCCAGTAACACCACCTCCGTGAACGTTAACTTTAATGTCATAAGACTTAAGGTTCTCCGTTAACATCAGAGGCTGTTTTACCTTGTACTGTAGCGTGGGAGTGGTAAAATACTGTTGTAGCTCTCTTTTATTAATAGTGATGTTCCCTTTACCTTCAGAAACGTAAACACGGGCTACAGCCGTCTTTCTTCTACCTATTTTGTGTACTGTTTCCATTATTTAAGATCGTTTAGGTTCATCACTCTCGGGGACTGAGCCTCTTGCTTGTGCTCGCTCCCAGCATATACATACAAATTTCTAAAAAGTGCGCTACCTAACTTGTTTTTTGGTAACATTCCTTTTACTGCTTTTTCCACTAATCTAGTGGGGGTTTTTTCAAACATTTCTGTTGCAGTTAACGATCTCTGACCACCGGGGTAGCCAGTGTGGCGAATGTAAGTTTTGTCTGTCCATTTTTTCCCAGACAGGGTGATTTTCTCTGCGTTGATCACAACCACGTTGTCTCCACAATCTACGTGAGGAGTAAAATTCGGTTTGTGCTTACCTCTAATAAGTTTTGCCACTTTAGAAGCTAGACGACCCAACGTTTGCCCGTCCGCATCAACCAATAACCACTCCTTGGTAACCGTAGCGCTATTGGCAGATACTGTTTTGTAACTTAATGTGTTCATAATTACACGTTTAGTTTTTGTTCTAGTGAATAATTCATTTTTTCCTCAAAAAAGGAGTGCAAATGTATGACTAATTATTTGATTGGCAAACTATAAAAGCGACTAAATCAGGGCAAAAGCACTATAAAATATTAGGTTTTGTCAAAAAAAGTATTCGTTTTAGAGATGTTATTTAAATTAAAATTAGTACATTATACTGATAATCAATTTAATATATAGAAAAATGACTTCTTCTAAACTAACAACTATTTTTAGTCAAGTAAAAGACCCTAGACGCGATTTGCTGAAACTTCACAAGTTAAATGACATCCTTCTTATCTCAGTACTTGCA
>CAXRAW010000122.1:0-10683 GCA_964228785.1 Flavobacteriaceae bacterium
TGCAATTAGTGATGAATTGGTCACACTTAATTTAGAACAAGGAACGTATCAAGATCGTTTTTTCATCACCTTTAGTAGTGAAACACTAGGCAACGATGAAAATCTGTGGAGTTCTCAACTAGAAATCTATGTCGATCAAGAAAATGCTGAACTGGTTATAGGGAATCACACAGACACTAGAATTACGAGGCTTACGCTCTACAATATTTTAGAGCAAGAGCTTCAAGGACGGATGTACGAAAGAGGAGAGCAAAGTCAAGATCAGATGCGATTGAATATCCATCGCCATTTACCAGAAGGCGTCTACATCTTACAAATACACGCAGATCAAGGAACTACAGAGAAGAAACTTCATATAAAACTTTAACGATAGATGGTAGGTAACCAATACGTTAATCATTGGTTCAATAAGGTGAGTAAAAAAGACCCATAGATGTGGATTCAAACTTTACATTAGAAACAACTTGTTAAGCCAAAAAAGCGTTGACGGCAAAAGGTAGAAAGAGTAAGATAAACTATAGTAAAGTCCGAGCAATACCCTTTATTGCTGTTGTGAATTTTAAGGGACAAGCAGATGTTTTAGCAGCAGCATTCTATGTATTCTTGCTTTTTTCTGAATCAATTTCTCATGATTTCGACTGGTTTGTAGAAACAACATTTTCCATAGGATACGATCGATTAAATGGTAAGGTCTTGGGTCTTGTCACTTTATTAATCATGTTTATTATCGTTCGATTCACTACTGGAAGAAGAAAAAAGTATGATAAAGACATCGTTATTTTCAATCAATTATCATCAGAAAACCAAGCAGAATTTGGAAACTACATCTTCATCACTGTCTTATTTGGAGCAATTTTCTCTGTTTTAGGATGTCTATTTATCTTACATTAATTGTTTGTTGATGAAAGGATGAAGATTACGCCACAATAAAAAAGCAATTTTGCCTTTATATTAATATGATTGGTATAGTCTCCTAACTAAAAAAATACTCTATATGAAAAAAATATTACTTTTAATTGCAATTCTTGGGTGTAATTCTATGTTCTCTCAGGCTACCATTACCAAACAACTTGGAGACTTTGACAAGCTAAAACTATATAATGGAATTGAATTAGAATTGGTTCAGTCTGATGAGCAAAAACTTGAAATTTCCGGAGAAAAAGCAGAAAAAGTAAAAGTGAAAAACAATAATGGAACTTTAAAAATCACACTAAAATTTCCGGATCTTTATGCAGACGGAAAGGTTCATGCTAAACTTTATTACAATAAAGAGATCAAAGTGATTGATGCAAACGAGGGAGCTGTAATCAAAGGAGGAAATATTAATCAGACACAGTTAGTGGTAAAATCACAAGAGGGAGCTTTTATAAATCTTGCAGTGAAAACAAGACATTTAAGAGTAAAAGCTTCTTCTGGTGGTATCATAAAGTTGATAGGGAGTGCCAAAAATCAGGATATTGATGTAGACTTATATGGTATTTATCACGGGTATGGTTTAAATACCATAGACAAAGCATCAATAAGAGCAGGCTCTGGAGCAAAAGCAGAAGTTACAATTGTAAAAACACTTTATGCAAAAGTAAGTTTCGGGGGCTCCATTTTTTACAAAGGAAACCCAGAAGTTATTAAAGACAAGAAAATCGCAGGAGGAATTATTAAAAAGGTTGATTGATCTACTAAAATTTTAGCGAAGGCAAATAGGTAATTTGACTCCACAAAATAAGGGATTCTTTTGAATTCTCTATTTCATGGGTTTTTGTATCTTTGTTAAGTAAAACAAATTTTAATGACATCATCAAACATATCTTTAGGAATAGTTAGCGGACCGCAGATTATTATAATAGTAGTAGTGATTTTGTTGCTCTTTGGAGGAAGAAAGATTCCAGAGTTAATGCGAGGCTTAGGAAGCGGAATAAAAGAGTTTAAAAATGCATCCAAAGAAGATTCAGAAGAAAAAAAATAAAAAAACCTCGATTAAGTCGAGGTTTTTTATTGTTTCTTTAAAAGAAAGCTTTGTCCTCCTTTCCCTTCTGTTTTAATTCATAATACTGACTAAAATAAATGTACTTTGAAAATCCCATATTTTACGTTTTAATTTTCCACTAAATCGAAATCTAGATGTTTTCTTTCTAGATCTGTGTATTTTACTTTTACCAGTACCTCGTCTCCTAATTGATACATCTTTTTGGTAGACTGGCCCACAATAGCAAACTGCTGTTCATCAAAAATATAATAGTCACTTCTAATATCTCTAATACGAATCATTCCTTCACACTTATTTGAGATAATTTCTACATAAACTCCCCACTCTGTTACTCCAGAAATAACTCCAGTAAACTCTTTATCTTTGTGATCTGCCATATATTTCACCTGCATATATTTTATAGATTCTCTTTCTGCTTTAGCAGCTAACTCTTCCATTTTTGAAGAATGTTTACAACAAACTTCATAATTATCTGCCTTAGGAGAACTACCACCATCCAAGTAATGCTGTAACAGGCGGTGTGTCATAACGTCTGGATAACGACGTATTGGTGATGTAAAATGAGAATAGTGATCAAAGGCAAGACCATAATGACCAATGTTCATAGTGGTATATGCTGCTTTGCTCATCGAACGGATGGCTAACGTTTCTACCATATTCGCCTCGGGCTTTCCATGTACATCTTTTAATAATTTATTTAAACTCACTGTTGTACTTTGTCTTGTCTGGGTATCCATTTTGTACCCAAACTTATATACAATACTTTGAAGTGCTGCTAATTTTTCGGTATCTGGCTCATCGTGTACTCTGTAAATAAATGTTTTATTTGCGGTTGCTTTTTTCCCTTTCCCTATAAATTCTGCAACTCTTCTATTAGCTAATAACATAAACTCTTCAATTAACTTATTAGCATCTTTTGCTTCTTTAAAATATACACCTGTTGGATTTAAATGTTCATTTAAATGAAACTTTACCTCAACTCGATCAAAGGAAATTGCACCAGCATTCATCCTTTTTTTACGAAGAATTTTAGCCAATTCATCCAACTTTAAAATTGCTGCTACAATTGCCTCATCTATTTCATAGGTTTCTCCAGTTAGTGAAACATTTTCTGGAACAATATTCTTTTGTGTTTCTATGATGGCTTGAGCTTCTTCATAGGAAAATCGTTTGTCTGAATAGATTATTGTTCTTCCAAACCACTGCTCTACAATCTCCGATTTTTCATTGATTTTAAAAACAGCAGAAAAGGTGAGTTTTTCTTCATTAGGTCGTAAAGAACACACTCCATTAGATAGCATTTCAGGTAACATAGGAACTACTCTATCTACTAAATAAACAGATGTTGCTCTGTTATAGGCTTCTTTATCTAATTCTGTTTTAGGTTGCACGTAATGAGAAACATCTGCAATGTGAATTCCTATTTCATAATTTCCATTTTCTAATTTGGTAAAAGACAAAGCATCATCAAAATCTTTTGCATCTTTTGGATCGATAGTAAAGGTCAACTCATTACGCATATCTCTGCGTTTTTTTATCTCTGCATCCTTTATCTCTGTTGGAAGTTGTGATGCTTCTTTTTCAATGTTCTTTGGAAACTCACACGGTAAACCATACTCTAGTAAAATAGAATGTATTTCTGTATGATGTTCCCCAGGTTTTCCTAAAATTTGTACAATCTTACCGAAAGGATTTTTAGAGTTATCTGGCCAATCTGTTAGTTTTACAACAACCTTATCTCCATGATTTGCTCCGTTTATTTTGCTTTTTGGTACAAATATATCTACCAATATTCTCTCATTATCAAGAAGAACAAATCCAAAATTTTTATTCATTTGAAGAACTCCTACAAATTCCTTTTTTGCTCTTTCTATAATTTCTATAACATCTGCTTCAAACTTATTACTCCTCTTTCTCTTATAAACGTAGACTCTAACTGTATCTTCATGTAATGCTTTTCCTAAATTTACAGAAGGAACAAAAATATCATGTTCAAAATCATCACATATAAAGTAAGCATTCCCAGACCTAACAACATCTAAAGTACCGATAAAATACTTACGCTCTTCGTTGATCTGATATTTGCCTCTATCAATTTCTTTTAACTTTCTTTTAGCTGTTAACTCTACAAGTTTATGAAGTATCTGCGTTTTTCCATCTGTGTCAGTGACACCCAGTTTTGATGCTATTTGTTTGTAATTGTAAAATTTTGTGTGGTCATGATTTAAAACACTAAGTATATTTTTTGTCAGATTTTTTATCACCCTTCCTTTTTTCTTATATATTTTTTTCTTCCTACCCATGTTTTAAACTCTCTTATTTTTGCACAAATTACAAATTAATCTTCGTCATTTTTATAAGTATTGTAATAATTATTTTTTTATGTATCTTTTAAGGACGGGTTATCAACAATAATTAATATTGCATTATTTTTTAATTATAAATTATTTAAAGAATGATGATCATGATAGTCTGTTAATAATGGTAATAAAAAATCTTCTCATTTTTTGTTTTCTCACTTATTAAAAAATATTCAATTCTATTATTTATTTAATCAATTAAAAATCAACTGTTTTTATAATTGTTAACAAGGATCATAAACAGGTATCAACAATTTTTTGTGATTATTTTTTTGAATAATAATGTAGATAAGTTATATATTTTCTTTTAACTAAATATGAATTAAAAATAAAAAATCTACTTGTTCATCAAGTAGAAATTATTTACTAGAAAAAAAAAAGTAAAAGTCAAATCTAGTTTCACTTTTTTTTTATGAGTTTTTAACATAAGAATAGTAGTCCTTTACTGTGTTGGGTGTTTATGAGCAAAACCGTTGCTTTTTTTGAAAAAAGCTCAGCATCTTACAATGTCAATAAAAATATTTTTGTTTTTTTACCTTATAGATGATTTTGTATTTTTGATCGTAGTGCAAAAAACCAACACAATAATGAATATTTCTATTGGAAACGACCATGCAGGTACAGAATATAAGTTTGCTATTACAGAAGCTTTAAAATTGAGAAGAATAAATGTAAAAAATTATGGAACAAATCTACAGGACAGTGTAGATTATCCTGATTTTGTTCATCCCGTCGCGAAAGATGTATCAGAAGGAAAGGCAGATTTTGGTATTCTAATATGCGGTAGTGCAAATGGTGTGGCAATGACAGCAAACAAATATCAAAAAGTTAGAGCAGGTATCTGCTGGTCTGGCGAAATAGTAGAGTTGATAAGACAACATAATAATGCAAATATACTATGCATTCCTGCTAGGTTTACTGCTATTCCACAAGCTATTAAAATGGTTGAAACTTTTTTAAAAACTGAATTTGAAGGAGGACGTCATCAAAGAAGAGTCGACAAAATTTCTGCTTGTTGATGATTCGTTTTACAGTCAAGTCATTTTCAGATTTATCCAATGTAGAAATTTATAAGATACTTCGTTTGCGATCAGAAGTCTTTGTAGTCGAACAAAGTTGTGTTTATCAGGACATAGATAATAAAGATCAGAAAGCATATCATATTTTAGGGTCTGTAGAGGATTCTTTATTGGCTTATGCAAGAATATTCAACTCTGGAGATTATTTTAATCTTCCAAGTATCGGAAGAATAGTAGTGCAAGAGAAAGCGAGACTATTCAGTTACGGACATCAACTAGTAGATCATTCTATTCAACATATTTTAGAAAATTTCGACAATAAAAATATTCTTATTTCTGCGCAAACCTATCTAACAAAATTCTATAATACTCACGGCTTTCAACAACAAGGAAAAGAATATTTAGAGGATGGAATTCCACATATCAAAATGTTGAGAACTTCCTGACTCTCCTCACAAAATATTGTTCGTTTTTTGTACATTGCTATGTAGTTCTTTAATAAAAAAACAAACAACGTATGTCAACAGATAAAGAAAAAAAAGCTAAGCTTAAAGCACTTCAACTCACTTTAGATAAGCTAGATAAAACTTACGGAAAAGGAGCAGTAATGAAGATGGGGGATAGCGTGATAGAAGATGTAGAAGCAATATCATCTGGTTCCTTAGGTTTAGATTTAGCTTTAGGTGTAGGAGGATACCCCAGAGGTAGGATTGTAGAGATATACGGACCAGAATCATCAGGAAAAACAACCTTGACTCTCCATGCCATTGCAGAAGCACAAAAAGCTGGAGGTATCGCTGCTTTTGTAGATGCAGAACATGCCTTTGACCGTTTTTATGCAGAGAATTTGGGAATAGATATCGATAATTTAATTATTTCTCAACCAGATCACGGAGAACAAGCATTAGAAATTACGGATAATTTAATTCGTTCTGGTGCAATAGACATCGTCGTTATCGATTCTGTAGCAGCATTAACACCGAAATCAGAGATTGAAGGAGAGATGGGAGATTCTAAAATGGGGCTTCATGCTCGACTCATGTCACAAGCATTGCGTAAATTAACAGGGACTATTAGTAAAACAAACTGTACTGTTATTTTCATCAACCAATTAAGAGAAAAAATAGGTGTGATGTTTGGAAATCCAGAAACAACAACAGGGGGAAATGCATTAAAATTCTATGCTTCTGTCCGTTTAGACATTCGTAGAAGAACACAAATAAAAGATGGAGATCGTGTAATTGGAAACTCAACCAAGGTAAAAGTGGTGAAAAATAAAGTAGCACCTCCTTTTCAAATGACGGAGTTTGATATTATGTATGGACAAGGAATTTCAAAAGTTGGAGAAATTCTCGATTTAGGGGTGCAAATGGCAATTATCAAAAAAAGCGGATCTTGGTTTAGCTACGGCGATACAAGATTAGGACAAGGTAGAGACGCCGTTAAAAATCTCATTAAAGATAACCCTGATTTAATGGATGAACTAGAGATCAAAATCAAAGCAGCTATTGATAATCAGTAGACCTTATTACATTTTTTTGTAATAAAGAGAGCATTATATAATTTTTTACTGTGTCTTTCCAACAGAACCCGCAGATTTAACAAGCGACTTTTCAAAGTTCAAGGGACAAGTAGTTACTGTGTAACTGAGTGTTTTGATAAATAAAATATGGAGGAGGAGTAAGTACCTCAGGATATTTCCTCGTTTTTGAATAAATTAGGCATGAGTAAACAATGATAAAGCCACCTCAACTCCCGAAGTGGTTTTTTATACACCTGTACTGCCAAATCCGCCAGTACCTCGCTCAGTTTTATTCAAAACATTCACCTGTTGCCAGATTACACGTTCGTGTTTTGCAATCACCAATTGTGCGACGCGTTCTCCATTCTGAATCATAAAATCTTCGTTGGATAAATTTACCAAGATCACACCAATTTCACCCCTATAGTCGGCATCAACAGTTCCAGGACTGTTCAACACAGTGATGCCTTTTTTTGCCGCAAGGCCACTTCGTGGTCTAACCTGTGCTTCAAAACCTACTGGTAAAGCAATGAATAAACCTGTCTTCACTATGGCTCTTTCCAAAGGTTTTAAGGTGATAGATGCATCAATATTTGCGTGCAAATCCATTCCTGCTGATTGATCCGTTTCATAAGCAGGAATTTGATGTTTGGACTTGTTGATAATTTGTACGTTCATTTGATATGTTTTGAAAAAGATTGGTTCAAACAAATATAACAATTCACTCCACCATATGCATGTAAAGAATTAGTACTTTTGGCATCAGCAAACAACGATTCGATGAACAAAGACTCTAAAGTTGCCGTTTTTGGTGGGGGAAGCTGGGCAACAGCTATTGTAAAAATGCTTTCTGAAAACCTAGATAATGTGGGATGGTATATGAGAAGCATGCACGCTATACAACATATAAAAAAGAGTAAACACAATCCAAATTACTTAAGCTCAGCCGAGCTCAACACAGAAAAACTATTTCTCTCAAACCATATGAATGAAGTGGTTAAGAATTACGACTGTTTAATTTTTGTGATCCCATCGGCATTTTTAAAATCAGAATTAGATAAGTTAACTGAGTCTTTAAAAGGAAAAGTAATTTTTTCTGCAATTAAAGGAATTGTCCCAGAAACAGGAAATATTGTTGGCGAATTTTTCTTTGAAGAATACAAGATTCCATACGAAGACATTGGTGTAATTACTGGACCCTGTCATGCAGAAGAAGTTGCTATGGAGCGCTTGTCTTATTTAACGTTGGCATGTAGAGATGAATCAAAGGCAAAATTTTTGAGTAATTGTATCAAAAGCCACTACATTCGAACAAAAATTTCAGATGACATTATAGGAACTGAATATGCAGCAGTACTAAAAAATATTTATGCTATTGCGGCAGGAATTTTTCATGGTTTGGGTTATGGAGACAATTTTCAATCAGTTTTAATGAGCAACGCCATTCGAGAGATGAAACGGTTTATTCGAAAAGTACATCGTATGAAGCGCAACATCAATCATTCTGCATATTTAGGAGATCTCTTAGTAACAGGGTATTCCACATTCAGTAGAAATAGAATGTTCGGAAACATGATAGGAAAAGGCTACACAGTAAAGTCAGCAAAACTTGAAATGAGCATGATCGCAGAGGGATACTATGCTACAAAAAGTGCCTATGAGATAAAAGAAGGAAACGGTGCAAAGACACCCATCATAGACGCTGTCTACAATGTGCTTTATCTGAGAAAAGAACCAAAAAAAATCTTTCAGAAATTAACAACTAAACTGAGCTAATACTGTCGATCTTTCAAAAAAACCCTCTCCGTAAGAAAACTAAGACTTATGTGACTATCGGAATTGTCATACACGGATACTATAATTGAGCAACCTTAGCTCATACCCAAATCCATCTCAAGGAATGATCTCTATTCGTTTTGAATCGAGAGATAACAATCCTGTAAACATCCAAGTTTTCGATTTTCAAGGAAGAACGATGTTTGCTAAAAAGTTTGATGCTGTTAGCGCTATTTTCAATCAAAATATACACATTGACAATCTGGCTGACGGAGTGTATCTTGTACGAGTCAGTCAAGGAGACAGAACAACAGTAAAAAATGTGATGGTATTAAAGTAAAAAAAGAGGTGGAAGCCTCTTTTTCTTTAACGATCAATTATAAATGTCCAATCCAGTAGGCTTTCCATCAATACTCTCAAGATTCCGATCCTGCCAGTATTGTTGAATTCCTGAATCACCTTTTTCTTTGGCCCATTCATTCAAACCCTCTCGCTCTCCTTTATAGTCAAAAAAAGGAATAGACATCCCGCAAGATATTTGAGCAGATTCAACAGTAATATCAAAGATATGACGGCTATCAGGTGTTTTTGGAAACAGGCTAATAACTTCATCCTACTCTTGATCAAAAGGGTGAATTGCACGACCTTTTTCGTAAATTCTTAGAATACTGGGCGTAACATCAAAAGAACACATCATAATGGTAATTCTTTGATTTTCCAGTAAATGAGCCGCAGTTTCATTCCCGCTTCCAGTAACATTTAACCAAAGAATTCTGTTTTCATCGACTACACGAAGAGAATCCATACCCTTAGGCGACAGGTTGATCCTGCCTTCTTTTGGAGCAGTAGCAACAAAGAAAATCTTTTGTTTTCTTATAAAATTTTGAAGTCTGGTTGTGAGTTTGGTGTAGAATTTTGCCATAGCTCTAAATTGAGAATTTTTGAATCGTTTTAAAAAAGTATTTTTATAAGTATTTCCTACAGGAATTTTATGTTGGTGAAGAATCACCTGATTTCCCTCAATAGAATTTGATTTTTTTAGCATCTGAAATAAATTTAAATTGATAAAAATTGACCTCCTTTTGAAATTTGTCGTACACCCCTACGACTCTGCCAATAGAGTCATTCATTCGTTTCAAGAAATTCTCTATATTTGTGTGAAATCAAATATTTCTGCAATGCAAGACAATATAGACTCCATAGTAAAAGCTTTAAAAATTGTAAAAAAAGAGAACCTTAAAAGCCCCGCAATCCCTTTGCTAGAAGATGCCCTAAAACAATCTATGAAGATTTACGTTCTTAACATGGCTTCTATGAGTAGTGTCATCGATATTGAAGAGGTCAAGCAAAATTTTAAAAATGGTTTGGAACTACTTGACGTATATCACAAGAAAGACTAATTATGCTTTCCTTTCTCAAGTTCTATTCCAATCACCAGTCCTAAAAACATCACTACCCTCAAGAGTATCATCTACGGTCACATTTGGAATTTAAATATCTTTTCTTATTAAAGAACAGATCTAAACTGCTCTAAAAATCGAACGTCATTTTCATAGAACATACGAATATCAGGAATCTGATATAACAACATGGCAATGCGCTCAATGCCCATTCCAAAAGCATAACCAGAATATTTCGATGCATCAATATTACAATTCTCCAAAACGTTAGGATCTACCATACCGCAACCCATAATTTCTAGCCAGCCCGTTCCTTTAGTAATCCTATAATCAGTTTCTGTCTCCAAACCCCAGTAAATATCCACCTCAGCACTGGGCTCAGTAAACGGGAAGTACGAGGGGCGCAAGCGAATCTTCGACTTTCCAAACATCTCTTTAGTAAAGTATAACAAGGTTTGTTTTAAATCGGCAAAAGAAACATCAGTATCTATGTAGAGTCCTTCTACTTGATGAAAAATACAGTGAGACCTTGCCGAAATATCCTCGTTTCTAAACACCCTACCAGGAGAAATAGTTCTTATAGGAGGTTGATTGTTTTCCATATAGCGAACCTGAACAGAAG
>CAXRAW010000123.1:0-22288 GCA_964228785.1 Flavobacteriaceae bacterium
GTATATGTAGAACCCAATTATGCCAAAGCACAATCAGCCTCATACAATCAAAACACCCTGCTGTTTATCTCTATCAGTTCTGTGGTGATTTCTCTAATGTCTGTATTAACTAGGTAACATCTATGTATTCAAATCATCAAACGAATTTAGAATCACATAACGAGGGATTAAATTTAAGACTAGAGTTAGAGAAGTATTTAAGGCATTGGAAGTGGTTTTTGTTTGGAGCCCTCACTTTTATTTCTCTGGCTTGGATTTATGTGCGCTACACAACACCATCTTATACGGCTTCTGCCTCTATTCTCATCAAAGACAATAAAAAATCAGGAATTTCAGCAGAACTAGCAGCCTTTGAAGATTTGGGAATTATTGGTGGAAGTGCTAATAACACAGATAATGAAATTGAGATTTTAAAGTCTAGGAGAATTATTGGATTGGTGGTTGATTCTTTAAACCTAAACGTTCGTTATTCCGTATTAGGAAGAGTTGTAGAATCGGAAGTTTACAAGCATTCAAATCCCATAAAATTTGATTTTTCACAAAATACTAGTCCGCTTAAGACCGATATTGATACAACTTTCTTTATTTCACCTGTAAATGACATTTCTTACCATCTGTTAGATGCAGATAACAATACTATTGGAGAATTTTCGTTTGGTGAAACTGTGGAAACTGGTTTTGGAGAATTTGAAGTATTTAAAAATAAAAATTTCATAGGAAATAAATTGTTACAACCCATACGAGTTTCTCTGACACCCAGATATCGGATTATAGACAGCTATAGAGAGGATATTAGTATACAGCCAGTAAACAAAAATTCTAGCGTACTTCATCTAGCTTTAAGCGGAGCAGTTAGAAAAAAAACAGAAGATGTCTTAAATGAAATTATCAAGCAGTATAATTTTGATGCCAAAGAAGATAAAAATCAAGTTGCTGAAAAAACAAAAGCTTTTATTGACGAGCGTTTGAAAAAAGTACAATCAGACTTATATCTGATTGATAAAGAAGTCAAAGAGTTTAAGACGGATAAGGATTTTAGTGGCTTACCTGTTGAAGTTGAGATGGCTTTTGAGTCACTAAAAGAAACAACTACAAAGATCACTGAAGTCAAAGTAAGTTTGGCTTGGACGGAAGAGATTAGAAATATATTATCAACCAAATCAAGTAATATAGAAACCCTACCCTCAAGTTTAGGGTTTACTGACGAGGGAACTATCTCTAGTGCTATTTCTACATACAATAGTTTAATTCTTGAAATTAAAAGAGTTCAAATTACAGCAGGTGTCAAGAACCCTAATTTATTAAAGTTAGAAAATCAAAGGAAGAGCTTACAATCGAGTCTCCTTGAAAGTTTAGCCAATCTTTCCAACTCTTTAAAATTGCAATTAAAGGAAGCATATAACGACGAATCCAAAGTTTTATCTAAGGTGCGATCTTTTCCAGAAAATGAACAAGGGTTTATAGATATTGCAAGAGAACAAGAGATTATTGGAGGTCTTTATCAATATTTGTTAAAGAAAAAAGAAGAAACAGATATCTTGTTGGCCGTTACAGTTCCAAACGCTAAAATTATAGACTCAGCATATAGCTCTAAAATTCCTGTGTCGCCTAAGAAAAGTATTATTTATCTAGCTGCATTGCTACTTGGGTTTATAATTCCCTTCGGATGTATTTATGTCATTGACCTACTTGACACAAAAATTCATAATAAGCAATATATAGAATCTCAAACTTCAGTACCTTTCTTAGGAGATGTTCCCAGATCAGATATTAAAGAAAAAATTGTTTTCAAAAATGATGTTCGTTCTAGCACCAGTGAAGCCTTTAGGTTGATTCGAACCAATTTGGATTTTATGTTTACTGATAGTCAGCAGCAATGCAAATCTATTTTTATTACCTCTACAACCAGTGGGGAAGGAAAGTCTTTTATATCTATCAATCTAGCAGTAACGATGGCGTCTGCTGGTAATAAAGTATTGTTGTTGGGGATGGATTTAAGAGCTCCAAAAGTAACAGAATATCTTAGTATACCAGACAGAAAAGGAGTTACCAATTATATTAAGAATGAAAAATTAACTATTGAAGATCTCATATTTCCATTCCCTGATGTCAAAGGAGCAGATATCATTGTGTCAGGAGTGATTCCACCGAATCCAGCTGAACTGCTGTTAACCAAAAGAGTAGAAAATTTATTTCTATCTTTAAAGAAACGATATGACGTTATCATCGTAGATACAGCCCCTGTTAATTTAGTGACAGATACATTACTCATTGCCAAGTATGCTGATATGTTTGTTTATGTGGTAAGAGCCAACTATTTAGACAGAAGGTTGTTGAATGTTCCACAAGAACTATACAACAGTAAGAAACTTCCAAACATATCAATTGTATTAAATGATACCAATCCTAAAAGAAGCTATGGTTACGGTTATGGAGATTATGGCTACGGTTATGTGGTTGTAAAGAAACCATGGTATAAGAAGTTTTTAAGAGGAAATTCCTAAAGGTAAGGTAAAAAAGTTATAGAAAAAACTTTGAATTATTCAACATCAGATGATGTAAGTCGTCTTTTATTTTTTTAGTGAATAACCTTTTCAATAGATCCAAGTGTCTTTTGTGATGTGCATCTGTCCCTACAAAGTCATACAACCCCAGTTTTAATAACTGTTTACTAATTTGCTGAACTCTTTTACCATAATACTCTGTCAAGGATAAAAAGTTCAATTGAAATAGACAACCAGCGCTTTTGAGTTTGTAATAACTTTGAAAATCGTTATGATAAAAATTATAACGCTCGGGATGAGCCAATACAGGTTTATAACCTTTTAACTGAATTTGAAATAAAAGATCAAAGAGATTAAAAGGAGCGCTAAAAAAGGAAAGTTCTACTAAAATAAAATTGTCTTTTAGTGTCAGAAGAAGATCTTCTTCAAGCAACTCAGAAAACTGTTGGTCTAGCATATATTCTGCAGCTGAAGAGATAGAAACATCTTCTATACCATGCTTTAAGAGTTCCTGTTGCACTTTAGTCAATTGATATTTAATGTTTTTTGAAGTATTTGGATATACCTCACCTAATACATGAGGTGTAGTAACAAAATTCTTTATACCATAAGATCTCATGGTTTTAATCAAAGCAATACTGTCCTCCATATTTTCAGCACCATCATCAATGCCAGGGAGTAAGTGAGAATGAATATCAACAAAGTTTTCAGGAAAAAAATTTATGATATCAACTTTCTTTTTTTTAAAAAAAAACATGATAATACTTTATACAAAAGTACATTTTTAAAATTAGTTATCATCGAAAACGATTGAGATAGTATATGATGTTGTACAACAATATTTGTTATAATATATTTGGATAATTGAAATAAGTTTATATGATTTTAATTGCAGATGGTGGCTCAACCAAAGCAGATTGGATCGCGCTGGATAACAGTAAAAGAGAGCTTTTTAGGGTAAGGACTCTAGGACTAAACCCAGCTGTAGTTCCTCAGGAAGAATTGACCAATAGAATCATCAATATGTTTCAATTAGTCAATATTAAAGATCAAGTAGAACAAATTTATTTCTATGGAGCAGGTTGTGGAACAGCCAAACCAGTAGCTATTCTCAAGGAGGTGATGGCATCTATTTTCACCAATGCAAGGATTAATATTGATGAAGATATGGTTGCTGCAATTTATGCCTCATCAGGCAATAAGCCAGCGATGGTGTGTATCCTAGGAACTGGATCCAATAGTTGTTACTTCGATGGTGAAAAAATACACATGAAAGTTCCATCTTTAGGCTATGTTTTGATGGATGAAGCGAGTGGAAATTTTTTTGGCAAACAATTAATAAGGGATTATTACTACCAGAAGATGCCTGGAGAAATTATGGATGCTTTTGATCAGCAATATGATTTAGATGCTGACCATATAAAATACAATCTTTATAGACAACCAAATCCCAATATGTATTTGGCTAGTTTCGCAAAATTCATGTTTGATTTTAAAGAAAATAACTACATTAAAGAAGTTATTTATAACGGCTTTGAAGCGTTTTTTAAATACAGAATATTACCCTATAACTTACCCACAGACACAGCTATTTACTTTATAGGCTCTATAGCACACTATTTTCGTAATATTTTAGAAAAGGTAGGTAAAAAATACAATTTTGTAATCACAGAAATAATTCACAGGCCTATAGGAAATCTTATTGAATATCACCGTAATAATCTTTAATCTATAAAGTTTAGTATGCGTTCTAAACACATTCCTCTTGACCCTTTAATCAACAAATAACTTTCCTTAATTTGATTCCTCTTTAGTTGTTTTTTCAAGTCATTTAATGAAGAATATTTTTCCGTTGCCGATGTTTGATAAAAATTTTCGCCCACAAAAATAGCTCTATAGACGTTCATTTTGTTAACTTCATTTACAATATTTTGGTGCTCTTTTTTGGCTTCTTTTCCAAGTTCAAACATATCTCCAAGAACAACAATTTTCTTAGGATGAATGATTTGATGAAAGCTCTCTAGGGCAAGCATAACACTAGATGGATTAGCATTATAAGCGTCCAATAAAATCTTGTTGGAAAAAGTTTCAATCATTTGAGATCGATTATTAGCAGGAGTATATTGCTCAATAGCTTTTTTTATATTGGAAATAGAAATATTAAAATGCTCACCAATATTTATAGCAGCTAGGATGTTTGATACGTTATATTTACCTATCAGTTGAGATTGAATCACAGTATTTTTGAATACAAGTTTAACAAATGGATGAGTCTCTAAAATCTTATAATTTTTATTAAATGAAATTTGACTCATTCCCTTTGTCAATTCAACCTGTTTTTGATCCTTGGGATTAATTAACACTTTCTTGTGGTGTTTACGTAAAAATGTATAAAGCTCAGATTTCCCTTGAATCACCCCTTGAATACCTCCAAAACCCTCGAGATGTGCTTTCCCAAAATTGGTGATGTAACCAATATCAGGTGCTGCAATATTAGATAGTGATTCTATTTCCTTTTGATGATTAGCTCCCATCTCAACAATACCAATTTCAGTTTCATCAGTAAATGACAACAAAGTTAGAGGAACACCGATATGATTGTTTAAGTTTCCTTGAGTTGCTTGAGCATGAAACTGAGTTTTCAGTACAGCAAGAATTAATTCTTTTGTCGTTGTCTTTCCATTACTACCCGTCAGAGAAACAATAGGGATATGTAACTTTTTTCTGTGAAAATTAGCAAGTGCTTGTAACGTATCTAGGACATCGTCAACCAAAATCATTCGATCGTCATTATTATACTGTTCCTCATCAATAACGCAGTAACTAGCACCCTTGTCTAGGGCTTCCTTTACGAATGTATTTCCATTAAAATGTTCACCCCTCAAGGCAAAAAAAATAGATCCTCTTCTTATTTTTCGAGTATCAGTATCTAACAAATAATTCCTTTTGTATTGTTGGTATAAGTCTTCTATTTTCACTCGTTTAAATTTGTGGTAACTATTTGGTATTTAGATGTTTCCTTTCGTTGGGGAATTGATCTTTTTTTTGCCAATCTTTCTATGAGGGTTTTACAGTTTGAATTATTGTTAAACCATCTTCTTTTGCCGAGTTGTCGACCTTTATTTAAGCAGTTTCTCTACCAAGGTTTCATTGTTTAAAGATAAAAACCTCACTGAATCATATCAATGAGGTTTTTGTAAGTAAAATTTTTTAAGTTATCTAGGAGGATTTCTCGCTGTTCTCTTTTTATAACTTAAAGGACCTACAATATCTGTAGCACATCTAAAGCCTATGTAACTAGTAGACATATATTCTGGCAGATATCTCCTTTGCGCAGGATCCAACCAAAACTCTCTATCCTTCCACGAACCTCCTTTGTGTACTCTTGTCTTATCACTAATTAGAGTAGAACGCTTTGCTTTATCGTATTCGTTAGGAGCTCCATCAGAATCTTTCACGACCTCCTGAGGTGAATTGTACATTCTAGGTTTTCTGGCAAACTGATCATCTTCTAATTCATAGTGCCTAGTTGAATTTTTGTCACCATCATTAGTATCTATACTCAAAGACTTTAGATAATTCATTCTCATAAAAGTATCATCTTTAGTGATAGGGACGTACTTAACCTCACCTGGTAATTCTAGTGGAACTATTTTCCCATTAGGTAAAGTATCATAGGCGATAGTGGGCTGTGCCTGATCGCCAATTACGACAACCTGACCTGTAGAATCAATTAGTTTTTTAGTGAAAATATTTCCTCTAAAGTAGTTAAAGTCATTGGCCTCTGCATCAATGATAGGTCTGTAAACATCCGCAACCCACTCTGCAACATTCCCAGACATATCATATAAACCAAATGCATTGGGAGGATAGGATTTAACACGAATAGGGATGTCAGAACCATCACTACTCCAGCCAGCTAGCCCGCTATAATCACCCTGTCTTTGCTTAAAGTTAGCAAGCTGATCACCTTTATATCTTGTAGAGCGATCTCTGGTGTACTTCCCTGACCAAGCATATTTCTTTCGCCCTCTAATGTTATTGTATTCTCTATTACTTATTATTGCCTTTGCTGCATACTCCCATTCGACCTCAGTGGGTAGCCTAAACTTTTGCGTCAAAATACCATCTTGAGCGGTTATGTGCCTTCCTATAAAAGCACCCTTTGAAGGTCTTGGTTCACCTTTCTTTCTTGCTTTGTTAGTTGGGATTCCCCTTCTGTAAACCGTTGAGTCCCCATTGAATAATCTATATGGGTTTTCTAAGTATAAACTGGTATCAAAAAAGTTTCTAATGGTATCATTATCAAGAATATTGTCAATAACACCCTTATCAATCAGTGCTTTTAAATTAACAGCATTTGTCCTCCAATTACAATATTGAACTGCTTGTAACCAGCTTACACCTACAACAGGATAATCAGCAAAAGCAGGGTGTCTAAGATAATTTTCTGACAACAAATCTGTATTTCCGAGACTATTTCTCCAGACTAGAGTGTCTGGTAATGCAGCAGAATATATATTCTTATATTGCTCCTCATCACTTGGAAAAACATCTTTGGTGACTTGGAGATAAAGCAGGTATTCAGAGTTAGTAACTTCAGTTTCGTCTAGATAAAAAGATCGAACATGCATTTGTCTTGGAGTGGTATTCCAATCAAACATAACATCGTCTTGTACTTGTCCCATGGTGAATGTACCACCCTCAACAGCTACCATGCCCTCAGGAGTTTTTTGACCTTCAAATGACGTTCCCTTAAAGTAACCACCATATTTAGGGTCATTAAAATTCCAACCAGTAAGAGAGGACTTGACTTTACTCGACGAGTTGCAATGGTACAGCAACAATGTAATTAGAAAGAGTAAGATAATCTTCAAAAAGTTTTTCATATCTTATTTAAAATGTTAGGGGTTATATTTAATCATCGCAATTTACAACAAAAAAACCTTCATGCAAGGTCAACTGCAAATTTTATAACCTCTTTACTATTAGTAATAATGCTTAAACGCATGTGGTTTTTGTTTATTATAGATACTGATAAATTGTGTAAAATATATGTATTTAATTTACGTTATTTGGAGTATGATTGTATCAAAAAGGATAATCTTAACTAGCCTATTTGTAATTTTTTCAGTTTCATTGATGGCTCAAGTTTTCAATTCAGTACTCTCTGAAGGGAATTGGTATAAATTTTCTGTAGACACAACAGGTGTTTTCAAGATTGATAGAAATCTTCTTCAGCAGATGGGGGTATCTACCAATAATATTGATCCAAGAAAGTTACATATCTATGGAAACGGTGGAAATCTCTTACCTGAATTAAATAGTGATTTTCGCTACGATGATCTTCAAGAAAACGCGATATACATAGAAGGAGAGTCCGACGGCTCCTTTGATGCGAATGATTTTATTTTATTCTATGCAAAAGGTCCACACGATTGGCAAATAAATCCAGTCGATAGAAGTGCATCGCATCGGCAAAATATATACTCAGACAAAGGCTATTATTTTATCACAGTGAGTGATACAGACGGTAAAAGAATTCAACCAGCAGTAGTCGTTTCTGAACCTGCTTTGATTCAATTAAACACTTTTGATGACTTTATCTTTTACGAGAATGAAATTGTTAATTTTTTTGCAGTGGGTAGAAAATGGTTAGGTGAAGATTTTTCTGTTGAAAACCAACAGTCTTTTAGTATTCCATTTCCCAATGCAGTTTCTGGAGAAAATATCAGCTTAAAAGTTAGAGCAGTCGCTGTTTCTGCCGTACCCTCTACTATGAATATTATTGCAAACGGACAAGATTTGTTTGCTTTTTCCTTCTCAGGCATTGGTCCAAATGCCACCAACCTAGCCAGTGAGCGAACTGGTTTAGAATCCATTTCCAATGTTGCCAGTACAATTGATGTCTCAATAAACTACAATAGCCAGGGAAATCCATCGGCAAAAGCTTATCTGGACTTTATTGAGATCACAGGAAAGAAAAATTTGACAGTAAGTGACTTTCAGTTTGGATTTCGAAGCTTTGAAGCAGCGAATACATCAGGAGTTGTTGAATATCAAGTACAAGGAGGTCAAAATATTTACCAACTTTGGGATGTAACCGATCCGATCAATGTAACTTCTATCTCAAATGAATCTTCGGGAGGTTTTTCATTTAAAGCTAACGGAGGATCGCTAAAGGAATATGTAGTTCTGCATTCCAATGATTTTTACACACCAGAAACCATTCAAAACTCCAAAGTTGTAAACCAAAATCTACATGCTTTGAGAGATATAGAATATTTGATAATAACTACCGAAGAACTCGCCTCGCAGGCTCAACGCATAGCCGATTACCATGAGCAAAACTCCGAATTGACAACAGCAGTCATTTTCTTAGATCAAATCTACAATGAATTTTCATCGGGCTCACCAGATCTCACTGGAATAAGAGATTTTATAAAGCATATATACGATCACAATTCTACTTCCGCGAGGAAACTAAAGTACATATGCTTTTTTGGTGATGCCTCCTACGATTACAAAGATAGAATTATGAACAACAATAATATTGTGCCAGTTTATCAGTCTTCGGAGAGCTACAGTTTTATCAATTCCTATGTTACAGACGATTTCTTTGCCATGATGGAAGACAACGAAGGAACCATGTCGGCCCTACATACCCTAGACATAGCAACTGGTAGAATACCAGTCACAACAGTACAACAGGCTACAGATGTAGTTAATAAGATACTAAATTACTATCAACAAGAAGCCCTAGGAGACTGGCGAAATACCATCACGCTAGTCTCAGATGATATTGACGAAAATTCTGATACCCTTATACAATCTGGAGTAGAGAGTGTTGCTGATCAAATTAAAGAGAGCAAGCCTATTTTTAATGTTCATAAAATTTATGCTGATGCCTATGTGCAGGCAAATTCCGCTGGAGGAGAACGCTATCAACAAGTTCAAGAAGCCATCAATACAGCCATAGAAAGAGGAACACTTATCTTCGATTATTTTGGGCATGGAGGAGAAGACGGATTTGGATCAGAGCGCTTTTTAACAATACCACAAGTTCAGTCTTTTCAGAACTCCAACACTTTACCCGTTTTCATTACGCTAACTTGTGAATACTCAAGATTTGACAACCCCGGTAGAATCACAGCAGGTGAACTCACATTTTGGAATCCCAATGGAGGAGCAGTATCTATGGTTACCACAACAAGAGAAGTATATATATCTGTTGGACAAAATTTTAATGAAGAATTGATGAGCAACCTACTAGAATATGACGGAGGAGATTATACCATATCAGAAGCTCTAGCAATTACCAAAGACAACACCTCCAATTCTCAGAAGTTTTTTATCTATTTCTTTGGAGACCCAGCACAACAGTTGGCCATTCCTAAACCTAATGTAAAGATTACAAAGATGAATGGGTTAGATATCACACAATCCTTAGATACCCTAAAAGCACTGTCAAGAGTTCGCTTTGAAGGAGTGGTTACTGATAACTCAGGAAATACACTCACCAATTTTAATGGAAGATTATCTACAACTGTTTTTGATAAACCCATTGATAAAACCACACTAGACAACGATAATTTTGGGGTGAATATGACTTTTGACTCACAAGAAAGTAAATTATTCAAAGGACAGTCAACTGTTCAGAATGGAGCTTTTGAATTTGAATTTATTGTTCCCAGAGACGTAAGAATTGCCTTCGGAAACGGAAAATTGAGTTTTTATGCAGAAAACTTAGCATCAGACCGAGCAGGATTTAATAGTGATATTATTGTTGGAGGAATCAACGAATCAGCACCTTCCGACACAGAGGGACCAGAGATACAATTGTTCATGAATGACGAGTCTTTTATAGATGGAGCAAACACCAATACCTCGCCCAATCTCATTGCAAAGTTAGCAGACATTAGCGGGATCAACACCTCTGTAACTGCTGTAGATCACGATATTGTAGCTATTTTAGACGGTGATGAGTCAAACCCTATTATTTTAAATGATTTTTACGAAACCGAACTCGACGACTTTACTCGGGGGAAAGTCATATTTAAATTAAGAGACCTAGAAGTCGGTCCACATACCTTAAAATTAAAAGCTTGGGACACCTATAACAACGCTTCAGAAGCAACAATCAATTTTGTGGTCGTAAGTGACACCAAAATAACATTAGATAATGTTTTGAATTATCCAAATCCATTTGTAAATTACACAGAATTTTGGTTTAATCACAACAAGCCAAATGAATCCCTCAAAGTTCAAGTACAAATATTCACCATTTCCGGTAAACTCATCAAAACCATCAGTCAGCAGGTTTTCACAACAGGAAACCTATCTAGAAATATTAGTTGGAATGGTCTGGACGACTTTGGGAATAAAATTGGAAAAGGAGTATATGTATATAAGTTAAAAGTAACATCAACCGCAGGCAGTATATCGGCAGAAAAATATGAAAAACTGGTCATCCTATAATATTTATCGATATTTGCAATGCTTCAACCAAATCAATTCATTATTAAAATTTAAACATTTGAAAAAAATAGGATTAATCTTCACAATCTGTATGTTAAGTATTAGTGGAGCGATGGCTCAGACAATAATCAATACCGATGAAATAGGAGGTATTACCACAGCAACACCATTTTTATTAATTGTTCCAGATGCCAGAGCAGGCGCTATGGGAGACGTAGGAGTATCTACATCTGCAGATGCCAACTCTCTATTTCACAACCCATCAAAGATTGCATTTAGCTCAAGAGAGGTCATGATTGCATTCAATTATGTCCCTTGGCTTAGGAATCTAGTGGATGATATTTTTACAGGAGGTTTTTCATACATCAAACGATTCAGTGAAAACGCAGCTTGGGGTGCTGAACTAAGGTATTTTTCTTTGGGAGAAGTCCAGTTAACAGATAACAGTGGAACAGATACGGGTATAATAAACCCCAATGAATTTTCCCTTGCTGGAACATACGCACTCAAGTTGAGTGAGACCTTCTCTATGGGAGTTAGTGGGCGTTATTTTCGTTCCAATCTTGCCTTTACAGGAACCAATTCAACATTACAACCCATCAATTCATTTGCAGTAGACGTATCAGGATATTACCAATCTCTAGAAGAAAACTATGGAACATTTAACGGGCGTTACAGAATTGGATTTAACATCACAAATATTGGCCCCAAGGTGTCTTACGTGCCAGGAGAAGAAGACTTTATCCCCACCAATCTAAAGTTTGGTGGAGGATTTGATTTTATTCTAGACGACTATAACATTATTAGTATCAATACAGAATTTACCAAACTCCTAGTGCCCACCCCACAACCCAATAATTCAGAACAAGACCAAGGATTTATTTCAGGAATCTTTGGATCTTTTGGCGACGCTCCAGAAGGGTTTAGCGAAGAACTAAAAGAAGCGACCTATGCCCTGGGTGCAGAATACATGTACAACAACGCTTTTGCTCTAAGAGCAGGATATTTTCACGAAAGTCCAGACAAAGGGGATAGACAATTTTTTACCCTAGGAGCAGGATTTAAAACCAATGCTCTAAACATCGACCTCTCTTACCTCATGAATTCATCAGACATCAACAATCCCTTAGAAAACTCATTGCGTTTCTCATTATCTTTTGATTTAGGAGAAATTTACAACGATTATTAGTACATTAAACTTGTCTAAAGAGTAAGCCTTTATGAAAAAAATAAAGTTTGAAGCTTCTGGGTACCTGTATAAGAACATAGACGAGTTACCTCAGAAGGACAGGCGTTTGATGGAAGAAGCGATCAAAGCAACTCAAAATTCTTATGCCCCGTATTCTCAGTTTAAAGTAGGAGCAGCCCTGTTAATGGAAGATGGGACTATCATCACAGGGAGCAATCAAGAAAATGCTGCGTATCCGTCTGGTATGTGTGCAGAGCGCGTAGCTATATGGAAAGCCGGAGCAGCCTTCCCAAACAAAAAAGTTAATAGTATCGCTATCACTGCAAACTCCCCACACAAAACTGTTGATAGACCAGTAGGACCCTGTGGTGCTTGCAGACAAACCTTATTAGAATACGAAGTCAACCAACAAGAACCTATTACACTTATTTTTATGGGGGAAGTAGGTAACGTAGTCAAAGCTTCCTCCATATCAGAAATGCTTCCTTTTTCTTTTGATGGTTCATACCTCCATTGAGTTTTTTTAACCGCCTTTTCCCAGCGTATTCCTAATAGTAAAAAATAAAACACACAGGAAAATAGTGAGAATGCTCAAGCTACGTTCATTTTCTAACCAATTCACAGACGATTATCCTAAGGGCGTTCCCTTCGGGTCGGGCTATCCGCTATATCTTTTTTGCCCTATCAGGACAAAAAAGGATGCCGCTGCTATCCCTTACGCAACATCAAAAGTACCTTTAAAAAGACAACAAAATAAGATCAATTTTAGCCATCTTCAAGAAATAAGAAAAGGCAAGATGAGTCCATCTCAGTTAAACTATTCACTAAGTTTAAGGCAAGTTACTTTTTTTAAAAAACTAATAGAATTTGGTCCCTCCATAAAAAGAAGGTCTAAAATTGAGAGGTTTTTAATAAAACCATGCTTACTTTCAAATAGCTGATGATAATCCACTTGAGCATAGTCTGGATGATGTTTCACCTCACTTAACACTCTATAGTCATTGCTTTGATCAAATTCATACGCTTTGGTGGTCTGATAATTCAAACCAAGTTCCAGTGCTTGGTTAACGAATTCGAAAGTATCAAAATTCAACTCATGCAGGTATTGATATTTTTTTTCAAAAATTGGGATAAGATCATCTTCGTAAAATTCAAAAAAAGGAGAACAGTTATAAGCCGTCTTTAGTGATTTGAAATGTTGCTTTTGCCAGTGAGCACCAGTTTCAATTTTAATATCTTTTGTTTTCTGTTTAATCTCGCACTTCGAATGCCTAATGGGAACGGTAAGTAGTTGCTTTCCATTTGCTCCATATATATAACAACGATTCCTGTATGTTTGCTTTTGAAAGTTATCTGCCACCTCAAATTCAATTTTTTCTGCTTGTACCATGACTCCATACTGGGAAATAGGAGAGAAGTAAGTCGGAATAAATAAAGACATCCTACTTTTTAGCTTTCTTCTTTTTCATTTTTAGGACAAAAGAAGATACAAGATAAAGCCCCAAGCCAATGAAGAAAAATTTGAGATAGGAAACAGGCTCACCATTACCACTCACAGTGGTAAATAGTCGTTCCCATCTAATACCACCGTTCACATCGTCTTTGCTAAACCATATAAAAACAGGTTTCCCCACCACATGATCAAAAGGTACATATCCCCACATTCTAGCATCCAAAGAACTCTGTCTATTATCTCCCATCATCCAGTAATAATCTTGTTGAAAAGTATAGGAATCTTCCCTTTCGCCATTAATAAAATATTGGTTGCCAATAATATCCAGTTGATTTCCTTCATATTCAGAAATAATTCTTTTATAGAAAGGCATTGAACTTTCATCCAATCTAACAGTAGCCCCTTTTTTGGGAATGTAGATAGGGCCAAAATTATCTGTATTCCATTGCAGACTAGCCACATGAGGAAAAACACTAGCATCGAGCTCTCCCTTCGGACTAAAATTTCGAATGACACTATCAACCTCAGAATCCTTTCTCAACTGATCAGCAATTTCCTCAGTTAAGTTTGCTCTTCTAGCAGTTGGTTTAATTTCTTTACAAGAAACCCTCAACGAACGAATAAAATTTAACAAATCATCAGAAATTCCTTTATCATCAGTTTTCACTGAGAATTTACGATTCCCAATGCTTTGTAGATACAGGTATCTACTAAGGCTCTGATATTGGCTGTTATTGTTGGTAGTAAGAACATACTGTCTTTCAAATTCTTTCTCTGTGTATCGCTTTAATTTTTCTGTTGAAAACCCTTTCTTTGAATAGATATAATGATAAAACTGAAGCTTTGACCTATCGGGAAGTGTATTTTTTTGTCCGTTAATAAACACATACCCATCACGTATTTCAAGACTATCACCTGGAATTCCCACGCAGCGCTTTACGAGATTTGTCTTTTTATCTATGGGCTTGTAATAGTTACGATCTGGGTGAAAATTATTCATATCCAGCAAGGTGTCTGCTGGCTGATTAAAGACAACAATTTCATTGCGTTTAATCTTTTGAAAACCAGGAACCCTCATGTAGGGTAACTGCAATTTATTTTTCAGTGAGGATGTTCTTTGCTCATAATCATCACTGAATAAATACGACTTTTTAGAGGTAAAAGGAATAGAATCGTGAATCATAGGAAACGCCACTGTAGTCATTGGGACACGAGCTCCATAATGGAACTTGCTAACAAATAGATAATCACCAGTTAATA
This sequence comes from Flavobacteriaceae bacterium, assembly GCA_964228785.1. Lineage (GTDB taxonomy): Bacteria > Bacteroidota > Bacteroidia > Flavobacteriales > Flavobacteriaceae > Polaribacter. The sequence continues at coordinate 14,885 of CAXRAW010000123.1, forward strand.
AGGTTTTTTCTAAAGAAGAAGACGGAATTGTGTAGGGCTGCATAACATAAGTGTGTACCATGGTTGCCGCAATAATTGCAAAGGCAATGGCGCTTACCCACTCACCCAAGGCTGTTCTAGGCTTTAAGCTTCGATCTTTTTTATAGGCTGCATCAGTGGCATAGTTAATATAGTAGATATACAGACCAAGCGTTAGAATAGCAAGTAAGGTATCTTTTCTTTGACTAAAGCCAAAACTACGTGCTGTTTCAATCCAAAAAACAGGAAACATTAATTGATTAATGACTGGGAAAAAAAGTAATACAACCCACCATTTAGGTCGTTTAATGATACTTGTCAAAACGATAGCGTTGTAAATAGGAATTGCTGCCTCCCAAGCTTTCCTACCTGCTCTTTCATATAATTTCCATGTTCCAGCAAAATGAATCAACTGTATGACCAGAAAAAAAAGAATCCATTGAATAAAATCCATTTTCAGTATTGTTTTAACAAATCATTACAAATAAAAGAAATTGTTATGGTATATGACCTAAGTTTAACACATCTTTCATACTATATACACCTCTTTTTCCCAAAATCCATTCAGCAGCAATTACTGCTCCTAAGGCAAATCCTTTTCTATTGTGAGCTGTATGTTTTATTTCGATGGTGTCAATTTTAGACTTGTAGTTAACAATATGCGTACCAGGCACATTAGGAATTCGATGGGCTTTAATAGGAATCGTATGCTTAGAAATTTCGCTATTAGAAGTTAATTTCCAATCTGTATAACTACTGTTTTCGATAATTCCCTCAGCAAGACTGATAGCAGTGCCACTAGGAGCGTCTAACTTCTTTATGTGATGCGTTTCTTCAATAGTAACATCATAATTTTTCAAGGGGTGTATCAGGTTTGCTAACTGCTTGTTTAATTCAAAGAAAAGGTGAACACCAAGACTAAAATTAGAAGCATATACAAAACTTCCGTTTTCACGATTGCAAAGTTCAACAGCTTCATTGTAACGCTCTAGCCATCCTGTGGTTCCAGAAACTACAGGAACCTGATTTTTAAAGCAGTTGGTGATGTTATCAAAGGTAGCTTCTGGAACACTAAAGTCAATAGCAACATCAGCCTTACTGATGTCATATGCTTGCGTACCCAACAATCTTAATACGATTTTGTGCCCTCTTTGTAAGGCAATTTTCTCAATTGCCTTCCCCATTTTTCCATAACCTAAAAGCGCTATTTTCATCTTGTAAATTTGAACTAACTATTAGATTCTTAATTATTTCCTCTTGTTGAAGTATTGACCTTTATTTGACCAAGCCCAATATAAGAGTTTTACATAGCTAAATTTAGCATTCCCATCAACATTTTACTAACAATCATCTGATCTATTTCCCTAGAAAGAATAGTGAAGCCGTAAACCCATGGAAGGGGTTTCTACTCGAATGGGGTCCGAAATCATCACAGGTTTTACCGATAGTTGATCGCTAGTATCAAACTGTAAAAGATGAGCATTTACGCTAGCCTCTACAATTTGCAATACATAAACAAGGACTGTCGCTAGGAGTGATAAATCTCTGTTATTCCTGAGTGTCCTTTGTGCGCTAACAAGACCGTTTCTTGAAATAACCTCAGTTCCGTCATCAAGAGTAAATTCATCTTGAAGTCCAGACTCACGCTGCCTAAAAGCTCTTCTATATCTTTTGTATTCATTGTTATTAAACAGATATATGGATGTGCTTGTTGCCATACCAGCCCAAACAATTGGAGCCTTCCAGTATTTTTTATTATAAATCTGACCCATGCCAGGAAAAACAGCAGAGTAAAACGCAGCTTTTGATGGGGATAAAGGATTAAATTCGTTGATGGAAGCCACAGTTTTTTCAGTAGTCTTTATGTCTAGAGAGTCTTTCTGTGCAAATCCCTGAGAAGAAAATGCAACAAAAAATAAAACACATATGGAGTACCTAAAAAACAATTACTTTAGCAGGTTTTTGATTCTCTCAAAGTCTTCTTTGGAATGAAACGGGATGGATATTTTTCCTTTTCCTCTCGAGTTAATGGTAATATCAACCTGCTGTCCTAAAAAAGAATTTATTTCAGATAAGCTGTCTTTGATATAGCTGGGAAGTACTTTTTTCTTGGAGGATGATATTGAACTCGATCCTTCCTTTAAAATTTTTACCAACTTTTCAGTCTGACGAACAGATAGTTGCTCTCTTAAAATTCGTTTATAAATAGCAAGTTGATCATCAGTGCTTTCAATATTGATTAAGGCTCTACCGTGCCCCATTGAAATAAAACCATCCCTCATGCCTGTTTGTAGAATAGGATCCAGTTTAAGCAATCGCAGATAATTAGTTACCGTAGATCTTTTTTTACCCACTCGAGTACTCAACTCTTCTTGTGTTAGTTGGATTTCCTCAATTAATCGCTGATAAGACAGTGCAACCTCAATAGGATCAAGATTTTTACGTTGTATATTTTCAACCAATGCCATCTCTAGCATTTCTTGATCGTTGGCAATTCTTATGTAAGCGGGAATTGTGCTTTTCCCAACTAATTTGGAAGCTCTAAAACGTCTTTCGCCAGAAACCAATTGAAATGTATTCCCCACTTTTCTTACAGTAATCGGCTGTATGACGCCTAATTCACGAATCGAACTTGCCAATTCTCTAAGCGCTTCTTCATTGAAATAAGTTCTTGGCTGATAGGGGTTAACTTGGATATGGTTCAGCTCAATCTCTACGATATTCCCTACAATCTCGCCAGCATTCCTATCGCTAGCAGAATTAAGATTGCTAGTGTCTTTTAACAAGGCCGAAAGCCCTCTGCCCAAAGCCTGTTTCTTATTGGCCTTTGCCATAATGTAAATTCCTTTTGATAAGTTCGTTTGCCAAATTTAAGTAATTTACCGCGCCTTTGCTCGTAGCGTCATAGGCAATAATACTTTCTCCATAACTGGGAGCTTCTCCTAAGCGTGTGTTTCTCCTAATAATCGTGTCGAAAACCATTGTACTAAAGTGCTTTTGTACTTCATCTACTACTTGATTGGAAAGTCGCAGTCTCGAATCGAACATGGTAAGAAGTAGCCCTTCAATATCTAATTTAGGGTTGTGAATCTTTTGAATACTTTTAATCGTATTTAAAAGCTTTCCGAGACCTTCAAGTGCGAAATACTCACACTGAATAGGGATAACCACAGAGTCTGCGGCTACTAGAGAGTTTAAGGTAATTAATCCCAGTGAAGGTGCACAATCTATGATAATATAATCGTAGTCATGCTTGATTTGTTCAAGAGAATTCTTAAGCATGTATTCTCGTTGTTTTTGATCTACTAATTCAATTTCAATAGCGACTAGGTCTATATGAGCTGCGATAATATCAACATTGGGTGAACTCGACTTCTGAATTGCTTCTCTTGCTTTTGCTGTATGCTCTAAAACTTGATATGTTCCAACCGAAACAGACTCAATGTCAATTCCAAGTCCAGAGGAGGCATTCGCCTGCGGATCGGCGTCAATGAGTAAAACTTTTTTTTCTAGAACCCCTAATGATGCAGCTAGATTGATAGATGTTGTAGTTTTTCCAACCCCACCTTTTTGGTTTGCAATAGCAATGACTTTGCCCATGTAGTAGTTTCAATTTCCGAATAGTAAAATTACAATTTAATACGCTTTTTTTAAATCAAAGATGTTAACAAAAAGATAAAAATGCAAGTAACTGTCATGTAAAATATTACCATCCTTTTTTTAAAGTTATCAAATAAATAGATCGTGAGAATTTTGGAGTGAGTTCATTGAATCACGTATTCTTGATCCTAAGTAAGTTTATAGACGATCAAAGCATTACTACACTATTGATTTATAGAGGTATAAAAGTGAAATCATACTTTTAAAATAAACCAGTTATCAGTTGAGATTGGTTGATTTTTCAGGTATATTTTTGAGAATATTCAATAAAAAACGCCAAAATTTCTGTACAGAAGAAATACTCACCTTCTCATTTGGAGAGTGCGCTCCTTTAATCGTAGGGCCAAAGGAGATCATATCCATTTGGGGATAATTCTGACCTAAAATACCACATTCCAAGCCAGCGTGACAGGCGACAATATGGGGTTCTTCATGAAATAATCTTTTATACTGAGTTGTGAGAACAGTTAAAATTTCAGAATTCATATGGGGTTGCCACCCCGGATATGACCCAGAGTATTCAACTTCAAATCCTGCCAGTTCAAAGGAAGCTCTGAGAGAATCTGCTAAGTCATTTTTCAAGGACTCAGAAGAAGATCTTGTTAAACATTTTACTTGAATTTGTCCATCTCTAACCACAACTCTTGCAATATTATTCGAAGTTTCTACCAAATCATCAATCTCTTGGCTCATTTTATAGACTCCATTAAAAGCTGCATAAATAGATTTGATAAAATTTTTCTGTGTACCTAAATCCATCACGTTCTTAGGGGGTTCTATTTCTGTAATTTCTAGGGAAATATCTGGTTCTTTAGGATGTAGCTCAGAAGAAATTGTATCGATTAAGGCGTTTGTTCCAGATGCAAAAGACTCCTTCGAAATGTTATCAATGACGATGTTTGCAAAGCTCTCTCGGGGAATGGCATTACGCAAACTACCACCATCAATTTCGGAGATTCTTAAACCATAATGTTGAACCCCGTGAAATAATAATCGGTTCATAATTTTATTGGCATTCCCCAATCCTTTGTCAATATCCATTCCAGAGTGTCCACCCTGAAGCCCCGTAACGGCTATTTTGTACGCTGTTGTTTTTATAGGTGTATTTTCTTTCCTGTAAGTTCTTTTCGCTGTTACGTCTATCCCGCCAGCACATCCTACATCAATTTCATCATCTTCTTCTGTATCGAGATTCAGTAAAATTTCACCTTGCAATATACCACCTTCTAATCCCTTAGCGCCTGTCATTCCTGTTTCTTCGTCGATGGTAAAAAGTGCTTCTATGCTTGGATGAGGAATGTCGGTAGCAGAGAGTATGGCCATAATAGCTGCCACTCCAAGACCATTGTCTGCTCCAAGTGTTGTTCCGTCTGCCCTAACCCAATCACCATCCACCAGCATATTAATTCCTTGGGTATCAAAATCAAAAATAGTATTTGAGTTTTTTTGATGTACCATGTCTAAATGACTTTGCAGAACGATGGTTTTTCTGTTTTCCAACCCTGCTGTAGCCTGTTTTCTTAAGATAACATTACCAACAGCATCTACCATGGTTTCTAAATTTAGGCGCTTTCCAAAATCTACCATTAACTGAATGATGCGCTCTTCTTTTTTGGAGGGACGCGGAATGGCATTCACATCACAAAAGTGATTCCAGAGCGCTTTTGGTTCGAGTTGTCGTACTTGTTGACTCATACTGTGGGTGTTTTATACTATATCTGATCGAAGGGCGATAGCCAAGGGTTGAATTCCCCAAGGCTTGCCCTGAGGTAGTTGATTAGGGAATATCAAACTGTGATATCAGGAGATTTCCAAGATGATATCGCTTAATATTTTACGAACTTTTTTTTGATTCTTCATAAAGTCATCATCAGCCCTAAACCCAACAGGAAGGACTAAAACAGAGGTTAGGTTTTTCTCTTTAAGATTTAAGAGTTCATCATATTTTTTAGGAATAAATCCTTCCATCGGGCAGGAATCTATTTGCTCATTAGCACAAACGGTTAGCAGATTTCCCAAAGCTAAGTAGGCTTGATTTTTTGCCCAAGAGAACAATTCTTCTCTGGATTTATCAGAAATCACATCTTTTAGATAATTTCTAAATGGATTGATGATCTCATCAGGGGTATTTCTAACTTTTTGTACGCGATCAAAATAATTTTCTACATCTTTTTCATTCAAATGCGTATCAACACAGAATACTAGGAGGTGGGAAGCTTGTACTACTTGCTGCTGATTATAACTGTGCTCAACAAGTTTTTTTTGTAACTCCTTATTATTAACAATCACGAGTTTGATAGGTTGCAATCCGTATGAAGTTGCGGTTAAGTTAAAAGCCTCCTTTAAGATGTCAATTTGACATTGACTCAGCAATCTAGTACTGTCAAACTTCTTAACAGCATACCGCCATTTTAGATTTTGAATGCTATTCATTAATTTTAATTTGATGCAAAAATACGATAGAATTTTCTTCTGTTGATGATTAATCTGATTATATCATTCGATGGAACTTGATCTTGTGTTACTTTTCATCAAAGGGCGATAGCCAAGGGTTGAATTCCCTGAGGCTTGCTACGAAATGATTAAAATAGTTTAACTCTGGGGAATTTATATAAAAATCAGAAAATCAGGGTTTTGGAGATGTTTCAATAGAGTTGAGAAAAATAGGAAATCTCAAATACTTATGGATTCATTTAGCTAGAGATTTAGGTTGCGCTGTATCTTTTAAGGGAAGAGAATCTAATGTTAAAATTAAACTGAAAAATGGTAATATAGTTTCATTTAACCATCATGGAAAAACCGGTTGCAGTGATTTTTCAATAGTAAGTAGATTAACATATAATGCTATTTCAAGATTAAAAAAATCACCAGTTAAAGCAATCAGATTTATGGGTACAGATCATTTTCATGATGTGAAAAATATAAAATGGGGTAGTTTTTTTATTGATAAGTTAGATAATATAAAATAATAGTTCACATCTTTATTAATTTTGTATTTTATTTTTAAGTTTTCCCATACTATTGCTAGCCGTGTAGTCAACATTCAGTTAAACTTAAACCTTCATAAGATTTAACACCAGTATTTTTTGAATTTTACTAAAACTGTGTGAGCATAGTGTTGGTTCAAAAATAGTAAAGGATAAACTATAAGATTACATGGAAATGTTTTGCCTAAAAAAAAATGCAACATATGCTTAGTTGTATTTAGAATTAGCGCAAAGATTAGGTGATAAGCGTCTATTAGAATAGCGATACTTTTTTAAGTATTGGCATATTTTGACGTAAGAAGTAAAATTAGTGGTCGCTTAACGAGCCTAAGTTATAATACATTAATCTTGTGTCTGATTTTTTATCTCTACTAGATAAATATTTAAATCCATTTTTCTCATAAAATTTTAAAGATTCTCTGTAAGCATCAACTGTTATAAACTTGCAACCAGTCCTATTGTTGTCTACAAATAATGCTTTTGTGAAATTTAAAATATCTCGCCCATATCCTTTGCTTTTAAAATTATTAGAAACTGCCAATCTGCCAATTTTAGTTGCTGGATAACTAGTATATCCATCTTTACCTGAAGGAAGTTATAATTCCCCCCAAAAATCGGACAGTAAGTTAAGTTAGAATTTTAATTATAAATTTACTGTATAATGAGTAGAAGAAAATTCACATCCGAATTTAAATTTAAGGTTGTTTTAGAAGCCTTGAGTGAGCGTTATACGATTCAA
>CAXRAW010000124.1:0-7470 GCA_964228785.1 Flavobacteriaceae bacterium
CGCCTCTAAGTCTTGAGCTGAGATGGTAATCTGTAATAAGTCATCTGGTTTGAAAATTGTAGTATAATTGTTAGAAACCTTGGATTGATTTATACTATCGTTTTGAAAATATGTAATTGATTTTTTCGAGACACAGGAGGATAAAGTAACTAATATGAATAGTTCCACGTAAAAATTTCTCTCTATTAAATTCATAGTGTGAAGTTTGTCGCTAAAATAACTATTTAGACTAATCTGATGAAACTTTATCGGCTAATTCTTCATCTGTACTTTTGTTAAATACTGACTTATATTATAATGCTAAACTGCAAAACGACTTTTCACCTCACTATTTATGTTGCTTTTAAATACTTTTTAAACTTATGTGTTTTAAAGATGAAAACTTTATTTTACAATTTACAGTGTATACGAAAACACCTAGTGCATATTTAAAGACTGCATATACAAGGTTGATGTCTACTAAAAGTTTTGGACATCGTCTGGTGCATCAGTCAACGGAATATATATGGTTGGCTTATCGGATTAACATATACCTGTTTATTGGCATTTGGAACAAAGACAACACCTTTTTTTATCCTGTCAAGCTAAAAAAGATACGGCAGATAGCTCGACCTATGGGGAAACGTCGTTAAAAATAAATCACTACTCTTCTCCGTTCACATAGCTCTGAAGGTATGAATAGCGCTCTGTAAGTTGGCCATTTTCTGTCATTTTAGCACGAGCTAAAATTCCGTCCTTGTCATTATTGTAAAAAGCGGGAATTACGTGTTCTAAAAAGAGATCTCCAAAACCCTCACTTGCATCTTTAGGCAGCTCGCATGGTAGGTTATCTACAGCCATGACGGTAATGACACCGTCTGATTTATAGTGAGCTTCTAATCCTGTTTTTGGATCATAACCATAAATAGGGTCTGCTATGGTAGATGGTCGGATGGTAGAGGCCACGGGGCCATCAATATCGCAAGAGACATCGGCAACTACCTGAATATTAAAATCTTCCGATGTTGCATCTTCTCTGGTAAATAGATAGGGGGAGCCATCACCGAAGAAATGACCCGCAATAAAGTAATCGGTAACCTTGGCAAAACGCATAAAATCAGACTCGTAGTTTTCTGGGTGATTGTAAAAATCTACGTTGTTAATGACTAAACCATCTTTGCGTTTGTTGTAATCTAAGACGTCTATCAAGCAATACACTGGTTTTTTAAAAGTCTTGTTGAGGTAGTCTTCAGTAGAAACCGATGTAATAGCCATCGCATCCAACATCTCTTGAGCTCCCCAGGGAACTTTTCCGCTTCCCGTGAGTAAGATTTTAATATGGGGTAAGTTGATAGACTTTAACTGATTGATCAATGCCTGTTGATCTGGTAATGTTTCAGCCTTTGGCAGTTGAAAAGAATCGAATCGCAATCCCCAAGCTCTAAATCCATTATACGTCCCTACAATCCCGGCATAACGACCAAAACCAATCAAACGATTTCCATTTGCGCTGGTAATAACCTCGTGATCGTACAATTCTATATTCTTTTCTAAAATGGCTTGTAATAGTGTTCTATTATAAGGCTGTTTTTTAATGGTATGACTAAAGAAAAAATACTTTTTATTCGGAATTAACGCATTGACAGGAACCTCTTTCACACCAATCATTACCTCACAGTTGGATAGATCTGAAGACACGTTCAACCCCATATCTTTATACTGTTCGTCTGAAAAAACCCGAATATCAGAACTTTCAACTGTTGCGTTTGCTTTAGGGAATTTCTCTAGAAGTTCTTTTAGTTTCTTAGGTGAAAATACCACCCGTCTGTCAGGTGGGTTCTTACGTTCTTTGATAATGGCAAAATGCATAGAAAGTGGCTTGTTTGATGGTACTGCGAAATTAGGGGAATTTAAAGGGAACTCCAAGAAAGGGTTCGTTTGTTTTTTGTAGTTTTGTCGCACTGTTCATTGAAATTTAGGGGACGACTGGTTTTGACAGCAAGGTCAGTGAAAATGTAAGCATACCGAGGAGTGAAATGAAGACTCGTAAAACTTATTTCAAACAATTAAACGGCGAAAATAACTACGCTTTAGCTGCTTAATATCTGAATTATAGTAGGATTGAGCCTCGTCCTGCAAGGCAGGAGAGCTAAATGTCCACAGAAAGCCTTGGTTTATGGCGTTCTACTTATGGGCATCGTAAAAATAGACATAGAGATATTGGCGCTTCAACGGTAACTCGAAACTAAAGAAGATAAGCTTGTAGTGGATTGTTTTTAGTCAGCTGCAAGTCGAAAATTAACTAAAAACTAAGTATGTAGAAAGCCTTTTGGCTGCTTGTTTGGACCCGAGTTCGATTCTCGGCGTCTCCACTTTATAACGCCTCAACTTATTGTCAATCAATTTGTTGAGGTTTTTGGACAACATTTATTCAATAAGTTAAAAAACCTAAAAATTTTATACGATATGGAGTATTAGTGCCGAATCGTTACTTTTTGTGCAGTTCTTTTTCAACTGATATTTTTTTAATCCAATTTAGAAACTCTAGCAAGAGAACTTCTTAGAAATTCAAAACTACATCTTTTATTTACAGATATGTTTTGGTCTAACAGCCATCTGCTATGCCCTTTCTAGTCACTGCCTCTCTTTGTTCTTGAGTTAACATATACTCAAGTTCAGAAGGTACATTATTTACCAATCCATCGTAGGTGGTTGCTTCCGTACAATTACAATTATCGTCATTAGATTGTGTCATTTATGGAATAGTTAACGTGTTTTTTATATTTCTTAACAAAAATGAAACATGTTTCTATCTAGTTTCACCTTAGGGTTAAACTGATGTTGACCATCAAGCCTTAACTAGACCCATTCCTTTATGAGAGTCTTACAATCTAGAAAATGGCTTTTAAAAGAATATTGCCCGTGTGAATCATTCTTGTATTTTCGCTTTTGCGACCCCTGTAGCTAAGATTTAAATGCAAGAATGCATTCAGTTTCTGATTCCATAAAAGACTCCAAGTATAGTTGGTGCCTTCCTGTAAGCCTTCTAACATTTGATATCCGGCGGGGGAATTTGCATCTCCCGAAAAGTCATTAAAAAAGGCATTAAAACTTGCATTGAATTGCCCATTATCTTTTCCTATATGAAAATATTCGACTCCCAAGGTTTGCTGTTTTAGCTTTTCAAAATTTTGAAGTTGGTTTTCTTTATTTTTATGCTGATAAAATGCAGAGAACCGATTGGTAATATTAAACTCATAACTAATCTTAGGTCGAAATTCATAGGCATCAATCTCATAATTTCTGCTAGTAAAATTTTCTGTTATCAGATGATTTTCTGAAATTTTCCCTAAAAATTTAACAATCCAAATCTTTCCTAATCGATGTGTAAAGTCAAACTGATGAGTTTTGGTATTTATGTCTTGATTTCCAATTAAAAACTGTTGTTTGTTTTCTGAAGTCCCGTAAGTGTAGGTAGTACTGTATTGTTGTTGCCCTTTGTTAAAACAAATACTATTTCTCATGCTAAAATTCAAACTAATTTGTTTGTCCTTATCTAGATTAAATGGATTGAGATTGAATGAACTTCCAATGCGTTTCTGTTCATTATTGATAGAGAGAAAGAAGTGATTTGTAAAATGAGAAATCAACCTCTTCAATCCTGTTTCTTTGTTCCATTGCTTAGTATTAATGGTCACTGACTGATTCCACAGTGCTCTCTGAGTAGAAATAAATGTTAAATTTGGCAATGGCACTCGTAAATAATTTGCTTGATCTTGAAATTGAGCAATTTCAAATTCATCAAATTCTTGAATTCCATTATCGTTGTAATCAATCCAAGTATAAAAACCCTGACCAGGTTCCACTTCAACATAAATAAAGTCCTGCCGAGCAACATTTCCCGAAAATGTTTCATAGCGCGACCCCAGCGTTATAAAGCGGTCAAAGAATTTTTGGTTGTACAACATTCGAGAATTTAATGCTTTTTCATCATCTGTAAACGCATTTTGTGTAACTCTATAATTGGTATATAAAGACAAAGATGTCCTATCATTTTGAATTAATCGACTGTCAAGGTAAAATGTTTTCCTGTTGTTAATCTCGGTAAATTGATTCAAACGAATACTATCATTATTTCTGTAGTTAAATCCAAATTTTGCGAAAACATTGGTGCTGTCACCAATACCAAAATAGCCTTCATATTCGTTATATCTATGGTTGGTTAATACCATGTCTTGTGTAGCTTTGAGCTGACCATCATTGGATTCCATATTTACATAAACACCAGCCCATGATGTGTTGAAACTTTGTTCAACTCGACCTTTCACTCTCAAAAAAGTATTTTCTTGAATTTCAGAACTGTTATGTAGAAGACTTGATTTTAAATACACATGGGTTCGATTTAATTTCATTTGAGAGTTGAGAATATGCTTGCTTCCAGTATAATTATCTGAGAATGTTAAGTGCTGAAATGAATATGAAGTATAGTCTTCTTCCTTATTTTTAAGCATAAGACCAATTCCAATTTGCTGTTGATTCCCAGTAGGGTTCACCAAGTTCCAATCACGATTGAACTCTACTGCCTGAAAACGTTGAATCGTATTGAAATTCTTATGGATAAATAGATAGTCTAAATCACTGTGCAATTGCCATTTTTTATTGATGAGTTTTTGCTGCCAGTTCAGTTTTGTTGCGATTCCAGTATTTTCATTATTATCCATGCTTGAAAATAGATTTTGATCATTATGACTAAATGCAAATTCTGCAGCGATAGAGGTCTTCTCGTTAGGGTTAAATTCTCCATCAACTAGAGCAATTTGAAGCTTGGTAGGAGCAATGAGTTGAACAACTGGGCTGTAATTACCAAGATTAGTTCCTACATAAATGAACACATTTCCATTTGCTAAGGTCTGATCCAAATCATAATCCCCCTGATTTGCTCCTACATTGGTAAAAGTAACATTAAAAAGTGCATCATTTTCGTTAGTAGAATATTCAAAAATTTCTTCAGTACCCAGAAGTGTACGTCGGTATAAAATCTTGTTTTCGTCAAATGTATCTGGAAAGGCACTTTCTGCAATCATTAGAGCAGTATCATTCCCCGCGTTGGCAAGGATTTGTTTTTGATCATCAGTAAGGCTTAACTGTATGGGCTGATTTTTAACATCATTTTCGTTATAGAAGTATCCTGTAGTACGGAGTTTTTCTTCGGAAAATTGCACTTTTTCATAGGTGATAAATCGAGTGTAGTTTCTATTGGAAAATTGAAATTCTATACGAATACGCATATCATTTGTAACAGGAAAGGTTGTGTTGAAACGGATTTCCCCTATGTTATAGTCAATTGTATAATCTTTATCGACACCTTTTTTGATGGGAGAACCATTAACAAAAACACGTTCACTCCCCGCAATAATGACAAAGTTCGCTTCGTTATTGGGGCCATAGATTTTATAAGGGCCTTGATTGCCCTCAGTTCCAACAAAGTTGTATGTGGTAAACTGCCCTCTAACAACTGCTCCCGAGACCAGAGCATTTGCTTTCTGGTTCATATTAGCTTCCACCTCCAATCCAGACACTTGCTTTTGAAAAGTAAGAAAAAAGCTTTCGTCATTCTGTAGGTTAATATCCCCAGCTTTTACCCGCCACGCGTCACTATAAAGCTCAATAAAAATACGATCAAAATCTGTAATACTTTGTGAATATCCGTTTTCCTGTAATGGGATATTGGTATCAAAAATATGAGCCCTAATCGCTACTTTTTCTGAGAGTTTTCCTTCAATAGTTAAGTCCATAGAAGAATTAGTCACAGAATTTTGATTGTTTCCAACAGTCAACCCCCTATTGATAAAGCCACTAGTTTTTAGCCCATCAAAAAGTTTGATATCGCTCGCTTTTTTATTCGTGGTAAGACTGTAGAGTGATCCTGTATTGCTATTATTTGGAACGATAAACCTCTTGTCGAAAGGACTATATGTTCGGATTAAAAAATCGGGAAATCGAAAGTATTCGATGGTAATTTCGCGGTATTTTTTTGAGTCGATCATCAATATCGCATCGTTATAAATGACGTTATATTCAGAAGGGAAAAGTACCTTTTGTTGGGCATTTATAACTTTAAACCGTTGTGGATTAATTGGGACCGAATCAAAGCGAATAGTGTCTTTGGTGACCGAGATTTTTTTTGAATGAAAACCTAAGGAAGTCATTTGCGAATGTGCAAAAAACCCAATAAAGAACATCCATAAAACCAATATCCTTCTGGTCATAATCTACAAACGTAGGAATAGCAAAATTAGTTCAAATACGCAATGATTAGGCTAGTTATGACCTGAAATTACTGTAAAGTGGTTCAACGACAATTTATGAGGAGTATTCGTTAGATTAAATTTCAAAGTATTTAATTTGATTTTTAATCTGACATATTTTAAACGTAAAAACTTCCAAAAGCCGCATATTTATGCGGCATTATTGAAATAGAATACTTCCTACGCCTAGGACATCACCAGTTGTACAAAAGCCCTGAAAAGCGAACCGCACAGTCAAGCTCTTTTCATTTTGCTCGTACCTCACAAAATAAAAAGAGCTTGCCTTTATCCTACGCTAACTCAAATCAAATGATTATTTTAATACTCATTTAGTGAGATATTTAATAATTCTTATTACATTAGTAAACTGAATTAAATAATTCAATTATGAACCGAATTAAAGAGGTTTTAGAACAAAAAGGAATTAAACAAAAGTGGTTAGCTGAACAAATGGAAAAGAGTTATAATATGGTGAACTCTTACGCCCAAAACAGACGACAACCGAGTTTGGAAGACTTGTATAAAATTGCGGAAATTCTAAGCGTAGAGGTAAAAGAATTATTAGTGCCAATAAAAGAATTGAATTGAGGACAGAAATAGACGTATTAGAAAATGAAATCTTAGAAAAATATCCAGAAGTATTGGATATTCTTTTGCGAGATCAAACGACTCAAAAAAATATTATTTGGGCAACGAGTAATTATGAACATCTTGGAGAATCATATTTAGAGAGCAAACAGATTAAATCCGAACTCATTACAGGCATTAAAGGTGATGTGATAATGCCAAGGGTTCAAAAAGACCAAATATTACAACAATATAGAGTTAAGAATATGGCTGAAGTCTTTACGCCATCTTGGATTTGTAATGCTCAAAATAACTTGATAGATAATGCTTGGTTTGAACGAAAAGATCTTTTCAACAAAGAAATCCCAAATGAAAAAAAATGGAAAACAAATCAAACAAAAATTGAATTTCCTAAAAATAAATCTTGGCAAGATTATATAAATGACAAACGCCTAGAAATTTCTTGTGGTGAAGCACAGGGCAAAAGCACTATAAAATATTAGGTTTTGTCAAAAAAAGTATTCGTTTTAGAGATGTTATTTAAATTAAAATTAGTATATTATACTGATAATCAATTTAATATATAGAAAAATGACTTCTTCTAAACTAACAACTA
>CAXRAW010000125.1:0-29142 GCA_964228785.1 Flavobacteriaceae bacterium
AGGCTATATAAAATGGTATAATTATCAAAGATTACACTCTAGTTTAAACTTTAAAACTCCTGCTGAAAAAGAACTTGAAATGAAAATTAAAACAATCAATAAATCCGCTTAAAATTTGTACCAAATTTATTGGATACTCCAGTTTTGTGTGTCTTTCGTTGATAGTCCAAAGTCGAGAGCTGTTTTTAAGAAATCCAAGTCTTAAAGCAATTTTACTTTGTTGTTTTAGGGTAGTGAAAAGTATGTTTCTAAATTTGTATTGGTCTGTATTCTTGAAGCTAAATGACCTTCCGCTTATTGGTTTTTTTGAATCACCATCGAATGGTCTTGCATCATAGTAGAAATTTGATCTAAAATTTCTCGAAAACCCCCAGCCCAAAGAGTGCGAAATCATACTTAACGGGGTCTTTAGGGTCAAATTCTCGGAGGGTCAGATCTAATTCTTTGACTGCTTTCCAGTCGTTTTGCTTCCTCGAAAGAATGGATAGCTTTCGTGCGATATTTCCTGTATGAACATCGAGTGGACATGACAGTTTCGCAAGTGAATGACTCTTCCAAATACCAAAATCGACTCCTGTATTGGAGTTCCTGACCATCCACCGCAAATACATGTTGATTCTCTTGGCAGCTGAATTTTTTAATGGGTTAGATACGTGTTTACGCGTTCGGGGAAGGTGTGGTAATTCAAAAAAAAGGTGTTTGAAATTGCTAATTGCTTCCTGATAGTCCTCTTGTTTGACACTAGGAAGTAGGATAGATTCTAAACCTTGATGATGGGTATACAGATGCTTTAAAGAGGTGATAAAATACTGCAAATCTTTACTGTTGAATGTTCGGTGAACAAATCCTTGGAGTGATTTTAAATCAGATTCTTGATGGTTTTTGATAAAGTCATACGGCGCATGATCCATTAATTCCATCATTCTTAGAGCGTTATTGATGATCATGGTTCTGTTTCCCCAAGCAATGGTAGCTGTGAGAAAACCAGCGATCTCAATATCTTCTTTTTTAGTAAATAAATGAGGTATTTGAATGGGGTCAGATGCTATAAATGACTTATTATTGTATTGTTCAGCCTTTTCGTCGAGAAATTCTCGTAATTTTTTTCTACTAAATTGCATTACTAGCAAATAAAAAAAGAGAAACTAATAGTCCGTTGTATGCGGCATGCATTGCCATAGCCCACAGCAAACCAAATCGCACTCTGACAAAGCCAAAAATCAACCCTAGTAGTATTTGTGGAGCCACTAGGATGGGGGAGAACAAAAGAATTTGATGGTGAATGTCGTAATTAAAAAGGTGTACATAACCAAAAATCAGCGCTAAACTGTAAAAAGCAATTTTAAAAAAATAAGGCTTTTTAAAAAGAACTAGCGGAGCTCTAAAAACGGTTTCCTCAACTATGGGGGCAATGATTGCTACCAATACCAGAATGGTGCTACTCGGAAGGTCTTTGATCGTATCAAAGGCATGGTATTGATTTTCAATCAGTTTTGTTTGATATAGGGCTCCGATCGCAAAGGAGATCAAAAGTGAAACAGCAAAGCAGGTTAAGAGTAGTTGCACACATTTTACAGCTCTAGTGTAAAAAGTTGAATCGCAATCTCTTTCTAATCTTGGATTTTTGAGAAACTCTAGGAGTTCACTTAGTGTATTCATACAATTTTACCATCGTTCATGGTGAGTGTTCTATCTGCCATTTTTGCCAATTTTTCATTGTGAGTCACTATGATCAAAGTGTGGTTAAGCCGATCTCTGAGTTCAAACAATAGCTTGTGGAGGCTTTTGGCAGCAGCTGAATCTAAATTCCCGCTGGGCTCATCTGCTAAAATAATTGCTGGATCATTGATTAATGCTCTTGCAACTGCAACTCGCTGTTGTTCACCGCCAGAGAGTTCGCTAGGTTTGTGATGTATGCGACTTTGAAGACCCAGGAGTGTTAACAAGTCACGAGCTTTTTGTGTTGTTGTAGCCTTGTCTTTTCGTCCTATCAAAGCGGGGATACAAACGTTTTCGATTGCTGTAAACTCAGGCAGTAACTGGTGAAACTGGAAAATATAGCCGATGTGTTCATTTCGGAATGTAGAGATCTGCTGATCTTTTAGGTTGTTTAGTGAAATTCCATTGATTTCCAACGTAAAATCCGTGTCTCCATCGGGCTTGTCTAAGGTGCCCAGAATTTGCAGGAGTGTTGTCTTTCCAGCTCCTGAGGGTCCTACGATAGCCACAATTTCTCCTCTTTGTATTTTAAGGTCAACGCCTTTTAATACATGCACTTCTCCGTAATACTTGTGAATATTTTTTGCTGTAACCATATAGTATTTCGACGTACGAATGTATTAAAAAGTGTTTATACAAACGGGCTTTTTAGAACATATTTTTTGCATTGTTGTAGTCGATAAAATAGACGAGACGCAATGAGAACGTGTACTGATTGGTTTCGTCGAAGAGCCTGTCTATATTGGTAAAGAAGTCCTGTCCTGTTTGATTATTCAAACTAAAAATACTGTTTCTGTAGAAGGCGATTAACTGACTTCCTGGAGCAAATTGCCAAAAATAGTTGAAGTCTAAATTCCAACTGTTAAAGTTAATGTCCTGATTTTCTGTGAAGTTATTGGGAAATCAACTACCTCGGGGCAAGTCCACGAAGTATTCAAAGGAAACTATTTTAATCATTTCGAGGCAAGCCTCGGAGAATTCAACTCTTGGCTATCGCCTTGCGATTAATCCGTATAGCAACGATTTGGCAAAACAAAGAGTTTTACCTTGTGATCTTGCTGTAAGGTTGATTTTACCTTGCGTTAGCGATAAAAGCGGCATCCTTTTTTGTCCTGATAAGGCAAAAAAGATATAGCGGATAGCGCGACCCGTAGGGAAACGCCCAAAGAACCAATATACGAGGATGTCTTAGATAAAGATGTTTCTGATTTTAGGATTTAGATCCAAGAGGTGATTGTTGACAAGATGGTAAAAAATGATCTTACAATGGTGCTTTTTTGCGGATTAGTTTGTGTGGAGTTCAAAATTGAATTTGTACTTTTGTCAGCGTTTTAAACATCATTATACATGAACTTACACGAATATCAAGGCAAGGAGATTTTAAATAGTTTTGGCGTTAGAATTCAACGCGGAATTGTAGCTAATACTGCTAATGAGGCTGTGGATGCAGCAAAAAAACTGACTGCGGAGACAGGTACTGGCTGGCATGTGATTAAAGCACAGATTCATGCAGGAGGTCGTGGTAAGGGCGGAGGCGTGAAGCTTGCCAAGAATTTAGGTGAGGTGGAATCTATCTCAAATGGGATCATAGGAATGATGTTAAAAACTCCACAGACACCACCAGAAGGTAAAAAAGTACATCAGGTTTTGATTGCTGAGGATGTGTATTATCCCGGCAATGCGGAACCAGAGGAGTACTATATGTCTGTATTGTTAAACAGAGCAACAGGAAGAAATATGATCATGTATTCTACTGAAGGGGGGATGGATATTGAAGCTGTTGCCGAGGAGACACCACACCTCATTTTTACGGAAGAGATTGACCCAGCGATGGGATTACTTCCCTTCCAAGCTCGAAAAGTGGCCTTTAACTTGGGGTTGAGTGGTGTGGCATTGAAGGAAATGGTGAAGTTTGTCACAGCGCTTTACCGTGCTTATATTGGATCTGATGCTGCTCTTTTTGAGATTAACCCAGTATTAAAAACTTCTGATGATCAAATCTTAGCAGTAGATGCAAAAGTGAGTTTGGATGACAATGCATTGTTTCGTCATAAAGACTATGCTGCCTTGAGAGACTTGAGAGAAGAAAATCCAATTGAAGTCGAAGCAAAAGCTGCTGGCCTGAACTATGTTGATTTGGAGGGAAATGTTGGATGTATGGTAAATGGTGCTGGACTGGCCATGGGAACGATGGATTTAATCAAACAAGCGGGTGGTGATCCTGCTAATTTTTTGGATGTAGGTGGGACTGCGGATGCACAGCGGGTAGAAACCGCTTTTGGCATTATTCTGAAAGATCCGAATGTTAAAGCTATTCTGGTGAATATCTTTGGAGGGATTGTACGCTGTGACAGAGTAGCACAGGGTGTTGTAGATGCTTACAAGAACATGGGAGATAAGATTCAAGTCCCTATCATCTGTCGTTTGCAAGGAACGAATGCGAAAGAAGCTAAAGCATTGATCGATCACAGTGGAATGGAAATCATCTCTGCTACTGAATTCCAAGAAGCTGCTGATAAAGTACAGGAAGTATTGGTACACTAGTTAGATCCTAAAGATTTTTACGAGAACATATAAAAGATAAAAACTGTCAAGCCCAGACGACTTGGTGTTTTTTATGGGTATATGACAAATTTTTAAGGAAGGTGAATTTTTTGTCCATCCGATTTCTGTTGTACCGCTATCATCAAGTCTAAGAATTTAATGACTCTTTCTGTGTGATCTTATGGCTTTTGAACGCGCTTTTAGATTTTTTCTACAGATGCATATTGCAAGTCTTGTCCTGCTATTTTTTATTGCAGTATTCTAAAACCCTTTCTCAGTACGATCATGACGATCTCCAACACCCATTTTTGAGGAAATTAAAATTTCACCATTTTTGGGTATTGACAAATATAAAATCTTTTACAACTTTTGGTATGTGATAATAAAAGTGTAAATCTCTTCATCCGATTCTACAAATTATTATAACCAAAAACTAACATTTTTAGGAATTCTAGATCCTACTAGATAGTGGCGAAGCCCTGTCGATTTGACAATCGACTCCTTCCAATTTTCAAAAATAATATTCTACAAAAGCACTTTAGTTATCCTGATTTTCGGGAAATGATAATAGATGACTTTAACACGATTTAGGATTCTTATGATGTAAATTCAAAGTATCCAAAGGGTAAATATATTTTCGTGAGACCGATCAAAAGAAAACAGACTTCGGCTTAAAAACAAATATCATCTATCATCTCCAAAACAATTTTAATATAAGAGACACAAATTATGAGAAGTTACAATACATTACGCGGTAGGTTATTTGCTTTAGATCGAGAGCTAGAAAATTTCGAGGTAGGTTCCGATAATGACATATTCTCTGAGGCTCTCGAAAGGCGAAAGAGAACGAAAAAACCATCGTCAAAAAAATCAGCTTCAAAGAAAAATACTACAGCAAAAGAGACAGTGGGGAAAAAACAGAAAGCAACGGCTGTACCAAAGAAAAAAGATGCGTTGGGAGCAGCAGGGAAAGCTGTAAAACAGGCAGTAGATACTGCTTTGGGAACCACAGCACCTACTCCCAGTCAAGACACCCCCACAAAGCCTACATATACTATATCCGCACTTACTTCAGATACAATTTTAGAGCAATTAGAAGCACAAACAAAAGTGCTAGAAAATATGGTTCAAAAAATGCGCCCAGCAGTCAGGTTACTAGAAGAATGGGAAGAGGATGATGAAATAGACCTTATAAGACCCAAGTTAAATGCCATCATAGGCGCTATCCATCGCTTTAAATCCATGCTACAAACATTTTAACAAATGTAGGGTTATAAGTGACCTATTTAAAAAATTTAGAGAATATTTAAATAATTATACACTAAAAATAAAACAACAAATTTTAAAATTTACACATCATGAAAAAATACAGACACCTACGCGGAACGCTATTTGACATTGAAAGAGAACTGAGAACTAGACATACTGGTGCCGATGAGGCCATTTCGGAGGCCTTTGCACGAGATTCAATAAGATCTGTTGACTCAAGTAGTACTGTTAAAGACTTACAGCTAGATGCTGAGGTACAACAAAGAAATGAAAGGATAGGTGGAGAAAGGCGACCGAGAGTGGCGATTGACAGTCAACAGCAACACATAGTCAATAATTTTATAGATAGTGTCAAAAATGTTATTTTGGAAGCTCGATTCACCAAAGAAGAGACGCAAAAATTCGCTAATCTTGATTTAGAACAATTAGTTCAACAAGCAAAAGATTCAAACAACATGTTTATAGAGACGCTTCGTAACGTAGTTAATTTCAACATAGGTAACATACCTGGATTTTACAATAGTCCAGATACTATGAAGCTTGATATTGAAAAAGCTGAAAAACGAAGCCTCATTTTTCAAAAAATTAAAATGATTAATTTAGTTTCAATCAAAATTCTACATACATTTTTAGGAGGTGATACCTCTTCCCAGACATGGTTACAAGTTTGTGCTAAATTAAATGAAGTTTATAAGAAGTTAATTCCAACTGTTACGGAACGTACCGTGGCTTCAAAAATTCACACCCACTTATTCAGTAAAGGCGGCAGTAGTTTTATTACTCCTTTTGTAATGGGCAAATTTATAATGGGTTATGGACATTGGGGTCGACCAAATGATTATAACTTTGTTGGATCTTCTATTCAAGCAGAAAATACATTAAGTTTCATGAAGGATCCAACCCTTTTTATTAAGAATTTTTACGATAGTCAAGAAAATAAATTTGTTGAGAATTACTTGAACGGAGTGGCGATAGATAAAAGAGCCGAAATAAACACATTCATAAGGAATAATGAAAATAATGTTTACGAAAGTCTTCTCCCTATAATGATTTTGGAACATCGTTTAGGAGCCAACGGAGCTTGGATCACTGGGGGTTTTGGCGATAAAGTAAAAAATACAGACGATTCTACTTTTAAATTATATCGAATTTCCATCAGCAAAGACGCTATAGATTCTAAGATAAGTTTACCACCTCCTACGGCTGCTAGTGCTTTCCCCGCACAATGGATTCCAGGAGGGTTCACTACTGGAGGTTGCGCAGAAATAGCTCTCAGAGATTATAGTTTCGATGATTTAACTAAAAGTATTGATGAAAATAAATTGCAGATATTCAAGTATACCTTCCGTAACGGCAAAATTTTGCAAGAAGGACAAGAGGACTATACTAATGAATTCAAAGATGATATGAAACGACCTGAAGTCGAAAGGAAGAATGATAATGAAACGAAAAAATGGTATTAGGGGGAAGTTTTCATTAGATTATTACCATTTTGCTGGTGCTCGACTGTGTCGAATGTCCAAAAAAACTAAGGTCGTAGGAAGAAACGCAATGAAAGCCTGCGAGTAGACAATAGATTATACACCCGATAATCGAGTTAAGACGAAAAGAAAATGCATCTTTAATACGCTGCTTACTTCCCAACACCTTAATGATTGGCATCTTGCACCTGTAGCTTGGAGAGGTCTGTTTTACACAAACCAACACGAGTATACATTAAATATAAAAATCTATAAATGTATAATAAATTTCCAAAGAAGCTCAATTTTTGTTTTTCTGTATTGATTTCAGATACTAAAAGAATGATTCCATTTCAGATGTTGCAATAAGTTTAGATGGGCAACAACGGAAATAATTTGTACATCAATAACAATACACATTAAGAATGTTCTCACTAAAAATAATTATTAATGAAACCTTATCTAATTATCAAACTCGATAAGAAAGTGCCTCTGATCCCTCTTCCGTACTGGGGAGAGGTCATTAAAGGTCATGTCGAGGCACCAAGTAGATTCCTCGCTGCCATTGACAAGCTCTTTCAGCAGCATCAACTAGGTATCAAAGCCACCCGAGAGTATGAACTGTTGGGGGACCGTTATGAATTCCTAGAAGGACTCGAACGTACCTATCGGCTTATTCTTACCCAAAATAAAACTATTCCAGAAGCACTGCTTACCCAGCTCTTTTATCTAGAAGAGGTAGATGGTGTTGAAAAGGGGGAAGTCTCTTTGCTGGCATTTCCCAACATTGAGAAAAAAACTTTAGAAAAAAGTACCAAAGAAGATTGGGGAGTACGCAAAGCTCATCAACAGTTTACCAAGGGGAGCCCTGCCATTACCATTGCAGTACTAGACAGCGGGGTAGATCTAGATCACCCAGAACTACAAGAGGCGCTATTGCCAGGAAGGGACTTTGTAAACATCATTAGAGGTGAAGGTCGGTTTATTGGTGATTATCTGGGAATAGATGACAATCCAGATGATGAATATGTAGGGCACGGAACCCATGTATCGGGGATTATAGCAGCCAAAGGCATTCAAATGGATGTAGGGGTAGCCCCTTTGTGTAAAATTTTACCCGTACGGGTATTGGGTTCTATGAAAAGTAGTCACGGCGGTGCTGTGGGAGCAGGATTGGTACACAACATCGATCAGGGCATCAAATGGGCAGTAGATCAGGGGGCAGACATCATTAATATGAGTTTGGGAATCCTAAAAAAAGGGGCTTCTGATCCGCACCAAAGAATGATCTCCTATGCCCTACAAAAAGGAGTAACTATCATAGCCGCTAGTGGTAATGATGGCAGTAGCAAACTCCACTACCCAGCCGCCTTAAGAGGCTGTATGGCCATAGGAGCGATGAACAGTAAAGGCAAAGTAGCCCATTTTAGCAATCACGGAAAAGTGACCCTCATTGCTCCAGGGGTAGATATTTACAGCAGCTACCTCAACGGGGCCTATTCTGTAAGTTCGGGAACCTCACAGGCAACTCCGTTTGTCTCGGGTGTAGCGGCTTTATTAAAATCCTATGCGTATGAAAAACTAGGGAAGTTTACCAAAGAAAACCTAAAAACCAAACGAAAGCTGAGCCGACTGATTGAAAATATTTTGGTAGAAACGGCACTTCCACTTCAAGGAAAAACCAAAGGAAAGCACAAAAAGTCTGGCTATGGGATTGTTCAACCTTATGAAGCACTTAAAAAATTTCAACAAAAATTTAATCTTAACTAATAAAAATAAACATTAAACTAAATTTAAATTCTAAATTATGGCAACAATTAACAAAATATCAAACCCAGTAAGTATTGATGCTGCCAACATCCAAAAAAGTCCGCTTTCTATCAAAGCGATGGAAGCAGTAGTCACAACGCTTAAAGATACAACATGGGCAACTAGAAATACTACTGGTGACGCAACGGGTATTCAGAATATTACAAACAGTAGTTCGTATCAAGGTGTTCACGAAAATCTCACTTCTACCCATTTGACCTTGGTGACTAATACATCTCGTAGCCTCACTCACACAGCAGGACTCGATCAATTGAGCAAATACCTCTTAACGGAAGAATTTATTGCTATTGATCTCTTTGATAGAGGAATTACAGGAGAATCAATTACGAGTGAACAAAATTTGATTGTATCGATCAAAAGAAATCTAGAAGTTTACAAAAATGACTTTTACAAAGCATTAATTAGTCAGGTAGCAATTGCTGAATATCTTGCAGCAGTTAATCAAACTGATAAAACAACTATTGCAATAAAACTTGTGAAGGAGGGCATAAGTCTGTTACATCCTAATCAACCCATTATTAAGGAAATTAAATCACTTAAAAAATTGGGGGATCTTCCCACTTTAGTGAATACTTATCTTACTAATATCAATGCTATCAATGTGAGTCTCAGTACAAAAAACGAGATGATTCATTATTTGTCAGATTTGGGAGTTGATATAACGGATGCAACTGCGCAAGATGAACTTTTTGGTGTGGCCTATGCCCATGCTAGACGCGTGCAGTCGGGAAAGGAAGACCCTATTGATAACGTATTCAACCAAGGACAACCAGCTACTTGGAACTTTAAAGTCGATTATTTTGACAGCCTAGCAGACCGAGCCGTGGTTCGAGATAATATCTTAGGTGCTGGAGCACTAGATTATGTGAGAGAACTTGGAGAGAATCTAGGAATCTTTAGATGTGTAGATACGTTAGTCCTTATGTGGGCTCAAGGAAGTCTAAGTTTGAGTAGTAATGATTCCTCATCAAAACTCTATCGATACTACAAATTAAGAGATAACAGACTTTCTTTTGACGAGCGTAACATGATTTACAAGCAGATTCTCAACAAAGGAAATGGAAGGATGCTCTCCAGAATGTCTGCCAATGTAGAATTTACGCATCTATGGCAGCAACTGATGAACAATTCGGTAAATTACATTCAAAAGTCGGAAGGACTTAACAACAATGATTTGGTCTCTCGCTCTCGTATCTACCAGGCTACCTCAAACTTACAGCAAAATTTATCAGCTCATATGGTAGGGAAACCGTTGAACGATGTTCATGAGTTATATTCACAATTGCAAGAAGCGATTGAAATTTTAACGGATGAAGAAGTGGTCGCACATTTTGCTACAGGAAGCGATCGGAATATGTGGAAAGTCATTGAAAATATTTCGCGAAATGAAATGGGCTTTGTTCCCAATACCACCGCTATTAAAACAGTCGCAGTAGAAGGGAATAAGATTTTTAACTGGATTGCAGATTTCACACCTTCTAGTGTAAGTCAAGATGCATTTACCATGTTCTTAGAATCTGCGGAGGCTTACATTATATCGCAAGGAGAGCAGCAAGTAAAGCCTAGAGCGCATAGAAGAGATCGTGGTTATGATGATATGGGAGGTGAGTTCCAAGACGCAGAAATGGAGGAACTTTCTGATTGGAATTAATCATAGCTATACACCTGAATTAAAACATAGAAATTATGGCAGAAAGAAATAAAGAATTAGAAGATTTAGCTAGGCAAAAAGCACGGGAAACCTTGTCGCTAAGTGCTAGTTTTCAAGAATTGAGCAGAGCGAACCAGCTCGAGATGTACCAAAATACTATTGATGACGAATACTACAATCTAGCCAAAGCCAAAGGGTTAATACCTAGTGAAGAAAATTTGGTATTTGAAATGGGGGCAAAAGGAGCCTCAAGATCGATCGATGAAAGCCGTTATGTTAACAAAAATCTTGACCAAGCAGGAGAGCGTATGAAAGGCTTGGTAGATTCTGTTAACTTTCCCAATTTTGTTCGCGATTTATTAAAAGGGGTCTTTGATGCCAATATGGAGGTATCCATTAAGCAGGCAGAGCAATATCAAGAATTGTTAAAGCAAGCCACCAAATCTACTGCGTCCTTTGTAAAAGACGTTGCGAAGGCAGATTCCTATGCCTATCTGGCTCAAAATAGTAATTTAACGATGAGTTTTGGAGATGACGGGACAGGCAATCAACAGCCGCTACTAATGGATAAAGATGGAAATGAAGTAGATACCGAAGACAGTAAAATCAAGGCCAAGATTGCCGATGCGCAATTGGCCATTGCTAAAGAACGACGTAAATTACTACGAGAAACTATCATGATGGGGATCAACCGATTGGTGATTGATAAAGGGCTTGTCAGATCTAAAGTGGTTTTTGATATCCAATCAAAATCTACGGTTACCAAAACAGATAAAGCCACCAATTCAAACACAAAGAATACCAATACAGTTAAGAATCAAAGGGGTTATCAGCGTCGTTGGTGGTGGGGAGGAAGAACCAATACTGATAACACCAATACAACTACGGACGAAAAAAGTACTTCTATTTCTATTTCCTCTAACAAAGGCACACAGAGTGATGAGCTTAAAGCACAATTGACTGGAGAAGTAGAAATTCAGTTCAAATCAGACTATTTTAAACTCGATAATTTTGCCAGTGAAGTAGAAGATCTTGGAGGAGGAAGGTCTGCTGAAGCTGCCGAGGAATAAGCTAATGCTAGAGACATTACTATATAATAATTCTCTAGAATCCTATTTTTCTCTTTAGGAACTAGAAGTATAGAGATTACTTTATAGTTACAGTTTTTCGTGGCATCAAAAGTTATGATACGTTAATACAATCCATAATGGCCAAAAAAGTAGATTTTTTGTACAACATAATAATTCACAAATTTTAAAAATCATGACAGAAACGTCGCATCATACACAAGAATCTTCCAAGTTAGCAATAGCTATGGAACAGCAAGTAGATCAAACATCAGAGTTGTATCAGGAAGACCATTTTAGTGAAGCTAAAATTTTTGGAGCAATTTTAGGTGGACTTGCTAGAGTAGCTGCCCCTCTTGTAACAAAAGTACTACCAAAAGTAGCAACAAACGTATTATCAGGCATTACAAATTTGGCGGGGAAAGCGGTTTCAAGTGTTACCAATATGGTTCCCTCATCAATTGGGAATTTGGGTGAAACAGCTACTCAATTAATTGGCAATGCGGTAGGATCAATCACTGGAGGCATCTTCACCGATGATGAGGAAAACATAGAGCAAGAAGCTGCCGAAATGACACAGCCACTCTCAGTTGATAATGGTCGTTATCCTCAGGCTCTTGCAACAACCTTATCTAAATTAATGGAAGCAACACAACCTACAAATGCTAATGGGAATATGGCAGGAGCCTTCTCTACCAAGAATGCTGAAGAATGGTCCGAAGCAAAAGCAAAGATCGAAGAGGATCCCTTAGATACGATTTCCGAGGCACTGTCTGTGGATAGTACCATGGAGTCTTTCTCTTCCCTTTTAGAAATTGTACCATTGTACCAATTAAAGGAGGTCATTCATGCGTATAGAAATGCAGAAGACTTTGGTCGTATGCTTAAAAGAAGACCTAGTTATACGCAATTGGAACAAATCAGACGATTGGCAGATGTACACCCAGAAGATTTACAGGATCTTATTGATGAGTTTAGAGACTATCGAGCATCATACAGAGGTCATTCAAACCGGTTCTTAAAATCTCGGGTAATGATTGGAGAATTGATGGGGGCCTTACGAGGGGATCATCCCTCCGGATATCGAAGAAATCATCAAACTTCCAGTGATTCTAGGAGGGAATTGATGCGTTTGGCATTTTTAGAGGAAAATCAACAAGAACGAGAAGCACCTCGCTACCATCATCGTGCTACAAAAAGACGGATGGCTTACGAGAGAATTCCCTTTAAACACATTCCGCAAGTACAACTAAAGTTGCTAGAGACAAAGAATGTCTTGCTCAATGGGCGTCCACAACTTTTGTATAGTTTAGTACATGATATTGCTTTTCCAATAGAATTAAAAACTCCCAGACCTATAGGCAGTGCATTTTTACGACTTCAAATAAAAAGTGCTATTTCAGAAAGAGTCGTGTTACAAAAAAGTTATCGTCTTAAAAATATTAAAAATGGAATATTACCTACCATTCCTAAGTTCACGAAAGAAGAACTCCGTGATGTAGAACCTGACCAAGATTATATGCTCTCCGTTCGTTTGCTCTGGAAAAATCGTCGTGGCGAGATGTATGGTACGGCTCTTGTGGTGCCCATATCCCTGATCAAAACCTTCTTGTTTGACAGCATTAAAGAGGGCGGAGAACCCATCCCTTTTGATCTTACAAAAAACATTAGAAGCTTATGGCATAAAGTATGGGAATACCAACTCCCCGATGATACTGACGGACTCGATATTGACTATACCTACTACGTTGCTGTAGAAAAGGAACGTGACAAAAATGCACAAATGCCTACAAAATCGGATGTGAAAAATAATTTCCACGGAGAGCCTGAAAAAGCAACCGTAGAATCGGGAATGATTATAAGTCCTTATGTACTCAATCACTTACTTGATAAATTGGGAGACTACGATCCATTACATAAAGAGGAACTTGCTGCACTCATTACCGATGAAGCACTAGAAGCTTTGCAATACAAAGCCACTGAAACCATGCAACTGTATGGTAGTAAGGGTGACACCCTAACCATATGGGCATTCCCAGAATTGATTATTTCTCCTGTAGTGTTAAAATCTCCCGAGCATATCAACGACCACGGTATGGTGACTGCTGTACGCGATTATATCGTACAATTCCCCATTCCTGAATGCATTCATTTCATGGGAGGTAAATAAAGGAACCATTGACCAGTCAATAGCATAAAACAATATTTAACTACAAACCAATCAATACGAACAAAATTATGAATGATCAAAAATACGATGCCATTACAGTAACTCTAAAAGGATCTGTAATTAACGGAATTACTATCCAAGAACACGACCGGGTAGAACTCATACCCACCCCATTAAAAAAGGAAAGATTCCAAAAAATGGAGGAAACCCAAATATCTTATTAGAATTGACAAGTTGTTTACGGCATACACCTAAAAATCAGGATTCTAATTTCAGGATTCGGAGAGAGACGCGATGACCTCTGTCCGCAGTTTTCTGAACTCTCCCTACTCTGAAATAATCTTTTTTTTAAAATAAAATATTATTTTATTTTGACTTTATATAATTCCTCCCCCAAAAATTGTATAAGATTTTATGTACACTTGCATTGGAATTAATCACGATAAAAAATCAATAGCACATATGAAATTAACCGTAGTATTTACCTTTTTATACCTTTGGATTCTTCCACTTCACGCTCAAAAGGGCTTTACCGTTGAATATGATTTATCATTGGTACTTGCGCAACAGAAGGAGTATGTCAATCCTTTAGCAGATGAATCAAAAGTAAAGAAATCCATAAATCTCGGACCAGTATTTCTCAATACATACATTGATGAGCCCGATGCAAAGATATTACAAGATCTAGCATACCTGTATCATCCTTTCAGCGATAAGTGGCTTCCAAAAAAATGGCCAACAGAACAATATAATATTACTAAAGCAAAATTTGTGGTAATCCATTTTGATTCTGGTGAAAAAATGCCAGCAATCCAAACTCCAGACGGTAGTATTTTTAGTTTTTTGATTGAAGATAACCTCTTATCTTTCGATATCAAATATATATTCAATCATAGAACTCAAGGTGAAATGATTGGTTACATGACTGTTGAGATTGAAAAAACAAAATAAAGTCAGCATATAAATGGTATGCGAAATTATCACAACCTATTGAGACGCTAAACTTTGTAGATGTGACTAAAAGTTGTATATATTAATTACTAATAAAAGCATAAAAAATATTTTACAGAGACCTTTGCAAAATAGCTACTTGTATATACTCTTATGAATTTGACTTCAAATTTCTTCTTCCCTGAAAGGTTAAAATTCTTAAAACCTATATAGGTTGTTCTGTTTTTAAATTTGGTTCTATATTGAGTTGAGTGCTGAACTTTTTTGCCAAATCAATTCTGCAAAGATCTCTTATACGGAATTGGTTAAGAAGCTTGTTCATTTTGATTATCATACTATTTACAAATATTTATTCGATAAAAATTTAAAACAACCAACATGGAAGAAGAGTTCAATGATGAAAAAACGAATACCTCCATAGATCCCGCATTGCTTCCTATGCATCAGATTATTGAAAAATGTGTGGTGCCCTTGTCAGAATTAAACCAAGGAGAAAACCCGTTTTATGCAGACAAGATAAAAATTTCTACCCCTGTAGAGTTTGATATTATTGTACAAGACAATGGAAGTGTGGTACTGGGCTCTGCACCACCAACAAGTCATTATGGTACTTCGTATAAGCCCATTTTTCATCAATTAACAATGGAGATTACTCCGAAAGATTCCTCTCGAACAAAGGGTAGATGAGTGTCTGTACACAGTAAGATGGTCATATACCAAGCGTACGCTTATTTTTTTGTTGTAGTCAATTAATCAAAAATTAAATCATTATGAAATTATTACACGTTTTTCTTTTATTGTTCTTATATACCAATCATTTAAATGCCCAAGCTGACAAATTCTCAATAGAGCCAACAATTGGTCTTACGACACCAATTTTAGACAATGGATTGGGCTTTCACATTGGAATTAATCCAAGTGTAAGATTAACTCAAAAGTTATCAGCAGAAGGTCAGATATCATATATACACGGCAGAGCTAATTCATTTTTATCAGGAAATGTAAATGTTGTAAATTCCGTCAATACGCTATTAGGGGGAAGATTTTACCTAAATTCTGAAGATAAAAAGACTCGTTTTTTCTTCAATTTACTGACTGGTTTAAACTACAACAACGAAAAGAAAAATAATACGTCGTCTGAGGGTGAGTTTCAACTAGGATTTGCAGGGGGCGCATATATTAATATTAATAGAATAATAATAGGCGTAAGCTACGATACACCACAAAATCTTATTCTAAAATTAGGGTTTTCTTTTTAAAGTTGTGAAGAAAAAAACTGACTACAGTGGTATAGGGTATTCTGTTGTTTAAGAAAGTTTTTTACCATTAACCAATACCACCAAATCGTTGATTCAGCCCGCCAAGTGTCAATTTTCCAAAAGTGCTCATGAACTTGTGTTTGACTTTTAAAATGAATGATAGAAAGGCAAAATACAATGTATTGCAACCCATGGTCTTGTTTCCCCTTTAAAGAATTCATAAGTTAAAACTTGGTTTAGTATGTACTTAAAAGTTTATTACTTTCTACTGCCCTGCTCTCCATATAACAACCGATAGTCTGAAATGTAAAGCCTTATCAAACATGTCTAGAACGCCAAATAAAAATTGGAAATTACAATCATTTATCAATTCACTAGTAGGAGAATTGGATAAGGCAAGGGATACGTTAGCCTATAAAAGTTTACAACAACCGTTGAGTTATGACGTTAAAAATCTTTCTTTAGAGCTACAACTTTTTCCTGAGTTTGATGGGCGCGAAGTGCGTTTTAAAAATGCGAAGACTGGAGAGACAGGTGCCTCGCGTATTTCTCTAGAATTGGGTTCTATTTCAGACCGTCAGATACGCGAAACTACAAGAGCTCCTGTGACTAAAGATGAAATTCCGTTAGAGGAAATCGATGATATTGAACCAGAAATTAAGGAATCCCTAGAGAAGGTTGGAGTTCGTTCGGTAGAAGATATTGAACTGCTAGAAAGACAGAATTTGAATGTAGGTAAAATAGTAGAGCGAGTACAGCCACAAGCAAATCCAAACTCCTATGCGAACCTCGCAGATCGTTTAAAAGGGCTTCGTGGTACCTACGTTCAACAACAATCTCAGATTTCTAAAATGCAGGAACGGAAGAACCAGCCACCTGTTGTTAAAAAATTGGAAGTTCATCGTGAGGGATTGCATGCGATTGTTACTTTGCAGGGAGAACAGTTAGCAATACGACAAGATCATACTCCTACGGTGAGTCTTGATGGTCATCCGGCAGAAGTTTTAAAAGCATCTGCCAATTTTTTTCAGTTTAAGTGCCTTGCAAAACACATAGGTCCAGAAGGAGCCTGGCTAGAAATTTGGTTAGACCCACATGCGATCTTAAAATTTACATTAAAGTGGTCAGAAAATTAATATTAATTCTAATTCTAACGTATTTGACAACTTACAAGTAGGATCATGAATACAACAAAAATGTTTATTTTTTTTATAACTACCACTTCGGTGTTTGGTCAATCCTACTCTCCAACTACACATCAAGGTGTAGTGGTTGATCACCGTTATTATTCCCTGTCGTATGTAGAGCAGCATGAACAGGCAGAATGGGTGTACTACCACCTTGTAGATACCCTCTTAAAAAAGAAGGTAAAAAGAGTAGACTACTTCAGAACCGATCCGCTAGTGACTACTGGATCAGCAGTACTAGCAGACTATGAGAATTCGAATTACGATCGTGGACACTTGGTACCTGCTGCTGATATGGTATTCTCTGAAAAAGCCATGTCAGCCTCTTTTCTACTCTCTAATATATCGCCTCAAGAACCTTCTTTCAATAGAGGCATTTGGAAAAAATTGGAAGCTTTGGTGCATAGTTGGGTGGTAGGAAAAAAATCGTTACACATAGTAACAGGACCCATATTTCAAAACAACAAAGGATATATTGGATCGAATAAAGTAACTGTACCTGGGGCTTACTACAAAGTTATTTATGCTGACAAGGATCAAAAAATGATCGGTTTTGTTCTTCCAAATCAAGCGACAAAATTGAGCTTACAAAATTTTATTGTTTCAGTCGATGCCATCGAAGATCTTACAAAAATTGATTTTTTTCACCAGCTTGACGATGCTGTCGAAACTGTCTTAGAAGCTCACAAGATTACTAATTACAAAAATTTCTAATGTACGTAGCCTCACAAAATTCAAAACCTTAGAAAATCTAAAAACGGGTACCTATTTTAAAACACTATCCTCGTTATTTATCAATACATTAAAACACAGAGACCTTCGCAAAATTAGTTTCGTAAAGGTTTCACATAAGTAATTTAAAAAAGTAAAAGTATGTCAAACAGTAGTATATTTGATTCTTCAGGAAATGACGTTCTTGAAAGCAATGTGCTTGTATCGCATCCTGACCATGGAGAGTCTTTACAACTTTCTCTGCCATCAGAAGAAGCCTTGGCTTCGTCTTTGGATACAAAGAAATTCAAAGAAGAAAAAGCAGATGAGCAGTTAGGTGAAGTCGCTTCTTCCTTATCTGTATCTTCAGACTCAGACAAAGACGAAACCGTTTCAGAAAACTTGACAGCATCGTTTTCATGGGAAGCTCCACCAGCTAAAGATGACCAAGAAATCTCTTCTGCAAATAGTGCGCTATTTGATGCACTAGAAGATGCACAAGAAAAATCAACACCTACCACACTTTCAAAAAGTTTGCAATCAGTTCCAGAAGAAACGACCTCCTCACAAACTGAAGACGTCGAGGGAAACAATAATAGTGTATCCAAAGAACAATCTCTAGTTACTGAGAAAGCCCTAACGGAGTTACACTCAAAAGATGATAGTGAGGTGGCGCATCTGCGCAGTACATTGAACCGCTTGGAAGATCAATTGAGTAACATGCAGATAGTATTGCAACAATTAGTTGCTCAGTCTTCTACTGGGAATGCCCATGATACCGATACTAAACATTATACGGTATCCGATATTCTCGCTCAAATGAATGAAAAGATGCAGGAGGGCTCACTGAATAAAGAACAAATCCTGCTAGGTCTTAGGAAATTAGAAGGAGGAGTACTTCGCCACAAACACTTTCCCAAAGCACTACTTAAATTTGTAAGCTCTAAAAGTGACGGAGACCATCTTCTCATGACAGACATAAAAAAGTACCCCGAACTTACAACACTTTCCATTTTTAGTAAAGCAAATACCAAAAAAACATGGACCTTTCGCTACTACGCTAATACACAAAGTGACATTTTACAATCCCCGGTACTCTTGGAAGTTGATCATATAGCTAAAAACGAGTCAGGCAACGACGATCAACGTTGGGAAAAATTAGGGCAGCAAGGGTATGTCTCCGGTCTTATCTGTATCGACGGGGAAGCGCCTGATAGATCTTGGATTCCACACTTTACATATTATGCAGAATACGACCTTAAACATCTAGAGCAGGTATGGATTTCGGGTGATCTATTCAACTCCGAATTGGAGGGATTACCAAGTTATGAGGGTTCTGGGGAGATGATCATACAGTATTTCTCAAATATTTTGGGGGTTACTGATCAAGATGAAGCAAAAAGACTGGATGATCAGTTTCAAAACACCTTACAAGTCAAGGTAGCACCTGCTCTTCTCTCAAAGCCTGTTTGGAACAGGAATAACGCTTCTAAAAATGAATAGTAGTATAAAAATATCACTTTTCCAAAAATGTATTTTTTTCTTACAGATTTCATGTGTTCATATTTGTTTTCACTTGTTTGGTCACATGGAACATCTATGACCATTTCGCTGTGTGATTTAAATTTAATGATGGATGTTTCATTTTTTTTAATGTGAATATCTCCAGAAAGCACTAACAACTCTTTAAATTATGATTGGAAAAATATTTGAAATTGAACAAGAACTGTATCAATTTAAAAAAGATGCTGGCATGCACTCTCGGAAGAAGATGCCCAAGCAAACACGTTCCGCTACAAATTATTTAGCACCTACAAAAATCTCTGAGATTCCTCGAAAAGCAGAACCTATTCAAGAGCATAGTCATCGAGAGATTTCAAATCATGAACCTTATTCAGATAGTACGTTTACAGAAGTTTACAAACAGGAAGTCTATGCGGAATCATATACCGAGAATTCATCTACAGAGGCTCGTTCAAAATCTTATAAGGCTTTACCAGACGGGAACTCTCAAGAAACTGAAATAAGTGATGCTTTTGCTTGGGACGATGAAGATACTTCCTCACAGGAAGGAGGGTATGCAGCGCCATTCGCTTATGAAATTGGCGAAGAGGAGACTACGGGTTCCTCGACAACTTCTGAAGAACCAAGCGAATCTCATTCCACAGCTTTAGAGGTGCTCTCGCAGGAGAATGTTGAGAAAGCTGAAGTTAGTGAGGCCTTTGGTTGGGATGCTGAAACGATTGAGGAAGACAAAGATGTAAAAGAATCCTCTTATGGGAAAGCCTATGAGATTGAAGAAGCTCATATTGTTCCAGAAAAACAATCTTCTAACGATGTTAGTAACTCTTTTTCATCTACAATTCACCCAGATAATGGAGAATCTTTAAGCTTTTCTATAGAAGAAGTTCCTACTCAAAAAGAAGACGTGATTGATCACGCAAGTATAGGGATGTCGCTGACAAAGAATACTGCTAATGTAGAGGACGATAGTCAGACATCCACCAGTGAGGCTTTTGCTTGGGAAGACCTAGAATCTCAAACTTCTCCTGTTGAAGAGAAAGATGATTTTGCCAAAGATCTTAGTGCGATATTATCAGGACAAAAACAATACACACCCGATGCTCAGAAAAAGCCAAAGCCTGCTGAAGAAAAATCCAACTCAAATTCGCCTTACAAAGCCTTCGAACAAATGGCAGCAGCGCAGCAATACGCTAACACTTTTGATCTAGGAACCATAGAGGTACAAAAGAAAATGGATGCATTGGATGCAGCATTAGCCTATGAACAAAGTAAAAAAGGAAGTATCCCTCTAAAAAAAGATGTTACAAAGAACCGTTGATCACATCTTGTGTGATGCTTTTTATGAATACATAAACAAGTTCACTTATTAATAAAAAAAGTAAGTAGTCATATGATGCAGTCAGTGAAAAGAAGGCGGTTGTGGGAAATGGATGCCGAGTTGCGGAAAGAATGGAACTATGTTAAACAAAATAGTCCCACAAGTTCTTTTGAGCGTGGAAATCCTGTTAGAGAAGAAGAGCGTTCTTTTGAAAAGGATCCATACCAGAAACCTTTTCAACAGTCAAGGAGGGGTTCACGTCAGACAAACTCCTATGGTGCTTTTCTTGATGAAGAAAATACGATATCTAAGAGGGAAAACCAAAGACCTGTAAGAAGTAGCGGGCGAGGATTTGCAGCAATGGATGCTGAGTTACAAAAACAGTGGAACCACGCCAAACAACATAGTTCTAGAGGCTCTTTTGAGCATAGAACGCAACAAAGAGGGAGAGAACTTCCTTTTCAGAAAGACCGTTATCAAGAACCCTTTCAACGGTTAAAGAGAGATTCACGATCAGTACATCCTTATGATACTTTTTCTCGTGAAGAAGATATGATGCCCCAAGAGAGGTTTCAAGGACCTATAAGAAATGATGGTCAAACATTTGGAAAAGGGGAACCCTACCACTCTGGAGAAGAATGGCAGCGAAGGACAGAACAAGCCTTACAAAATTTAGGAAATAACGTTGATCCTAGATCAGGTAATTTTCAGGGATATCAGGCAGCCCCACCCTCTCGAGGACCTTCGATGCAAGCTTTACCAGATTCAAGTATAAGTGCTCCTGGGATATATCAATCTCTAGCAGATCGATTGTATCAAAAGCCACAAGGTCCCTCTAGAGTTCCTGTATATATATCGCCCAAAGAAACACCCATCAATGATTTTGTTAAAAAAGATCCCCTTCCAAAAAACAATTTAATAGTAGAGGTTTCAAACGAGCCTACACACTACAACACAAGTGCTAGCATCGTACTTAGAAACAGTCAAAAACACATTCTTTATTGTTTAAGAGATCGACAAACAAAACTATCCATAGCCTCTCCACTGGTAGGCAATGGCAATGATCTTGTGTTTACAACGAACCCCATTATAAAGGATCATTTGTGTGATATATTGGCTATTGACCCAAGGACAGGTGCATTCGCACAACTTTTAAAAACAGTACAGATACATTCAAAGCTAAATGATGACTTAACAATATATCCGTTGGATACCAAGCTACATCACGGAGAAAAAACATTAATTGTCTTAGAAAACCCTCAAGAGGGGATGATTTACAACTTGTATGATGACGCATCCAATCAGCTTATAGAAGATGTGAGTAATACAAAGGAGTACCTTGATGAAATTGCTGGAAAAGAACTGGTCATTGGCGATGACAATACGATAGGTAACAGCTTTGTTCATTGGGAGGCTGAACATACAAATCAGTACTTTTTAACTTCCACCATTAGTGCGACTACTGATTTTTACTTAAAAGCGATCAGCTCATCGGGAGAAGAAGTACAATCTTCCAACGTCACGATTGAACTCTAAAAATCATTCTACCGTACAGAACATTGTTCAAACGATTAACGATTGCAATAACATTCATTCAATAAATAACTTTTTTAAATCAAAAATTGATGAGTACAAAAAACAAACAAGATTTAAAGCAAGAATTTCTGTCAGGAAGTAAAATTACTCAAGCAAAATTAGAAAATCTTATCGATTCTTCCGTAAACAAAGTGGACGACCTTAGTATTGATGCCAACGGCAACGTCGGTATTGGGACAACAAGTCCAAGTGAGAATGAGAAATTGACGGTGAATGGGAATGCAAAAATTGGAACAATTGGCCAGACTTTAAAAATTGGAGATCTGGGTCAGCCAAACTGGGCAGGAATTGCTCATATAGACAGTGTAGATAAAGATAATTATGCATTGCTTCAAGATTCAAATGGGAGAACGATCCTAAATTCCAAATCAGATCAATTATTGAGTTTCCATCAAGGAAATATTGAAAAAATGGTCATTAAAAACGGTAACGTCGGCATTGGAACGACGCCAAGTACAGGGGTGAAGTTGGAGGTAGATGGGAATACCTCCCTCAACGGAACTTTAGAGGTAACAGGCAATACAACTATTGAAGGAATATTAAACGCCAAGGGTACTAATAGTTACTTTAATGGTAAAGTAGGTATCGGATTACAACCCACTCACGACGACTACACTCCGAATATAAACTTAGCAATTGGAGATCATGATACGGGATTAAATCAAGTAGGAGATGGTGTTTTGACAATTCTCACTAATGGTTCTGAGCGCTTGAGGATAGATCAAGAAGGCAACGTCGGCATTGGAACGACGCCAAGTGCAGGGGTGAAGTTGGAGGTATCGGGTGATATTAAATGTACAAATCTTACGATTCAAGAATCCATACAGTCTCCGCTTTTTGACGCTCATACAATTTTTGAAGAAGTGTCCTATGACACAAATTCTTGGAAAAGTCAGATTTCCATAAATTTTCCAGCAGGTTCCAAACTAATCCATCATATTCATGTTAGT
This sequence comes from Flavobacteriaceae bacterium, assembly GCA_964228785.1. GTDB lineage: Bacteria > Bacteroidota > Bacteroidia > Flavobacteriales > Flavobacteriaceae > Polaribacter. Next base: position 23,207 of record CAXRAW010000125.1, read on the forward strand.
AATCATACGGCTTCTGGCGACAGTAATTTACATTCTTGGAACATAAAAAAGGGTACTGGTGCCTATACCCAATGGAAGACAATTAAGCAATTCTTTAACTCAGATGGCGATCATCAGCACAGAAGTGCTACATTTATTGAAACAATAACAAGTAATACAATAATTAATAGGTGGCAAATAGACCCTACTTCAACTCCAGACGGCAATGATTTTATTTCTTGGGTAATCCAAGTAGTACCAAACGGACAGGGGACATAACATTTTGTGGGAAAATAGTTATTTTTAAGGATAAACTTTAAAAGCGAACCCATCATGATTAGCGAAGAAGAATTTTTATTCCAAGTTAAGAAGCGTTATCAATCGATGGCAGAATAATTAAACATAAAGAGTTACTATGATTGTGAACAGTAGAGTCTGGAATAAGTATTTCAATCTAGGAGGTAGTTCTTACGGCAGTTCTTAGAATTCTCCACCCTATATTAGATTAGGGCAATTCGGGATTTTTATCGTTAATCCGTTTAGCTATTTACCGTAAAGCAGTCAAAGAAAATGACATTTTTTTAGGAAATATCGTTTCTCAATGGTAAGACAGACAGAGCTAAAAACTCTATTAGTGTTGCCTCCTTATGGTGAAATTCTAACAGAAGGTCAGTGAAGTAGAAAGTGAATACCTTCAACAAAAGAAAATAGTCAAATACCAAACAGTGAGTGTCAATTTAAACGAGTGAAAATTTTTAATACAAACTAAAAAGTAAATAAATGTACGATACAAGTGAGACAGCACCATTAAAAGAGGTTCTACATCAAGTACAGAACATTATTTAAACGATTAATGACTACAACAACATTCAATAATTGATGAGTACAAAAAACAAACAACAATTAAAGCAAGAATTTCTGTCAGGAAGTAAAATTACTCAAGCAAAACTAGAGGATCTTATTGACTCTTCCGTAAATAAAGTAGACGATCTTAGCATTGATGCCAATGGCAACGTAGGCATTGGGATCGTACCAAGTGCAGAGGTGAAGTTGGAGGTGGCTGGAAATACCTCTCTTGACGGAACTTTGGATGTCACAGGCGACACGAGCGTTTCTACCTTAGATTCTACAGGAGCTACATCACTAGCTACTGCTGGCGGAGCTGTTGATATTGCCACTAGTGGTGCCACGACTACGGTAAAAGGCACCTTAAACGTAGATAAAGCTGTTACATTAAATACTACTTTAGACGTCACAGGCGATACGAGCGTTTCTACCTTAGATTCTACAGGAGCTACATCATTAGCAACTAATGGCGGTGCTGTTAATATAGCATCCAGTGGTGCCACGACTACGGTAAAAGGCACCTTAAACGTAGATAAAGCCGTTACATTAGATACTACTTTAGACGTCACAGGTGATACTGGTATAGATGGAGATTTTGACATTGCAACGGATAAATTTACAGTAGCTTCAAGTACAGGTAATACAGTCACAAAAGGATCATTGACAGTCGAAGGCGATATTAATGCTCAGTCTGACTTGATTATCGATGGTAATCTTACGGTTAACGGTACTACAACTACAACAAACTCAACAACTGTTACCATTGATGATCCTGTACTTACTCTAGGTGGTGATACAGCGCCAAGTGTTAATGATAATAAAGATAGAGGGATTGAGTTTAGATACTATGATGGACAAGCACGAGTTGGATTCTTTGGGTTTGATCAATCAGATAAAAAATTTACGTTCTTAACTGATGCTATTGATGCTAGCGAAGTTTTCTCAGGAACTGATGGTGCATTAAGAATTGGTTCGCTAACCGTTAGTGGTGCTGGTGACAGTTCTTTTGCAGGCAACGTCGGTATTGGGACGGATGATCCAAAAAGTAAACTAGATGTGGAGGGTGGAGTCGCTATCGGGGCAACCAATTCAGGAACAAACGCTGCTCCTACTAATGGTCTTCTTGTAGAAGGCAACGTCGGTATTGGGACGGATGATCCAAAAGAAAAATTGCATATAAATGGAACCCTTAGGTTAGAAGGAGCAATGGGGCAATTTTCAGTTCACACGGATTACTCTCACACGGATAACTCTTCTATTGCAAATAAAAAAGAATATATACAATTTGTTAAAACAGACGGAAGTAGTGATGGTGCTAGATTGTATGCCGAAGGCAGCTCTAACAAGGGAAAATTAGTTTTAGGGTTTGGAGATGATATTAATGCAGATGAAGCCTTTATCATTAGGGGAGAGAAAAATAACGGAACAACTCGTGATATCGCTGTTTTCCAAGGAGACGGCAACGTAGGCATAGACGGCAACGTAGGCATTGGGACGACGCCAAGTACAGGGGCGAAGTTAGATATTAAAGGAAAAGTATTTATAAATCATGGTAATGATGATCGTTCTTATGGGTTAATTCTAAAAAGAGAGGGGATTGATGGACAACTGAACGATAACCTTACATTGAATTCGAGAGCAAATCATTCTCACGAAGGTATGGATTTTCAAAGCAATGGAACCTCATGCATGTTTATTAACAAAGCTGGCAACGTAGGCATTGGGACGGATGATCCAAAAAGTAAACTAGATGTGGAGGGTGGAGTCGCTATCGGTGCAACCTATTCAGGAACAAACGCTGCTCCTACTAATGGTCTTCTTGTAGAAGGCAACGTAGGCATTGGGACGACGAGTCTAGATCCAGGTGTGAAGTTGGGAATAACTACGGATAATAATCCTCTGAGACTCTCAAGAGAGAGTAACAATAATGATTATTATCAAATAAGTAATTCCCATGTATCTGGTCAAGGCTTACAAATAAGCTTTCAAAGTCATTTTTATAATGGTTCAGGTAGAGAGATAAGAGATGCCCTTGTTTTAGCACCAAACGGCAACGTCGGCATTGGGACGACGCCAAGTGCAGGGGCGAAGTTGGAGGTGAATGGAACAATCAAGGCAAGTGGAGCGGAAGGCCTTAATACATTCCATTTCATGAACACACCCGTAAATATTCGTTTTACTGAAAGTGCCAGAAGACTAGTCACTGATCAAGACGTTCCCAACGTCCCTGATGACGCAACTGCTATCTTGGTGACAATTACAACATATGATAGTGAAAAAAATGATCATGTAGTTCATAGTTTTGGCAGAAAGGCTGATCATACTAGTTACGTATGGGACAATAATGTATATGATGGAAACACCTACCTAAATGACGTTATGGTTTCACACCAAGGAGAAACTGCTGGAAAATTTCACTACGGACACACTCATGGAACCTCCATCATACCTCTAAAAGGAAATGGTAAGTTCGATGCTCACTTGTGCATGGGTTATAGCAGAGGCACACATTACATCACCTTGCAAGTTTACGGATACATAAGATGAGACCATTGCATTATAGATAATACAATAGTCAGAATGGGCAAGAACAATATACATTCTGGTGCCAACGATGGAGGTTTAAGCGTACTTACCGTAGGTGCCATTAAAGAATTAAACGATAAGTTTGAGTCCGCTCTAGAAAAACTTACCAAAAAAGTTGATGCATTAGCTAAAAAAGTAAAATAATTTGATAGCTCGGAAATATTTTCAATACCGAAAAAATAATATAACTCAACCTTACAACTAACACTCATGAACGAAATCAATTTAACCTTCACCCTAGAAGAAGTCAATAGTATACTAAACGCTTTGGGTACACAACCCTATGCCCAAGTACAACCCTTAATTACGAAGATACAAACCCAAGGGAGTGCGCAGCTACAGGCCCCACAAAATGGGCAAGCAGAAGATCCCCAAGTGCCAAAGAAGGTAGCAACTCAAAGGAAAAGGTAGTATCTCACAAACTGTGTAAGTTTTAAAAATATTTTGATTTTTTCTTTTTAGATCATAAAAATGATAACTGCTTCTTTAAAATTTTAATCTCGTCTCTGAGCTGTGCAGCAACAATAAAATCTAAGGCTCTGGCAGCTTCCTCCATCTGTTTTCTCTTGTCCCGAACACGCTTTTCAATTTCACCTTTAGGCAAGTATTGCAAATCTTGTTCTGCTGCTTTTTGAACGGCCGTATGGTATTGGTAAGATGCTACGGCTTTCTTGGATAGTGTTTCATCGATCTTTTTATTGATTTGCTTGGGCGTAATGCCATGTTGAGTATTGTAGGTAATTTGCTTTTCTCTACGTCGCGTAGTCTCATCGATAGTCAATTGCATACTTCGAGTTATCTTATCCGCATACATGATGGCTTTTCCCGAGACATTCCTAGCTGCTCTCCCTACTGTTTGTGTGAGTGACCGATGCGAACGCAAGAATCCCTCTTTGTCAGCATCTAGAATCGCCACAAGAGAAACTTCAGGTAAGTCTAGCCCTTCCCGTAATAAATTGACACCCACCAAGACATCAAACAATCCCTTACGTAAGTCTTGCATGATCTCTACACGTTCTAAGGTATCTACATCAGAATGAATGTAGCGACAGCGAATCTGAATTCTGGTAAGGTATTTGGTGAGTTCTTCTGCCATTCTTTTGGTCAGCGTTGTCACTAAAGTACGTTCATCTTTTTCTACTCTTGTCTGGATTTCCTCAATCAAATCATCAATCTGGTTGAGACTTGGGCGTATTTCAATTTCTGGATCTAGCAAGCCAGTGGGTCGTATCACCTGTTCTACAAATAATCCTTCGGTATTTTGCAGTTCATAATCAGCAGGTGTTGCACTTACATAAATCACCTGATGTTGAAGGGCTACAAACTCCTCAAATTTTAATGGTCTGTTATCCATGGCGGCAGGCAGTCGGAATCCATATTCTACCAAATTTTCTTTTCGACTTCGATCACCGCCATACATCGCATGTGTTTGGGGGATCGTTACGTGGCTTTCATCAATCACCATCAAATAGTCCTCGGGAAAATAGTCTAGCAGACAGAACGGTCGAGTTCCTGCTGCTCTTCCGTCCAGATAGCGAGAGTAATTTTCTATTCCAGAACAGTAGCCTAGCTCACGAATCATTTCTAGGTCAAATTCTGTGCGTTCTTTCAATCGCTTGGCTTCTAAATGCTTTCCTATTTCTTTGAAATAATCGTATTGCTTCATTAAATCATCCTGAATTTGATGAATGGCATTTTGTAATACATCTGGCGAGGTCACAAAAAGGTTTGCAGGGTAGATGGTTAAGTTCTTAAAACGTTCAATCACGGTATTGTTAACGATATCAATGGCTTCAATTTCTTCAATTTCATCACCAAAAAAATGAACTCGGTACCCATTTTCTCCATAAGAAGGAAAGATCGTTACTACATCTCCTTTTACTTTAAAAGTTCCACTTTTAATCTCTACATCAGTTCTAGAGTAGAGGCTTGTCACTAACTGATGTAAAAATCTTGTTCTAGAAATCATCTGACCGGCTTCAATGGGAATGACGTTCTTTTTAAATTCAACGGGATTGCCAATTCCATACAGACAAGACACAGATGCAACGACTAAAATATCTCTGCGTCCAGATAACAGCGAAGAAGTGGTACTCAGGCGAAGTCGTTCGATATCATCGTTGATAGAAAGATCTTTTTCGATGTAAGTTCCCGTTACGGGGATATAAGCTTCTGGTTGGTAGTAATCGTAGTAAGAAACGAAATATTCTATGGCATTATTAGGGAAAAATTGCTTGAACTCTGAGTACAGTTGCGCTGCTAAGGTTTTGTTATGCGCCAACACCAACGTGGGTCGATTGATCTTTTCTACTACGTTGGCCACTGTAAACGTTTTGCCAGAACCCGTAACACCCAGTAGGGTTTGGTATTTCTCGTTGCCCAGGATGCCCTCTGAAAGTTGTCTGATGGCTTCTGGCTGATCACCAGTGGGATGAAACTCTGATTGTAGTTTAAAATCCATCTAGCAAAAATACAATGCTTTTTTCATTTTATTTGATGAGACTCATACTTTGGGTATGGGTCAA
>CAXRAW010000126.1:0-5880 GCA_964228785.1 Flavobacteriaceae bacterium
GATTTTTTACTGCAAAAGGGATATGCCATTTTGGAGAAGAACTGGCGGTTTCAGAAGGCAGAGGTGGACATTATCGCATCTAAAGGGGAAGTTCTTGCTGCTGTAGAGGTAAAAACGCGAAGCACCAAAGAGTTTGGAGATCCGCAGGATTTTGTTAAAGAAAAAAAAATGAGGCTACTAACCTCGGCAATAAATGAGTATGTGGAACAGAACGACTTGGATGTGGAGGTGCGATTTGACATTATTGCAATTACTAAAACCAAGGAGGGATTGGATATTGAACATCTGGAGGATGCGTTTTATCACTTTTAATGGAGTTCTTCTACAAGTACTTTTAGCTCACTTAACGTCTCGGGGTTTGCGATAATTCTTTTGTCCATTCCCAGTACAAAATATGTTGGTGTAGAGGTAATTTGATAGGTTTTGGCAATTTTATTGTCCCACTTGTCTAACCCTAACACATGATGCCATCCTTTAAAATCTACTACGTATTTTTTCCATTTTTTATCTGAGGTCTCCATGGCAAAGGCAATGACTTTGGTATTCTTTTTCTCTTTGGACAACTCATACACCTTGGGAACTTCTCGCAAACAGTGGGGGCATGATGTACTGTAGAAAATAAGTAAATAGCTAGTCCCATCATTGAGGTCGGATAGAGCGACTTGGTTGCCGTTCTCTGTCCATGAGAAATCAGGTGCGATCTCGCCAATGGCAATGGCCATAGCAGCATTGATCTGTTTTTTAAATTCTGCGTTTTGCTGTTCTACAGGAAGCGTATTGTAATGATTGGCAAAGAGATGATCTACCAGGGCGGAATTGTTAGATCTTGCAAATTCTGTGATGAGAAACTCAACAATAGCTGCTTTAAAAGGAAGGTCATTTATTTTAGCAATGACACTATTAGTAGCTTTTAAATAATAGTGTTGTTGCTGATCGGGATCTTGAGAATAATTCATGTAAAAAACGTAGTCTTTGACACGATCAACCAAGAAAGACGAATTGTACAGGTGGGTGTTGGTAAAATCGATATGATCAAAAAAGTGATCAACGATCCCTTGTACATATTCTTGTGGATTTTTTGCCACTGTTGGAGCGTTGTATCGATCTGTTGCCTTGATAAAGTGGTGAACTAAACGTCCTTTTGAGGACTCGTTATAAGCGTATTGAATCTTTTGAATCTCTTCGACCGCTTTTTTATATGAAGCCTCTATGGTTTCTGAGGGTGCTTTTAGATAGGCCACTTGCAGTGAGTCTATCGTATATTGAGCGACAGAAAGGTCTCCAAGAAACTGCATGTATAGCTGATTTTCTTTTGATTTGGTATAACGTATCGTGGATTCTGCATCTTTGGGATTAAAAGAAAATGCCACATCTTCTTTATTGAAAAGGAAATCGATATAGCTATTCTTTTTTAAGTCATAAGTGACCCTATATGCTCCTGGCTCTGCATTGGCGGGAAGTTGAAATTCAAAAGTTCCTATGGTTAAGGTCTTTCCATTTGTTGTTTGTAACTGGTTGTTAATTTCTGAGTTCTCAATAAAGCGTTCTTTGGTTCCTTCTATTTTATACAAGAGCGCCCATCTGTATTTTTTTGTAGGTTGTATCGTGCCTTTAACGGTGTATTGGGCCTGAACGAGAGTACTCGTTAATACCACTAGGAGTAATAATCTTCTCATGAATATGGATTTCATTTTTATTTTTCAAAAAGCACTCCAAAGGTACTTTTTCTCTGCGAAAACTGATGCTGTTTTCCAATTACTTCTAGGCATTTACAGAGGCTTTCGAGATCGTGAAAGTCCAAAGAACTGATTGTTGTTCTAAAACTGTTTAAGACCAAGAAGTAATTTAGCCTGATGTCACGTTTGAGTTACTCAAAAAAAGCAATTTCTTCAAAATAGCCTACAATTGCCTGTTTCATTAGAATAGTTTGTTCGCCAGGTTTTAGATTCGGCAGCTCAGTAAGCATTTGATAATGTGGCCAGCCATCGTCATCAAAATACTCAAACGTATAATATCCAAAAGGTTCAAGCAATCGGCAGATGGCAATATGCATCAGATTTATTTTTTCGTCTTTCTTAAATCGACGTTTTCCCTGCCCTAGTTCCTGAACACCAATTAGGTAGATGATTCCATCAAGATTTAAATCTTCTCCATCTGAGAATTGCTGGGTGAGCTTGGTCACTAAAAAATCCCATTTTTCTTTAAGAGTCATCTCTTGGGTTACTGTCGAATTTCAAAACGCAAAGGTAGGAGATTTTAGCTACTTTTGTGGGGATGGATTTACCAAAAAAACTACAAGAAAAACTCGATCAGAGAGTCGAAAGCAATTCTTTGAGACAGCTTCCTAGAGGAAGTTATCCTATTGATTTTTCTTCGAATGATTACCTGGGACTATCTGCCAATGCCGCTATTTTTCACAAGGCTCACGAGCTCCTAATTTGGAGAGAGGTCATACAAAACGGAGCTACGGGATCCCGATTGATCTCTGGAAATCATCAATTCTACCAAGAAGTAGAGGAACTGCTGTGTGCGTTTCATCGTTCAGAAGCAGCACTAATGTTTAATTCGGGCTATGATGCCAACATTGGGTTTTTCTCGTCAGTTCCACAACGAGGCGATGTAATTTTATATGATGAGTTGGTGCATGCTTCCATTCGCGATGGTATAAAAATGAGTCATGCCAAATCCTATAAATTTGAACATAACAAACTATCAGACTTAGAAAAAAAGCTCATCAAAATAACATCAAACCACAAGGCTTCGTCAACAGCAGTCTATGTAGTGACTGAGGCTGTTTTTTCTATGGATGGAGATTCTCCCGACGTAAAGGAGATGAATACAATCATTCGTCGTTATGGAGCACATTTAATCCTAGACGAAGCACATTCTATTGGAGTTGTTGGAGATTCGGGTGGCGGATTAACTCAAGAGCTATCCTCTGAGGTGTTCGCAAGGATTGTCACTTTTGGGAAAGCACTAGGCTGCCATGGAGCGGCTATTTTAGGGTCAGAAAAGCTAAAACAGTATTTGGTGAACTTTTCTCGTAGTTTGATCTACACTACAGGACTTCCACCACATTCACTAGCGACTATTTTACTGAGTTATCAGGAGATAAAAGAGTCTAATAGACACCATATATTGAGAAAAAACATTGAATTTTTTAGAGAAGAGATCTCCCGACTGGGGTTGAAACGATTTTTTATTTCCAGTCATTCTTCCATTCATAGTTGCATAATTTCGGGAAATAGACAGGTTCAATTGATAGCAAAAAGCCTCCAAGATGCTGGCTTTGGCGTAAAACCCATCCTTTCACCTACAGTTCCAAGAGGAAAAGAACGTATTCGCTTTTGTTTACATTCCTATAATTCTTTTGAGGAGATGACCCATGTCTTAACCATGCTTCGTACTTTTGTACAGGAATGAAGCAAAAGAGCTATTTTATCACAGGCATTTCTACCGAAGTTGGTAAAACCATCGTTGCAGCAGTGGTCACCGAAGCCCTTAAAGCTGACTACTGGAAGCCCATTCAGTCAGGAGATTTACATTTTTCAGATACCGACAAGGTAAAACAGTTGGTCTCCAATACCAAGTCGGTTTTTCATCCCAGCAGCTATGCTTTAAATACGCCAATGAGTCCGCACGCATCCGCAGAAATTGATGGGATAAACATTGTATTGGATAAAATTCAGAAGCCTGTAACAACAAATCACCTAGTCATAGAAGGAGCAGGAGGCTTGCTTGTTCCTCTTAACGATGCAGAGACCATCCTAGATCTAATTCATCCTCAATACAAGGTCATCGTTGTATCGAGACATTATCTAGGGAGTATTAATCACACGCTGCTAACGGTAAAATTACTCAAAGAAAAAGGATTTGAAGTATCGATTATTTTCTCAGGAGATGAGCATCCCACTTCCGAAGCGATCATTCAAAAAATGACACAAGTCCCCATCATTGGGAGAATTGATGAAGAACCCTATTTTGATCAAAATGTAGTTAAAGAATATGCAGCACACCTCAAAGATTTTTTATAGATGAATCTTCAACAAAGAGATCAAAAACATCTGTGGCACCCCTTAAAACAGCATCAGCTAAGCCCAGAAAGCCTTGCAATTGTAAAGGCAAAAGGCTGTGTCTTAACAGATGAGCATGGCAATGAATATATCGATGCCATCTCTTCTTGGTACACCTGTATTTTTGGGCATTGTAACGAATACATCACCCGTAAAGTATCTCGACAAATGCAGCAGTTGGATCAGGTAATGTTTAGCGATTTTACACATGAGCCTGCGGTGAAACTATCAGAAGAACTCATCAAGATGTTACCCCAAGGGCAGAACAGGATTTTCTTTAACGATAATGGCTCCACTGCCGTAGAGGCCAGCATTAAGATGGCACTGCAATATCACTTTAACCGAGGAGAACAACGAACCATATTGATCGCATTTGAAGAAGGATTCCACGGAGATACCTTTGGCGCGATGAGTGTCTCTGGATTGTCGATATACAACGGTCCTTTTAAAGACGTATTGATGGAAGTTAAGCGCATTCCAGTTCCTAATGGAGAGAACGAGCACGAAATTTTAGAACTACTTCAAAAATATATTTGCAATAATGATGTAGCAGGGTTCATCTACGAGCCTTTAGTACAAGGAGCAGCAGGAATGAAAATCCACGATGCTAACGGATTAAACAGCATCCTTCAGTTCTGTAAGACAAACAGAATCGTCACCATTGCAGATGAGGTCATGACAGGATTTGGAAAAACGGGAACACACTTTGCCTCCGATCATATAGCCACCAAGCCAGACATTATCTGTCTGAGCAAGGCGCTAACCGCAGGACTGCTTCCCATGGCAATTACCTCGTGTACCGAGGCTATTTACGCTGCTTTTTTAAGTGATGATATCACTAAGGGCTTCTTTCACTGCCATACATATTCAGCAAATCCCGTTGCCTGTTCAGCTGCTTTGGCAGGAATCAAACTGTTGCAGACAGAGGAAATTCAAAAGAATCTCAAACAGATCGCCGCAGCTCATGCTGCGTTTGCCTCCAAAATCCGACTCCATCCCAAGGTGAAATCAGCACGTCATATTGGAGTCATTTTTGCGTTAGACCTCAATGTTACCACCGAAAGATATGGGAGCCTACGAGACCAACTGCTCAAATTTTTTATGCAGCGAGGCGTGTTTTTAAGACCCCTTGGAAACACCATTTACCTACAAGTGCCTTATGTAATTACAAAAGAAGAACTTTCCAAAGTCTATAAGGTGGTTAGAGCATCGCTAGACATTATTTAGCGGTGCCCAGCAAAGGATTCTTTGGATCAATGCTACACAGACCAAACTTACAATAGCCCTTATTTTTTTAGGGCGTTCCCCTACGGGTCGGGCTCTCCGTTATATCTTTTTTGCCTTTTGTAGGCAAAAAAGGATGCCGCTTTGCTACAGACGTAAAATAAATGGTATGGTTATTGTTCTACAAGGTATTTTTTAATTTTAATCATATACACAATGAAAAAGAGCCTTCTATTATCCGTATTACTATCCATGGCTATTTCTAATGGATTCGGTCAATCAAAAAAAAACGACCTTAAATTCACCGTTGCAGCGCTTCCACTTTTTGGATCGTCAGATACATTTGAATCTGGGTCAAACGGATTTGTCATTAAGCCATCCATAGGCTATTTGATCTCCGATAAAACCTCGATTGATGTAAATTTTACTTACGCCACTCTCAACGATCTTAAAGTAGGCAATGTAGATTCACATTACCATTCTTACGCATTCGTTCCAACCCTCAGAAATATATTTGTCAATAAAAACAATGTGCGATTCTTTGCCGAAATTGGATTTGGTCTTGGAACAATTAAATACAATG
>CAXRAW010000127.1:0-4388 GCA_964228785.1 Flavobacteriaceae bacterium
AGGCTATATAAAATGGTATAATTATCAAAGATTACACTCTAGTTTAAACTTTAAAACTCCTGCTGAAAAAGAACTTGAAATGAAAATTAAAACAATCAATAAATCCGCTTAAAATTTGTACCAAATTTATTGGATACTCCAAACTTCGGTCAGATAAAATCTGATTTCAAGGCTGTAGCGCTGTTCGCCATGATGATCATATTCATCTTCAAATCAACTGATTATGCATTTGCCAGTTGAATTCACTTCAAAACATTTATTACGACGAATTTTACTTAATTTTGCCCTTCAATTGTTAGTTAACAAAATGTCTGAAGAAAAGAAGTCATTGAACTTTATAGAGCAAATTATTGAGGAGGACTTGGCAAAAGGGATGCCAAAAGAAAACTTGCGGTTTCGTTTTCCTCCAGAGCCCAACGGATACCTTCACATTGGTCATACCAAAGCCATTGGGATTAGTTTTAGTTTGGGGGAGCATTACAACGCTCCTGTAAACTTACGTTTCGACGATACCAATCCAGCCAAAGAAGAACAAGAGTATGTAGATGCTATTAAAAATGACATTGCATGGTTGGGATATCAATGGGCAAATGAATTGTACTCTTCAGATTATTTTCAGCAACTGTATGATTGGGCACTTCTGTTGATTCAAGACGGATTTGCCTATGTAGATAGTCAAACTTCCGAAGAAATTGCTGAACAAAAAGGAACTCCAACGCAAGTTGGTAAAAATAGTCCCTATCGAGATCGTTCTGTTGAGGAGAACTTGACGCTTTTCAAGAAAATGAAATTGGGTGATTTCAAAGAGGGAGATCACGTATTACGTGCTAAAATTGATATGAGCAGCCCAAATATGTTAATGCGAGATCCTATCATGTATCGGATTCTTTACAAGCATCACCACAGGACAGTTAACGATTGGTGTATATATCCTATGTATGATTGGACTCATGGTGAAAGTGATTATATCGAGCAGATTTCTCATTCTTTATGTTCATTAGAGTTTAAACCTCACCGTGAATTATACAACTGGTTCAGAGATCGTGTTTATATCCATGGAAAATCACATTTTCCTTTGATTCCAAAACAACGTGAATTCTCCCGTTTAAACTTGAGCTACACCATCATGAGCAAGCGAAAACTAATGCGCTTGGTAGATGCAGGAATTGTAGCTGGGTGGGATGACCCCAGAATGCCAACCATTTCTGGACTTAGGCGTCGCGGATATACCCCAGCTTCCATTCGTAATTTCATTGAAACCGTAGGTGTTTCAAAACGAGAAAATGTCATTGATGTAGCACTCTTAGAATTTAAAATTCGTGAAGATTTAAATAAGACTGCTAATCGAGTGATGGGAGTTTTAGACCCTGTAAAATTAATCATTACCAATTATCCAGAAGGACAAGAAGAGGAACTATCAGCAGAAAATAATCAAGAAGATGAACAAGCGGGCTTCCGTAAAGTTCCATTTTCAAGAGAACTCTATATTGAGCGTGCAGATTTTAAAGAAAATGCCAACAGGAAATTTTTTAGATTGACTTTACATAAAGAAGTTCGGTTAAAAAATGCCTATATCATTAAAGGTGAACGTGTGATAAAAGACGCTGATGGAAACATCACAGCAATTCACTGTACCTATGACCCAAAAAGTAAATCAGGGGGTGGAACAGAAGAAAGTATGCGTAAAGTAAAGGGCACGTTGCACTGGGTGTCTATCCAACACGCTATAGAGGCAGAAGTAAGAGTCTACGATCGTTTGTTTTCTGATGAAGCACCAGACGGTCATAAAGACATCGACTTCATGGAGTTCTTGAATCCCACTTCCTTAAAGGTCATCAATGCCTACGTAGAACCAAGCCTAAAAACTGCCAAGGTTGGTGACCGTTTTCAATTTCAAAGATTAGGGTATTTTGCTGTTGATGATGATGCTACTCCAGAAAAATTGGTGTTTAATAAGACTGTAGGATTGAGAGATACCTGGGCAAAAATGAATAAGAAGAGCTAGATTCTTTTAAAAAATGTTGTGTTTCCTAACAGGGGAAAATGATATGATTCTTTGATGACTAAAAGACAGTTTTGTAACTTAAAAAGGGAGATATTCAGGGTTCTAGTTGTTAATAACCAAAGGCTTATTTCGCTTTTACCTTGTCATTCCTCTGTGACATATGTCATTTTTTAAAACTCTGACTTTAGATACAATGGAAATCGCATGTACACAGCTTTTGTGAGGCACTACTTTTCTCCTCAAAATGTATGGAATTTTTTTGGTGAACTATTCTTTGCCTACAACCAAGGGCTGATGAGACTCATGGAATCATTACTGAGTATTCAGGGGCATTGGGCTTAACTCTAGGCTACAAATACATCTCTTCTGATGGGTTTATGGTGGACATTTACGGAGGAATGGGAAGAAATCTGTTTGGCAAAGATTCACCTATAATTGTTACTAAAGCAGGAGTGAGTATTGGGATTCAATTGTAAGACTCCCTCTATTGATTTACTTTCATAAGCCAAGAGCGAATATCTGTTTCCTGTTTGATGATTTTTTGTAGGTCTTTGATGCCTACCCGTTGCTGCTGCATGGTATCTCTATACCGAATCGTTACCGTATTTTCTTTTAAGGTATCGTGATCTACTGTAATACAGAATGGCGTTCCCACGGCATCTTGCCTCCTATATCTTCGACCTATAGCATCTTTCTCGTCATAAATTACGTTAAAATCCCATTTTAATTCCTCAGTGATTTTACGTGCAATTTCTGGTAATCCATCTCTTTTTATCAAGGGCAATACTGCTGCTTTTGTTGGTGCTAAAACTGGAGGAAGGCGTAATACTGTTCGTGTTGATCCGTCATCTAGAGTCTCCTCTTTTAATGAGCTTGAAAAGACAGCCAAGAACATCCTGTCTAGTCCGATAGATGTCTCTACCACACAGGGGACATAATTTTCATTGTCTTCGTGATCAAAATATTGTAACTTTTTACCTGAAAATTCTTCGTGTGCCTTTAGATCAAAATCTGTTCTAGAGTGAATTCCCTCCAGCTCTTTAAATCCAAATGGAAATTGAAATTCTATATCGGCTGCTGCATCTGCATAATGGGCTAATTTTTCGTGGTCATGAAAGCGATAGTTCTCTGCTCCCATTCCTAAACTTAGATGCCACTTTAAACGGGTTTCTTTCCATTGTTCATACCATTCTTTCTGGGTTCCGGGCTTTACAAAGAATTGCATTTCCATCTGCTCAAACTCTCGCATTCTAAAAATGAATTGTCTAGCTACAATCTCATTTCTGAATGCTTTTCCAGTCTGGGCAATTCCAAATGGAATTTTCATTCGACCTGTTTTTTGAACATTTAGAAAGTTGACAAAAATCCCTTGTGCGGTTTCAGGACGCAGATAGACTTTCATAGAACTTTCAGCGGATGCTCCTAATTGCGATCCAAACATTAGATTGAACTGTTTTACATTGGTCCAGTTTTTAGAACCTGAGACAGGGCAGGTTATTCCTAAATGGGTAATGAGGTTTCTAAATCCTTCCAAATCATTTTCTTCCTGAACCCTTGTTAGCTCCTGTGTAATTTCATCGACCTGCTTTTGACGCCTTAGGACATTGGGATTTGTGCTTCTAAATTCTTTTTCATCGAATGCTTCTCCAAAACGCTTTCTTGCTTTTATGATATCTTTTTGAATTTTTACACTAATTTTCTCTCTGAAATCTTCTACCAAAACATCGGCTCTATAGCGCTTTTTTGAATCTTTGTTGTCAATTAAGGGATCATTGAAGGCATCTACATGCCCAGAAGCTTTCCAAGTTGTTGGATGCATTAGAATAGCAGCATCTATTCCTACGATATTTTCATGCATTTGCACCATGGCTTTCCACCAGTAGTCACGAATATTTTTCTTTAGTTCTACTCCATTTTGTGCGTAGTCGTATACTGCGCTGAGTCCGTCGTATATCTCACTTGACTGAAAAATATAACCATATTCTTTTGCATGAGATATGACTTTTTTAAACTGATCTTCTTGCTTTGTCATGATGATGGCAAATATAATGCATTCTTGAAAGTTTTTAAGAAAATTCTGCACAGATAACGAGACAAGTTTGTCCTTTTGATTTTATTCTGTAACTTCTTGAAATTGACGGTGATTTAATCGGAGGGAAATAGCCAAGAGTTTAATTCCCAAAGGCTTGCCTCGAATTAGTTGATTATAGAACTCATCTTCCCTTTCTGCTAGGCTTAATGAGTTGTTTTGAATGCTGCGTTAGCCCTTATGTTTGTAATATCTAACCCAAAGTTAAGTGTTTATCTTTCCATCAATATCATATAAATACGACAATCATGGAAAAAACAGTTACAAAATTAGATTACAGCGGACAAAATATTT